>JBKPHE010000094.1:0-12697 GCA_046744485.1 Actinomycetota bacterium | reverse complement strand
CTGCTGGCGCTGCCGGCCGAGGACATCCTGCGGGCGCAGGCGTCCGTCGACGCCGAGGTCCTGGGCGGCGCCGGACCGGGCGTCGGCCGCCTGGCGTTCCAGCCGGTCGTGGACGGCACGCTCATCCCCCGGCCCCCGCTCGACGCCATCCGCGACGCCAGCGCCGCCGGCGTCAACCTGGTCATCGGCACCACCGCCGACGAGTGGAACCTCTTCCAGCTGCAGGCCCGCAGCAATGGCAACGTGACCGACGAGCGCTTGCTGCGCCGCCTGGCGAGGGTGGTCGGGCAAGACCGGGTCGACGACACCCTCGCGGTCTACCGAGACGCCCGCCCGGCCGCCGACCTCGACGGGCTGTTCTGCGCGGTCATGACCGACTGGGTGTTCCGCATGCCGGCGATCCGCGTGGCCGAGGCCCAGGCCGCCCACGCGCCCCGGGTGTCGATGTACCGCTTCGACTACCCGTCGACGGCCTTCGGTGGGGTGCTGGGCGCCTGCCACGCGATCGACGTGCCGTTCGCGTTCGCCAACCTCGATCGCCGCGGGGTGGAGGTGTTGCTCGGCGGCATCGACGACGCCACCCGGCGCTTGGCCGACCGCACGTCGCGGGCCTGGTCCACCGCCGCCCGCACCGGCTCACCCGAGCACGACGAGCTGCCGTGGCCGGCCTACGACGCCGAGCGCCGCGCCACCTGCCTGCTCGACCGGGACGTCGCCGTCGTCGACGATCCGGCGGGAGAGGCCCGGCGACTGTGGGACGAGTTGACGCCCGCGCCATCCCCTACATACTGAGACCATCGGGAGGAGCATCCATGTCCGATCGTCGCCCCCACCAGTTCCCCGAGTTCGAGTCTGCCGACGAGGCGCGCGTGCACATGAAGCAGCGCATGGCCGCGGCATTCCGGCTGTTCGACCGCTTCGGGTTCAACGAGGGCGTCGCCGGCCACCTGACCGGCCGCGATCCCGAGCATCCCGACCTGTTCTGGGTCAACCCGCTCGGGATGAGCTTCGGCCTGATTCGGGCCTCGGATCTCATCCGCGTCAACCGCAAGGGCGAGGTCGTCGACGGCGACTGGCCGGTGAACACGGCGGCGTTCGCCATCCACAGCCAGATCCACGAGGCCCGGCCCGACGTCATCGCCGCCGCCCACACGCACTCGCCCTACGGTCGTGCGTTCTCCACGCTCGGCAAGCAACTCGCCCCGCTCACCCAGGATGCCTGCGCGTTCTTCGGCGACCACACCGTGTTCGACGACTACACGGGCGTCGTGCTCGACGTCGAGGAGGGCAAGCGCATCGCCCACACCCTCGGCGGTGCCAAGGCGTGCATACTGCGCAACCACGGCCTGCTCACGGTCGGCGAGACGGTCGACGAGGCGGCATGGTGGTTCATCACCATGGATCGGTCGTGCCACGTGCAGCTGATGGCGGAGGCCGCGGGCGATCCGATACCGATCGACGAGGAGTACGCCGCCCTCACGCAGACCCAGGTCGGGTCACACCTGGGCGGCTGGTTCAGCTTCCAGCCGCTCTACGACAAGATCGTCGCCGATCAACCAGACCTACTCGACTGAATGCCGATTCCGCGGATCATGCAACGTGCGCTGATGAAGGTCGTTGACCGACACGGAGCCGGCGGAATCGGCGTTCACTGACTGCCGTCCCCCCGGGGGGTGCCGTGGCCGGCGTGACGCCGATCGGAACCAAGCTGCACCAACGCCGGCAACAGCTGATCGAGCGCCTGCTGACCGCCCAGAACCGGGGAGACCTCGACGCCGCACTCGCCTGCTTCACGCAGCCCCGCTACGAGCTCATCGGCAACAACCGCGTGTACGACGGTGCCGACGAGGTCCGCCACTACTACGAGGTGACCCGCGGCTACTTCCCCGACCTGCGCTTCGACGTGATCGCCATCCACCATGGCGACGATGCCCTGGTCAGCGAACTGTGGATGACCGGGACCCACCTGGGCTCGGGCCGCGACTTCGAGGCCACCGGCCGTTCCTTCCGCTGCCGTACGGCCGTCATCTTCAGCTTCGACGGGGACCAGCTGATCGGGGCCCGCGTCTACTACGACACCGGCACCATCGCCCGCCAGCTGGCCTGACGCCTACTCGAATCGGGGGCGCAGCGGCAGGCCCGATCTGCCATCGGGTTCGCGGGGAACCGACAGGACCTGGTGGATCTGCGTGCGGCCGGCCTCGAAGTTGATGGCCGAGCCAGCCATGTAGAGGCGCCAGACCCGTGCCCGCGGCGCCCCCACCTTGGCAACCGCCTCGTCCCAATGCTCCTCGAGGTTGGCCACCCATCGCCGCAGGGTGAGGGCGTAGTGCTCGCGCAGCGACTCGACGTGGCGGACCTCGAAGCCTGCGTCCTGGGTGATCGAGATCACACGACCGACCTCGTGCAGCTCGCCGTCGGGGAAGACGTAGCGGTTGATGAAGCTGCGGCGTGGCAACCGCGCCTTCTCGGTGCGGGCGGGACGACTGATGCCGTGGTTGAGCAGCCGGCCTTCGGGCCGCACCAGGCGCCGGAGGCACTCGAAGTACTCGGCCAGGCGGGCCTCGCCGACGTGCTCGAACATCCCGATCGAGCTGATGCCGTCGTAGGGGCCGTCGGAGACCCCGCGGTAGTCCTGCACGCGGATCTGCACTTGGCCCGACAACCCCGCCTCGGCCACTCGCTTCTCGGCGAGCTCCGCCTGCTGCCGAGAGATCGTGACGCCGACGGCCTGGGCGCCGTGGTGCTGCGCGGCATGCATGACCATGCCGCCCCAACCACAGCCGACGTCCAGTAGGCGCATGCCCGGCCGCAGGTCGAGCTTGCGGCAGATCAGCTCGTGCTTGTTGGCCTGCGCCGCCTCGAGCGTGTCGTCCGGGTCGTGCCAGACCGCGCACGAGTAGGTGAGGCTGGGCCCGAGCACCAGGCGGTAGAAGGCGTTGGACACGTCGTAGTGGTGGCTGATGGCAGCCGCGTCGCGGGCCTTGCTGTGGCGCCGGCCGCGGAGGCGCACCTCCTCGCCGGGGGGCGGCAGTGGCCGTACCTCGCGCCAGCCGCCCAGCTCGCGCACCAGGCGGAGCATCATCTTGGGCTCGAGCTGCACGTCGGGGATGCGATCACGTAGCTCGAGCAGCGGCCAGATCGAGCCCTGGAGCTCGAGGTCACCGGACACGTACGCCCGCGCCAGGCCCAGCTCACCCGGTGCCGTCACGATCCGGCGCAGGGCGTCTGGCGAACGGATGACGATGGTCGCCGCCGCGTCCACCGGTCCCGACCGACTGCCGTCGTAAGCCTCGACCGCGATGGGCAGGCCGCCTCCAAGCACGTCGTCGACCAACGGTGCCAAAGACATCGCGCGACCCCCTGTGTCTCGGGTACGAACCCAGGCTACGCGGCGGCGTTCGCTACTGCTTTGGCCGCCTGTAGAAGGGCAGCGCCACCACCTTGGCGGGCACCGCGTTACCGCGCACGTCGATGGCCACGTCCCGCTCGACACCCACGTCCGGGGGCAGGAACGCCAACGCGATGCCGCGATCGAGGGTGGGCGAGTAGTTGCCGCTCGTCACCCTCCCGATCGCCTCGCCACCGGACGTCACCGTCTGGTCCGCCCTCGGTGGGCGGCGCCCCTCGACCTCCAAGCCGCGCAGCTTGCGCTCGACACCGCGCTCGCGCTCGACGGCCAGGGCCTTGCGGCCCCGGAACTCGCCCTTGTCCCATGACACCACCCAGCCGAGACCTGCCTGCAGGGGCGTGATGCCGGGTCCCAGCTCGTGCCCGTGGAGCGGCAGCCCGGCCTCCAGCCGCAGGGTGTCCCGAGCCCCGAGTCCCGCCGGGGTGACACCCGCGTCCACGACCGCGTCCCACACCGCACCGGCGTGGTCGGCATCGACGGCCAGCTCGACCCCGTCCTCTCCCGTGTAACCGGTGCCCGCCACCACGCTGGGCCGCCCGAGCACGTCAACCTCGGCCACGCGAAAGCGCCCGACCGCGGCGGCCTCCCGGGCCACGGTCGCCAACCGCTCCCGGGCGACCGGGCCCTGGACGGCGATGACCGCCCTGCCGGCGGTGACGTCGTCGCCCCCCAGCGCTGCCAGCACCCGCTCGGTGTTGGAGGCGTTGGGCATCACGTCGAACCGCTCGTCTTTGACCCACCAGACGATGATGTCGTCGAGGACCGATGCGTCCGCCTCGTCGAGCAGGTGTGTGTACTGGGCCCGTCCCGGGGCGATCTTGCCGAGGTCGTTGGTGAGCGCCGCCTGCAGGCGGTCGAACGCGCCCGTGCCGGTGACGCGGACGGTGCCGAGGTGGCTGACGTCGAACGCCGCCGCGTCGGTGCGGCAGGCCCGGTGCTCCGCCAATGTGCCGGTCGGGTACTGGATGGGCATGTCCCACCCGCCGAACCGAACCATCTTGCCGCCGCCGGCCCGGTGGCGGGCGTCGAGCGGTGAGGTGCGCAGAGTCACCTCGAGTTCAGCGGTGGCCGTCGGCGGCCCGGTGGCGTCCGCCCAGGGCGGACCCGTCATTTGGGGACGGCGGAGCCTCGTCCCCATTGGCCGGAAACAGCTCCACGATCGCGGCGTCGACCTGTTCCTTCACGCCGTCGAGGGCCAGCAGGTTGAGGACGCCCTGCCCCTGATAGCGGTTGACGACGTCGATGAGCTCGTAGTTTTCGCGCACCAGCACCGCGCTCGTGCCGGCGATGACGAGCTTGGCCGTTGACACGTCCTCGCCGAGCTGGTCGCGCAGGTACGTGAAACCCTCGCGGATCGACTCGAGCTTGATGCCGTTGTCGAGCAGGGTCTTCACGAGCTTGAGCTCCAGCAGGTTGCGATAGCTGTAGCGCCGCCGAGTGCCGCTGCCGTGGGCGTCGGCCACCGACGGCCTGATCAGGTCGGTGCGTGCCCAGTAGTCGAGCTGCCGGTAGCTGATACCGACGATGTCGGCTGCTCGCTTGCCGCTGTACCCCTCGACGGACGCGTCCGAGGTCGTAGTCACGACGATGCTCCTACTTGTTGCCGCGGGCGTGACATCAACGGAATTACGCCGGTGTCACGGGCACGGAGGGTACGGCCCGGCAGCGGCGGGGTCAACGCCGGGCGGCTCCAGAGCTAGAGCGCGAAGTCCTCGGGATTCACGTGGTCGATGAAGTCCCGGAACTGCTCGACCACCTGCTCCGCCTCTTCCTCGTCGGGCTGCTCGACGCGGCCGGCCTCCTCGAGCACGTCTTCCTCGGCGAAGATCGGCGAGCCGATGCGTATTGCCAGGGCAATAGCATCGGAGGGCCGGCTCGACACCGTGCGCACCTCGCCTTGGGCGCTGAGGATGATCTCGGCGAAGAACGTGCCCTCGCGGAGCTCGGTGACGGTGATGCGCTCGACCTGGGCGCCAACCTCGTCGAGCAGGTTCTTCATCAGGTCGTGCGTCATCGGACGGGGGGTCTCGATGTTCTGCATGGTCAAGGCGATCGCCTGCGCCTCGGGCACCCCGATGAAGATGGGCAGGACCCGGCGCTGCCCCGCCACCTCGCGCAGGATGACCACCGGCGTGCGGGTTGGACGCTCCGGCGCCTCGACGCTCACCAGTTCCATCTCGACGGTCATCGACCGTCACCCTACTCCTCGGCCGGCGGAATTCGGCGCCCTCCGGAGCCCCTCAGGCGGGTCCCGCCACGTCCCGCAGCTCGCGGGACAGCAGCACGCCCCGCATCTGCTGGCCGAGCCGCACGAGCTCTGCGATCGTCTCCCGAGCCCGCTGGCGGGCCTCCGGATTCCGCTGCTTGAGCAGGGGCAGGACGATCTGCTCGAACAACCCCGCCTCCCGGTCCACCGCCACCTTGTAGCTGCGCATGTGCCGGGCCTCGATGCCGTGCTGGAGGAAACCGGCCGCCGTTTGGGCGATGACCAGGGAGTCCGCGTCGTAGTAGGCGGAATCACCCACGGCGAAGCTCTCGATCAGCCCGTAGCGCTCCAGGTCACGGAGGTCTCGCATCGCCAAGCCGCTGTGCTGCGCCAACTCCTCGGCCGTGAGGCTCACCGAGCCGGCCGGGGCCGATGCCGGCGTGCCCGTGCGGGAACCCCGATGGGCCTCGGTCGCCGGGTCGGACGCACTGGCGGACGCGGGCACGCGGTCCGCCGTCGGGGTTGTGACCGGTCGCTGACCCCGGGGCGGCGCAGGGGAATCGGGGGCGGGGTCCGACGGCGCGACCGGTGCCGGCCGGGGCGCCGTCAGCGGCACCGCATCGTCGGCGGGTGGGGCGACGCCGGGTCGCTCGTCGAGGGCCACGGCGCTGGCCACGGATCGGTCCGGTCCCGACCCGGTCTCGCCCTGCGCAGCCGCGACCGCCATCCCGTTGTTCGCCGATCTCGACGCCACCGCCGGCGGCACGGCGTCGCCGAGCCGGTCCTTGATCACCTTGAGGGGCAGGTAGTGGTCCTTCTGCTGACGCAGGATCCAGCGCAACCGGTCGATGTCGGCCTCGTAGAACTTGCGGTAGCCGGACGGCGTGCGCTCCGGGTCGAGCAAACCCTGGCTCTCGAGGAACCGGATCTTCGAGATGGTGACGTCGGGGAACTCCCCCTGGAGCAGCGAGAGGACCTCGCCGATCGACAGGTGGGAGCGGTCAGACGGAGCACGGGTCACGGTGCATCTCCCCTCCCGGTGAGGAAAACGAGTTTGAACGTCCCGATCTGCAGCTCGTCGCCGTCGGTCAGCGGCGCGGATTCGACGCGTTCGCGGTTGAGGTAGGTCCCGTTGAGCGATCCGACGTCGCGCACCACGTAGCGCCCACCCTCCCGGACGATCTCGGCGTGGCGTCGCGACACCGTGATGTCGTCGAGGAAGATGTCGCTCTCGGGGTGACGCCCGGCCCGCACGATGTCGGCATCGAGTGCGAACCGTGAGCCGACGTTGGGGCCCCGCTTGACCACGAGGAGGCCGACACCGGCTGGCACCTCACCGAACTCGACCGCCATGTCGTCGTAGCCCTCGGACGCCTCCGGCACGTACGTCGCCGTCGTCGGGTCGTCGCGGAGCGGCGCCAGGGGCGTGCCGCACGAGGAGCAAAAGTTGGAGCCCGCCGGGTTGCGGTGGCCGCACTGGTTGCAGAAGACGTCGTCGGCCACGGCTCACCCCTCGATCAACGCGCGATAACCCTCGGCGTCGAGCAGCTCGTCGAGCTGTGTGCGATCGGTGGGCTCGATGATGCAGATCCACCCCTCACCGTAGGGGTCGTCGTTGAGCCTCTCGGGGCCGTCGGCCAGGTCGGCGTTGATCTCGGCGATCGTGCCGGAGACGGGGGCGTAGATCTCGGACACCGACTTGGTCGACTCGACCTCGCTGAAACTGGCCCCGCGCTCGACCTTGGTGCCCACCTCGGGCACCTCCACGAACACGACATCGCCGAGGGCATCCTGGGCATAGTCGGTGATGCCGATGCGCACCCGCCCCTCCTCGACACGGGCCCACTCGTGATCGGTCGAGTAGCGGAGGTCGGAAGGGATGTCCATGGGCGCCCACGCTAGTCAACCGCGTCAACCCTCGACGGGGGGTTGAGACTTTGTTGTTCCGGCCCTGGTCAGCGCCCTATAGAGCGTCCGCGGATAGGCACATCCTCTTGTCTTGCCGTGGTCAGTGCTGCTGGGTGGCCCAGCTGTTGAGCAGCGGCCCAGCAGCAAATCCCCACGCGTGTGTGCCCTCGAGCGCCCTATCCGCTGCGCCTCATGCGGCGTGCTTCGCTCGCGCCTTACCGCAGCAACTGGCGGATCCGGCGTGCGTACTCCTGGACCAGGCGGCGGGCTGCGGCGTCGGTGTCACCCTCGGCCCAGAGGTGCGTGACCGGCTCCTCGGGGTCGGGCAGCGCCAGTGCCCACCCGCCGTCGTGGTGCACCTTGACGCCGTCGACCAGGTCGACGTCCCGGTCCTTCGACAGTTCCACCAGCGAGCGCATGACGGTCCCCTTCTGCTCCCAGGGCGTCACCACCGTTTCGTGCACGATGTGCACCGCCGGTAGACCGCTCACCACCTTCGACAGGGGCACGTCGTCGAGCGCCAGCAGCTCGAGCATCTTCACCATGGCCGCCGCACCGTCGAAGGCGGGTAGGAAGTCGGGCAGGATGAAGCCGCCGTCGGTGCTGGCGGCGAAGCCGACATCCGGTCGCGACGCCACCTCCATGAGGGCGGGGTTGGACAGCTTGGTGCGCTGCACCTGGATCCCCCGGTCGGCGGCCAGGCGGTCGGCGTGGCTGGTGGCCGAGAGGGGCAGCGCGATGCGGCGCTCGCCCAGATGGCCGGCTACGAGGGTCACGTAGGCCAGCAGCGCCTCGTCGTCGGACAGCACGTGGCCCGTGTCGTCGACCAGGGAGAGGTGCTCGCCGTCGGGGTCGAGCACCGCACCCAGCGCCGCGCCCGAGGCCCGCACCAGCCGGGCCACGCTGGCGGCGTGCTCGTGGCGGTCCCAGCCGATGATCCCCCGCGTCGAGGCGAACGGATTCACCGCCAGGACATCGGCCTCGAGCTTGGACAGGATGTTGGGCATCACGAACGACGTCGAGCCGTACGAGTAGTCGACCACCACCTTGAACCCCGACCCCGCGATGCGCTCGATGTCGACCTCGGCCTCGAGCGCCGTGCTGTACTGCTCGAGGTGGCGGGGCGGGAACTCGATGTCACCGATCTCGCCCGGGAACACGCGGCGAAAGTCCTCGCGTAGGAAAAGGCGCTCGATCCGGCGCTGGGCCGTCTCCACGATGTCAGCACCCTTGGTGTCGAAGAAGCGGATCACCACCGACTGGGGGTCGTCCTCCACCAGCCGGATCGTTATCCCGGCATCGGACTCGGGGCGGGACACCGCAAACCGGGTCACCGGCACCGACGCCACCTCGAGGTCGCGCACGTTGACGCCGGCGGCGTTGATGCCGGCCATCATGGCCCGCTTGAGCATGCGGGCGGAGCGGCTGGAGTCGCGGGACGTGACGACGGTGGCGTCCTTCTTCAGCGAGGTGGCGAACGCCATTGCCACCCGGGCGGCCAGCTCGGGGGTGATGTCGACGTTGGCCAGCCCGGCGACCCCCAGGCTTCCGAACAGGCTGCGGGAGCCGCGGGACTCCCACACGATCGACGAGTTGATGACCGCGCCGCCCTCGACCGTCTTGAACGGGTACACCTTGACCCCGGCGCCGAGGACCGCCTGCTCGCCGATGAAGCACTCGTCGCCCAGCACCACTCCTTCCTCGCCCCGCACTCCGTTGCGCAGGTCGCAGGCCCGGCCCACGGTCGTGCCCCGCAGGCGGACGCCCTCGCCGAGGTAGGTGTTGTCGTGGATCACGGCCCGCTGGAGGTCGGCTCCGGCCCGCACCCGGACGTTGGTGCCGAGCACGGTGTACTCACCCAGGCGGGCGTTGCCCTCCAGCCGGCAGTAGTCACCGATGATGGCCGGCCCCTCGATGCTGGCGTCGGGGTGGATGTCGGCCCCCTCGCCCACGTACACGCCATCGGAGATCTCGAAGCCGGGGATCTCGAGGTCGACCTTGCCGTCGAGCACGTCCTTGTGGGCGCGGACGTACGCATCGGGCGTGCCCACGTCCTCCCAGTAGCCCTCGAGCACCGCCCCGTAGAGCGGCTTGTTGGCCCCGAGCAGCGCCGGGAACACCTCGGACGAGAAGTCCACCTGCCGGCCGTCGGCGATCCAGTCGAAGACCTCGGGCTCCAGCACGAAGATGCCGGTGTTGATGGTGTCGCTGAACACCTGGCCCCACGTGGGCTTCTCGAGGAAGCGCTCGACGGAACCGTCGTCGCGGGTGATGACGATCCCGAACTCCAGCGGGTCGTCGACGGGGCTGAGGCCGATGGTGGCCATGGCGTTGCGCTCCTCGTGGAAGCGCACGATGGCGCCGAGATCGATGTCGGTGAGCACGTCGCCGGAGATGACGAGGCCGCGGTCGTCGAGCTCGTCGCGGGCGTTGCGGACGGACCCGGCGGTGCCGAGGGGCGTCTCCTCGGTCGCGGAGACCATGCGCACGCCGAGCTCCGAGCCGTCGCCGAAGTAGTTGCGTATCTGGTTGCCCATGAACGCGACGGTCACGACGATCTCCTCGAAGCCGTGCCGGCGCAGCAGCTGGACGATGTGCTCCATCATCGGGGCGTTGGCGATGGGCATCATCGGCTTGGGTGCGTTGGACGTGAGCGGACGCAAGCGGGTCCCCTCGCCGCCGGCCATGATCACGGCCTTCATGTCATGAGACCCTTGACCCGGGGATGAACGCGCCTTTGTGTGCCACCGTGCAAGCCATCCTCGGCTGCCTCACACGATGTACCGCACGGACGAGCGTGGATGCATCGTGGTCAAGCGTAGGGGTCCGGGCGAAGCCGACGTCCACCAATGCGGGACCGGCAGTCGATCGCCCCTCACCCCCGGGAAATCGGCGCAGCGTCGCACTCAGGTGGAACGGTCGCTCACGCCGTCGACGAGCACCTCGAGCAGGGCAGCTCGGTCAGCGGTCGGCTGGTCGCTCCCGACATCTGAGGTGACGATGCCGACGAGGGCGCGATCGACGCGGACGAACTCGAAGGCGAACGAGAAGGGGAACGTGAACCCTGACGCCGTGAACTCCCCGGTCAGCTGTACGCCACCGCCTGCGTCGCCCTGACCCTCCGGCTCGAGTTGCTCGATCTCGACGTCGCCGACCTCCACCCCTGTCTGGTCGTCGGCGGCGGCCGCCTCGATCCCGATGCGGAATGCCTCCTCCAGGCACCCCCCGAGACGCTCGTCGTCGAGCAGCTCGAGGACGGGATCCAGGGCGTCGGCGTCCTCGACCAGCCCGACGATGGCCCCGACGGTCTCCTGTACACCCCCGGCGGGTGCCAGCTCGCCGCGCTCGAAATCGTCACTCTCGGCACTTGCTGTCTCACCGGGCAGATCTTCGTCGTCTCCTGGGAACGCTTCATCGAACTCCCGGCACTCTTCCGATTCGAATGTGAGGTCATCGTCCTCGTCCTCGTCGGTCGTGGCCGAGAACCCGTCGTCGCGGAGCGATTGCTCGACTGCTGCGATCGCCTCGTCCGCGGTTTCCTGATCGTTTGCCGTCGATGCTCCGCCGTCATCGTCGCCACATCCGGTGAGCACGAACGCTCCCGAAAGGAGCGCCACGAGAGACGTCCTCAGCATGCCCGGACCCTCACTCCCACTTTCGACCTGACGTCCGAACTGGATGTCAGTAGCCGCCCCCACCGCCACTCCCGCCCACGGTGAGGACGAGGATCACAACGACGGCGACGACGACTGCGACCGCGATCCAGAAGATGGGAGCTCGAACGACACGCTGCACGGTGTTCGTCCTTCCCAGGCCCGTGCGTCCCAAATCGAGGAACTTCGCGGTCACCGATGGACCCTGCGCCGGCCTCAGGGCTTCATGTACCCGACGGTACCGACCGACCCTCTCTCAGCGCGCGCCGGGCGATCGGCACATAGAGCGCGGCCGCGTAGAGGCTGAGCGCCAGGCCCGGGATCCCGGCCACCCAGGCCAGCACCCCGGCGGCATCGGCCCACGACAGGTCCGAGTGGCTGGCGAGGAACAGCGGGAAGGCGATCATCAGCCCGAACGTCCCGGCCTTGCCGAACCACGTCACGTCGATGCGCCGGGCGCCGAGCGCGGCGAGGACGACGGTGGCGCCGCCCACCAGCGTCTCACGCACCAGCACGATCACCGCGAACCAGGTGGGGACCGAGCCGTCGATCAGGATCCCGCCGGCGCCGACGAGGAACAACAGCCGGTCGGCCACGGGGTCGAGGATCTTGCCGAGCTCGGACACCTGGCCCAGGTGCCGCGCCAGGTAGCCGTCGACCCAGTCCGTGATACCCAGGACGGCCAGGAGCGCGGCGGCGGCGGCCCGGTCCTCTTTGCCGAACAGGAGCCACAGGAACACCGGCAGGCACGCCAGGCGGGCAAGCGTGATCACGTTCGGAAGGGTGAGCACCTCGCGTGCGAAGCCGCTGGTCACCGCATCGTCGGTCGTGCCCTCCATGCGGTGGGAAAGCCTAGGTGGGCCTGTCACGGCCTACTGTGCCGGGCCATGGCGACGTTGTTCACCAAGATCATCGAGGGGGAGATCCCGGGTCGGTTCGTGTGGCGCGACGAGCGGACGGTCGTCTTCCTCACCATCGCCCCGATCACGCCCGGGCACGTGCTGGTGGTGCCCATCGAGGAGGTCGACCACTGGATCGACCTCGACCCCGAGCTGGCGGCGCACCTGATGCGGGTGGCGAGGGAGGTCGGGCGGGCACAGAGGCAGGTGTTCGCACCCCGGCGCGTCGGCATGATCATCGCCGGGCTCGAGGTCCCGCACTGCCACCTGCACCTGGTGCCCATCAACGTCGAGGCCGAGCTGTCGTTCAGCCGTGCCGATCACGATCCCGATCCCACGGCGCTGGACGACGCCGCCGACCGCCTGCGGGACGCCCTGCGGGACCTGGGCCACGGCGACCGGGTCGACGCGGCCGCTGCCCCGGCGCGCTGAGGCAACAAAGGCGCAGGCTCGGTCCCAGCTCGCTCTCAGTTGAGCTTGGCGCGCATCGCGGTGGCCGCGATCCGGTCGCGGGCGCCCCCCCCGCCCCCCCCCGCGCAGGGGGCCCGCGCCAGCGCGCGCGCGGCGAACCCCCCCGTTGCGGCCCCCCATCCGGCCCCCCCGCCCCCCGCGGGGCCCC
>JBKPHE010000234.1:0-15355 GCA_046744485.1 Actinomycetota bacterium | reverse complement strand
CCCTCCAGGATGGCGCCGGTGATGACCGCCTTGACCTTGGGATGGGCCTCGGCGGCCGATGTGTCGATGGAGTTGATGCGGGCGTGCGCGTAGGGGCTCCGCAGGATGGCGGCATGCAACATGCCCGGCAGCTGGATGTCGTCGATGTAGTTGCCCTTGCCCCTGAGGAAGCGCGCGTCCTCCTTGCGGAGCATCCGCCCGAAGCCGATGGGGTTGCCGGCCTCGCTGAGCGGGACCGCAGGCGGCGTCTCCGGGGTCTCGGTGGCGGTCATGAGCGCAGCTCCTGACCGGTCGACCGTGCTAGCGCCAGCGAGCCGGACGACGATGGGGTGCGGGGGCGCAGCCCCCGAGGATGCAGGGTCATGCCGATACCTCCTCCGACACCGTGTCGCCCGGCGCCGCACTGTCGTCGGCGGCGCCGGGCTCCACGGCCTCCCCCAGACCGTCAGGGTGTTCCGCCGCCCAGCGAATCGCCCGCACGACGTTCTCGTAGCCCGTGCAGCGACAGAACTGCCCCGATATGGCCTCACGGATGTCTGCGTCCGTGGGATCGGGATCGTGATCGAGCAACCAGCGGGCGGTCATCAGCATCCCCGGCGTGCAGAAGCCGCACTGCAACCCATGGCATTGCATGAATCCCTGCTGGATCGGATCGAGCTCGCCGTCACGCTCGAGGTCCTCGACCGTGCGAATCGTGCGCCCGCCGGCCATGGCCGCGAGCACCGTGCAGCTCTTGACGGGCTCCCCGTCCATCCACAGCACGCAGGTGCCGCAGTTGGAGGTGTCGCAGCCCCAGTGGGTGCCGGTCAGCCCCAGGTGATCGCGCACGAAGTGCACCAGCAACAGTCGGGGCTCGATGTCGCGGGTCACCTCCTCGCCGTTGACGGTCATCGTCACCTGCATGGTCAGCCTCCTTCGGCCTCGCCGCGCGCCCGGGCCACCGACCGGCGCAACGCCCGCAGGGTGAGCTCTCGGGCCAGGTGGCGCTTGTAGTCGACCGGGCCCCGCTGGTCGGCGGCCGGGTTGCATGCCTCGGCGGCGGCGTCGGCGGCGGCCGCCAGGTTCTCGTCGGTCGCATCCTGGCCCCGGAGCGCGTCCTCGGCGTTCGGGGCGCAGAAGTGGGGCGCCCCCAGCGCCGTCAGCCCGACGCCAACGTCGCTCACCGTGTCGCCGTCCAGGGTCACGAAGGCGCCGGCGGCGGCGATCGCCCAATCGCCGACTCGCCGCTCCACCTTCTCGTAGGCGCTGCCGGCGCCGGGGCGGATCGGCACCCGTACCTCGGTGAGGATCTCCGCCGGCTCCAGCACGGTCTCGTACGGCCCGGTGTGGAACTCCCTGGCGGGGATGCTCCTTTCACCACCCGTCGAACGGACGACCATCTCTGCGCGGAGCGCGGCGCCCACCGCCGCCAGGTCCTCCGACGGGTCCGCCTGGCAGAACGACCCCCCGATGGTGCCCCGGTTGCGGACGATGGGATCGGCGATGACCCGCTCGGCGTCGTGGAAGATGGCGTAGTGCTCGCCCAGAACGGGCGAGGCCAGCAGCTCGGCATGGCGGGTCATGCCGCCGATGGCGATCGTGTCGCCATCGACGCGTATGTACGACAGGTCCGTCAGGTCGTTGATGTCGACGAGCACCTCGGGCCGCGCCAGCCGCAGCTTCATCATCGGCAGCAGGCTGTGGCCGCCGGCGACGAGCCGGGCTTCGGGCCCATGGCGCTCGAGCAGCGCCAGCGCGTCGTCGACGCTGCCGGCCCGCTCGTATTCGAACGGTGCAGGCGTCTGCATCCTTCCTCCTCCGCGGCGGGCAGCGGTCCGCACCCGGGGACCGCGGGCCGAGTCTGCGCCGCACGCCGGCCCCTGTCCACCGGCGCCTAACCGATTGCTTATCGCAACGCTACGGTCGAGGCCATGAGCGAGCGTCCGTCGAGGGTTACGGGCCAGCAAGGTGAGAGCGAGCCCTGGGCCCGGGCGGCCCGCCGCCCGAGGCGGCGAGAACGGGAAACAACGCGCCGGAGCCCGAGCGGCCCGCTGCGGAGCAGCAGGAGCGGGAAGCATTGACGCTGACCCAGCTCGAGGCCTTCGTGCTCGTGGCTCGGCTCGGGTCGGTCAAGGCCGCGGCGCGCGTGCTCGGCGTCAGCGAGCCTGCGGTGTCGGGCGCGCTAGCCGCGTTGCGCCAGCACCTCGGCGATCCCCTCGTCGAGCGAACGCCCGGCGGCATGGACCTGACGCCGGGCGGCCAGCGCCTGGTCCCGATCGCCTCGCAGATGGTGAACCTGGCGGTTGAGGCCGAGGACGCGATCCGCCGGGCCCAGGGCGCGCCCGAGTTGTTGCGGGTGGTTGCCACCAGCACCGTGGCCGAGTACGTGGCCCGCCCGCTGCTCAACGCCTTCACGTCGCGCCACGGCCCGGTCGAGGCCACGCTCGGGGTCACCACCGCCGCCGAGATGCCGGCGCTGCTGACGGAACGCCTCGCCGACGTGGGGCTGGGACCGTACCTCACCGATCTCGAGGCCACGCCCATGATGCGCTATCGCCTCGTGGTGGTGGCCGGCAAGCGCCACGCCCTCACCCGGGCGGCGTACGTCGGGCTGCCGTCGCTCGCCGGCCAGGACTGGCTCGTGGACGCCAGCGGTGCCGATCCCGCCACCGAGATCGGCATGCTGCTGCGCCGACTCCGGGTCCCCGACACCCGAATCCGGGTGTTCCCCAGCCTGGGCGCGGCGTGGGCGGCGGCCGCCGACGGCGAGGGCGTGGCGCCGGGCGTCGCTCATCTGGTGGCCAGCGACGTCGAGCGCGGTCGCCTGGTCGTGCTCCCGGTCGCCGGCACGCCCCTCGACGTCCTGTGGCACGTCAACACCCTGGGCGCCGACCGGCGCTCGCCAATGGCCACCAGGCTGCGGCGATTCCTCGACACGCCGCACGCCATGCAGGCGATGCACCGGGCCGACGGGAGCGTGCCGGTGTCGCGCTTCCGACCGCCTGTCTACGTCACGCTCTGGAGCTGACACGCTAGATAAGACACGAGAGCAGAGCACTAGGGGGAGCCATGCGGGTGCCGTTGACGATCGCCGACCACCTGGAGCGCGCCGCGCTCGTCTACCCCGACCGCGTCGGTGTGGTGGACGAGCCCGACCAGCCGGCCCCGTCGTGGGGCTCGCTCACCTACCGGAGGGTGGCCGAGCTGGCGAAGGCCCAGGCGGCCGCCCTCGACGCCCTCGGCGTGGCCCGGGGCGAGCGGGTGGCCATCGTGTCGCACAACGCCGCGAGGTTGCTGGTGTCCTTCTTCGGCGTGAGCGCCTGGGGCCGGGTGCTGGTACCGGTCAACTTCCGCCTCAACGCGGACGAGATCGGCTACATCGTCGGGCACTCCGAGGCCTCGGTGCTGCTGGTCGACCCCGAGCTCGACGAGGCACTGGCGGGCATCGACTGCAAGCACCGCTACGTCCTCGGTGCCGAGACGGACGCCGTGTTGTGGCCCGCCGACGCCGGTAACCCCGAACCCTGGGACGACCCCGACGAGGACGCGACCGCCACCATCAACTACACCAGCGGCACCACCGCCCGGCCCAAGGGCGTGCAGATGACCCATCGCAACCTGTGGGTCAACGCCGCCGTGTTCGGCTGGCAGACGGGAGTCAACGACCGCGACGTCTACCTGCACACCCTGCCCATGTTCCACTGCAACGGCTGGGGCATGCCGTTCGCGCTGGCGGGGATGGGGGCCAGCCAGGTGGCGCTGCGCAAGGTCGACGGCACCGAGATCCTGCGGCGGGTCGGGCAGCACGGGGTGACGCTGCTGTGCGGGGCGCCGGCGGTGGTGGCCGCGATCCTCGACGCCGCCGCGCGCTGGGACGGCGAGGTGCCTGGTCGCGACCGCGTCCGCATGGTGGTGGCGGGTGCCCCTCCGCCCACCCGCACGATCGAGCTGATGGAGACGGAGCTGGGCTGGGAGTTCATCCAGCTCTACGGCCTCACGGAGACCTCGCCGGTGCTCACGATCAACCGGCGCCGCGCCGAGTGGGACGACCTCTCCCCCGCCGAGCGGGCCACCCGGCTGGGGCGGGCCGGCGCCCCCACGCTCGGCGTCCGCCTGCACACCAGCGACGACGGTGAGGTGCTGGCCCGCTCGAACGTCGTGTTCGACGGTTACTGGAACCAACCGGACGCCACGGCCGCCGCCTTGGAAGACGGCTGGTTCCACACCGGCGACGGCGGCACGATCGACAGCGACGCCGAGGGCACCTATCTCGCCATCTCCGACCGCAAGAAGGACGTGATCATCTCCGGCGGCGAGAACGTGTCGTCCATCGAGGTCGAGGACGTGCTGCACTCGCATCCGGCCGTGGCCGAGGTGGCGGTGATCGGTGTGCCGGACGAGCGCTGGGGTGAGACGGTCAAGGCCCTGGTGGTGCCGGCCGCCGATGCCAACGTCGACGAGGCGGCGCTGATCGCCCACTGCCGCGAACACCTGGCGCATTTCAAGTGCCCGACGTCGGTGGAGATGCGCGACGCGCTGCCGCGGACCGCCACCGGCAAGCTCCAGAAGTTCAAGCTACGGGCCCCGTACTGGGACAGCCGGGATCGCCAGGTGAACTGACGAGCACGTTCACGCCAGGCTGCGGGAGATGCGGTCGGCGGCCTCGGCCACGGCGGCGCCGTAGCGGCGGCCGGGGGCGCGCGTCGTGCGGTCGACCGGGCCGCTGACGCTCACGGCGGCCACCACTCGACCGGACGGATCCACCACCGGTGCGCTTACGGATGCCACGCCCGCTTGGCGCTCCTCGACGCTCTCGATCCAGCCCGAGGCGGCACCGTCGCTGAGCACCCTCCCGGCGGACCCACGGTCGAGCGGCAGGCGGGCGCCCACCGGGACGATCGTGCGCAGCTCGTGCGGCGCCTCCAGCGACTCGACGCAGACACGCACGTCGCCGTCGCGCACGTAGAGCTGCACCGACTCGCCGGTCTGCTCCTGCAGCCAGGCGAGGGCCCGGCGGGCGTCGAGCCAGCCGGGCACGGCCTCGGCGGCGGCGTGGCCCAGCCCGATGAGGCGCAGCCCCAGCGTGAACCGCCCGTCCGCGTCCCGCCGCACCAGTCCGTGGGTCTCGAGCGCGACCGCCAGGCGATGGGCGGTGGCCCGTGACAGGCCGGTGGCGACCACGAGGTCCGCCAGCGACTGCGGCCCGCGCTCGAGCGCCGCCAGCACGCCAACCGCCTTGTCCACGACGCCGACACCACTTATGCTGTTCACTTCCTGGGAATCCTATCTCGATATGTGAGACGAAGCCATGACGACATCGACAGCGTCGGCACCCCGCACGCTCAGCCAGAAGGTCTGGGACCGCCACGTCGTCAGGTCGACGAGCCCCAACGACCCCGACCTGCTCTACATCGACCTCCACCTCGTGCACGAGGTGACCTCGGCGCAGGCGTTCGACGGGCTCCGCATGGCCGGGCGACGCGTCCGCCGCCCCGACCTCACCGTGGCCACCATGGACCACAACGTGCCGACCGAGGGCATCGACCAACCGATCGCCGATCCGATCTCCGCCAAGCAGATGGAGGTCCTGCGCGCGAACTGCGACGAGTTCGGAGTCACCTGCCACGCCATCGGCGAACCGGGCCAGGGCATCGTCCACATCATCGGCCCCGAACAGGGCCTGACCCAGCCCGGCATGACCATCGTCTGCGGCGACAGCCACACCTCGACCCATGGCGCATTCGGCGCGCTGGCGTTCGGGATCGGGACCAGTGAGGTCGAGCACGTTCTCGCCACCCAGACCCTGCCGCAGCAGCGGCCCGGCACCATGGCCGTGACCATCGAGGGCTCACTGCCGGCTGGTGCGACCCCCAAGGACGTGATCCTCGCCATCATCGGGCGCATCGGCACCGGCGGTGGCATCGGCTCGATCATCGAGTACCGGGGCTCCGCAATTCGCAGCCTGTCTATGGAGGGGCGGATGACCGTGTGCAACATGTCCATCGAGGCCGGCGCCAAGGCGGGGCTCGTCGCGCCCGACGACACGACGTTCGCCTACCTCGAAGGTCGTCGTCACGCCCCGACGGGCGCCGCCTGGGAGCAGGCCCTCGACCACTGGCGCACACTCGCCACCGACGACGGTGCTGCCTTCGACAAGGAGGTGCGCCTCGACGCCGCCGACGTCGTCCCGCACGTCACCTGGGGCACAAACCCCGGACAGGTGGCGCCGATCACGGGTCGGGTGCCCGACCCGGACGCCTTCGCCGACCCGTCCGAGCGAGACGCCGCCCGCCGGGCACTCGAGTACATGGGACTGCCGGCGGGCACGGCCCTGTACGACGTGGTCGTCGACACGGTGTTCATCGGGTCGTGCACCAACGGCAGGATCGAGGACCTGCGGGCGGTGGCCGCCGTCGCGGAGGGCCGCAAGGCCGCCCCCGGCGTCCGGACTCTCGTGGTGCCGGGATCCCATGCGGTCAAGGCCCAGGCCGAGGCCGAGGGCATCGACAAGGTGCTGGAGGCGGCCGGCTTCGACTGGCGCGAGCCCGGCTGCTCGATGTGCTTGGCAATGAACCCCGACAAGCTCGCGCCCGGCGAGCGTTGTGCCTCCACCAGCAACCGCAACTTCGAGGGCCGCCAGGGCCGGGGAGGGCGCACCCACCTGGTCTCCCCCGCCGTCGCCGCCGCCACGGCGATCGCCGGCACGTTGGCCACGCCCGACGACCTCGAAGGTCGAGCGCGCGCATGAACCCGGTCCGCATCGTGCAGGGCACCGCCCTCCCACTCGACCGCTCCGACGTGGACACCGACCAGATCATCCCCGCCGAGTGGCTGAAGCGGGTCGAGCGCACGGGTTTCGGCCGTGGCCTGTTCGCGACATGGCGCGACGACCGCGACTTCGTGCTCAACGACGAGCGCTTTGCGGGAGCCACGATCCTCGTTGCAGGGCCCAACTTCGGCACCGGATCGTCTCGGGAGCACGCGGTGTGGGCCCTCATGGACTACGGATTCGCAGCCGTCGTGAGCGCGCGATTCGGCGACATCTTCCGCAACAACGCCACGAAGAACGGGCTCGTGCCGGTGGTCGTTCCGCCCGACGTGGGCGAGGCGCTGCTGCGCGCCGTCGAGGCCGATCCCGGGCTCGAGCTCACGATCGATGTCGAGCGCCGCACCCTGTCCGCCGCCGGCACCCTCGCCATCGAGTGCGCCTTTCCGCTCGACGACGCCACCCGCGAGCGCTTCGTCCAAGGCCTCGACGACATCGCGATCACACTGCGTCACTCGGCGGCCATCGACGACTACGAGGCCCGCCGGCACAACTGGATGCCGACCGCCGGCTGACCGGGCGCTCCTATCGGTCGGCGACGACTCGCTCGGCGCGAGCTACATCGGAAACCGTCGGGGCGTCGTGCACGAGCACGACGGTGGTCCCAGCCGGCGTGCTCGACACCTTCACGTGGTCGACGAGCGCCTCCATCAACGCCAGACCGCGATGATCGACGGCCTGGGGCGACGGCATTCGAGCGTGCTCCGGCGGATCGAAGCCGCGGCCGAGGTCGCTCACGGTCAGCGTGCAGACACCGGCCGCCACGTTGACCGAGATGCTGAACGTCGCACCGGCGGCGTGCAAGATGGCGTTGTTGCACGCCTCGGCCGCCGCCTGCACCAGGCTGTCGGCTACATCCGGCGCCACGCCGGCCGACCGCAGCGCGTGGTCGACGAAGGCGCGCGCCGCCGGTACAGCTGCCGGATCGCGCCGTAACCTCGTGCTGTTCCGCACGTCCATCGCCGCTCGCCCTACCCCCGGCCTCCCCGCGCCAAACGCTACGTTCCGTTGTCGCCGCCACTCGATATGCACGTGCCGTGCGGTCGGGCCGCCCCCGCGCACGGCGGCGTAGTGTCATGAACGCCCTTGTCGACCCGACCGCGTTGTAGGTGGCGCATGAACTCTCGACGTCCCGTGCAGCTCACCGCCCCCGCCGAGCGCAGCTCGGTGCGGCTCGCCCGCCTCGTGGCGAGTGGCGTCGGTGCCGAGGCCGGCCTCAGCATCGACGACACCGAGGACCTTCGCATCGCGGTCAGCGAGCTCGTCGCCCTCCTGGTCGACGGCGTCGAGGACCCCGGGCGATCGATCCTCGTGACGTACCTCAGCGCGCCCGGCGAGGTGACGGTTGAGGGCGAGGCGGCTCCGGCGGCGTCGGACCGCAAGACCACCATCGTGCCCGGCTCGTCCGAGTCGGATACGACCCCGGCAGTCGACGATCTGGCCCTCGAGATCCTGCGCGTGGTCGTCGACGTCCACGCCTTCGAGGCCGACGAGGCGGGACGCCGCTTCCGCGTGGTGAAGCGCGCCCGTCCCGCATGACAGACCTCCGCGAGCCTGACGAGCCCAACGAGGTCCTCGACCAGCGTTTTCGCGACTTCCGTGACACCCAGGAGAGGTCCGTGCGCAACGAGCTCGTCGAGGCCCACCGGGGACTGGCGGCGCGCATCGCCAACGATTACCGCGGCCGGGGCGTCGACCTCGACGACCTGGTGCAGATCGCCATGCTGGGCATCCTCAAGGCGGTCGAGCGGTTCGATCCCGACCGGGGCATCCCGTTCTCTTCGTTCGCCAGTCGCACCGTCAACGGGGAGATCAAGCGCTACTTCCGCGACCGCACCTGGGCGGTCCGCCCACCGCGCAGCACGCAGGAGCGCCACCTCGACCTGCGCCGGGCCACCGCCGCCATGTCGGCGAACCTGGGCCGGCCGCCGACCGTCAACGAACTCGCAGCCGAGTTGGAGATCTCGGATGACGAGGTGCTCGAGGCCATGGAGGCCGGCGCCGCGTACCGGGCGGCCAGCCTGGACGCCCGGCGTCCGGGCGACGAGGAGGGGACGTCGCTGGCCGAGCGCCTACCCGGCACAGAGCCACCCAGCCGGCCCGTGGAGCTGCGCCTGCTGGTCGGCCAGCTGCTCGACACGCTGCCGCCGCGGGAGGCCGAGATCGTGCGCCTGCGCTTCTACGACGAGCTGACCCAGAGCGAGATCGCCGAACGCCTGGGCATCAGCCAGATGCACGTGTCGCGGCTGATCCGCCGCTGCCTGCTCGAGCTACGCGAGACGCTGGATCGATGACACCATCACGACTTTGAAGATCCTCGGGGCCCTGACCCCACTTTTCCTTCAAAGACGCGGGTCGGCGGGGCGGGACTAGCTCTCGACGGCGAGGAGGTCGTCCAGGCGCGTGATCGCGAACAGGCGCTGCACCTGCGGGGGAACCGCCCGGACCGAGAACCGCCCGCCCTGCGATTCCGCATGGCGGTGCAGCGCTACGAGCGCCCCCAGCCCGCTGGAGTCCACGAAACCCACGCCCGAAAGGTCGAGCACCAGCGAATCGTGGCCGGCGTCGACCAGTCCCGCGAGCTCTCGCTTCACGCTCTCGGATGTCACGATGTCGAGGTCGCCGGCGAGCCGGGCCGCGGCGATGCGGCCGGACTGTTCGAGGATCTCGAGGCTTGCCTGCTCGCTCACACATCTCTCCCGTATCGAGCCACCGGGTTGCGGGACCGGGTCCCGGCGGGACACTACCGGACCCTTGTGCCGGCGGGCCGCCGGTCAGAGCCAATCCGCGAGCGTCGGGAGCCTGGGGGCGCGCAGCCAGGCGTCGAACAGCCCGCTCAAGTCGCGGCGTCCGACCTCCTCGGCGAGCGCCTCGAAATCCGCCGTCGTGGCGGACGCCCCGCCGTAGCGGTCGACCCAGGTGCGCAGCACCTCGAAGAACAGCTCGTCACCCAGCTCGTGCCGGAGGACGTGCAGGGTGAGCGCGCCCCTCACGTACACGGTGGCGTGAAACAGCTGGTCGGCCCCGGGGTCGGCGGGCGGCACGTCGAGCCCCGGCGTGCGCGCGTAGCCCCGCGCCATCTCGTCGACCGTGCCGTCACCACGGTGCTCGGACCACAGCCATTGGGCGTAGGTGGCGAAGCCCTCGTTGAGCCAGATGTCGCGCCAGCTCCCCACGCTCACGTGGTCGCCGAACCACTGGTGTGCCAGCTCGTGGGCGACGACGGGCTCGGCCGCCATGTCGCCGCCGAACAGGGACAGGGTCTGCGTCTCGAGGGCAAAGCCGAGGTCGTCGTCGACCACCACCGCGCCGTAGGTGGCGAACGGATAGGGCCCGAACCGGTCGTCGAAGAAGTCGATCATCTCGCCCTGCCGGGCGAAGGCGGCATCCACACCCTCCTCGAGGTCCGCGTCATACACGTTGCGGATCGGCAGCGCGGCCGGGCCCGCCAGCTCCTCGAAGCGAAGGTTGCCGACCACCACCTGGACCAGGTACGTGGCCATCGGATCCGCAGCCTCGAACACCCACGTCTCGGTTCCGCCGCCACCGGAGATTGTGTCGCGCAGCAGCCCGTTGGCCACCACGTCCAGGTCATCGGGGACCGTCACCCGGATCTCGTAGGTGGCCTTGTCGGTCGGATGGTCGTTGGAGGGGAAGAAGGTGGCGGCGCCGTTGGGCTCGGATGCCACGTAGACCTCGCGCCCGTCGGTCATGAACCCCGGCTCGATCGGCGCCGGCCCGGCGATGGGCGCCGGCGTGCCGTCGTAGCGGACAACGGTGGTGAACGCCGCCTCCGTCCGCAGCGGGCGTCCGGGCGTCACGACGAGCTCGTGGTCATCGGGGCGCTCCCAGCGGGCCGGGCTGTCGTCGACCTCGACCGCCGTGACATCCAGCCCGATCAGGTCCAGGGAGAAGCTGGCCAGCGCCTCGGTGGCGACGGCGCGGATGGTGGTGGTGCCTTCCAGGTGCTGACGCGTCGGGTCCCAGGTGAGCTCGAGGACGTAGTGCTCGACGTCGTAGCCACCGTTGCCGGCGTCGGGGAAGTAGGGATCGCCGACGCCGCCCGCCCCTGCCCGCCCAGCCGGAGCCGCGGTGGTGGTCGTCGTGCTCGCGGTGGCAGCGACCGGCGTCGAGGTCGAACCGTCGCGTACGGCGATCACCGCGGCCGCCACCACCGTCGCGACGGACAGCGAGGCTCCGATGGCGATGATCAGGCGGCGGCGGTCCACGCAGGCCGCAGGATGGCACACCGCGGCCGGCGGCCGGCTCCGCCTGGCCCGCAGCCCATCGCCCGGTAGCGACCGCCCTCCCGTCGACGATCGGTTGGAGATCGCCGGCGGGAGGGACCCGTCACAGGTGCCCGGCCCAGGCCCGAGGCACCTGCTCGGCGTTCGGTGCGGTCATTGGGGCGTCCGAACCTTAACCCGGTGTGACATCGGTTACACATGACAATGTGGTGACGAGCGCGCGCTCAGTGGTGATTCCGCCCACGGAACAGCGCCCGGCACTTCAGCGCAGCCGGTTGACGGCCGACACCACCGCGCGGAACGACGCCGTCGTGATGCTCTCGTCCATGCCGACGCCCCAACGAACGGTCCCGTCCGAGCTCTGGGTCTCGACGTAGGCGACGGCGGTGGCGTCGGATCCGGCCCCGACCGCATGCTCGCTGTAGTCGACGACGTCGATGTCCACACCGAGATCGGCTATGAGCGCCGCCACGAACGCCGCGATGGGCCCATTGCCCGCACCGCGCACGGTCCGGTGCTGGCCATCCACCACCAACTGGGCCACGACCCTCGAGCCATCCTCACCGGTCGTGGACTCGTGCGAGACGAGCCGCACCGGAGCGTCGTCGGACAGGTACTCGGCCACGAAGGCGTCCCACATCTGCACCGGCGAGATCTCGGTGCCGGTGTCCTCGGTGATGCCCTGGATCGTCTTCGAGAACTCGATCTGCAGGCGTCGGGGCAGGTCGAAGCCGTGCTCGACCTGCATGATGTAGGCGACGCCGCCCTTGCCGGACTGGCTGTTGACCCGGATCACCGCCTCGTAGGTGCGGCCGACGTGCTTCGGGTCGATCGGGAGGTAGGGCACCGCCCATTCTGCGTAGTCGTCACCCAGAGCGGCGAAGCCCTTCTTGATGGCGTCCTGGTGGCTGCCGGAGAAGGCGGTGTACACGAGGTCGCCGACGTAGGGATGCCGGGGATGCACGGGCAGCCGGTTGCAGTACTCGGCGACCCGGCGCAGGGCGTCGATGTCGCTCATGTCGAGCTCGGGATCGACCCCCTGGCTGAACAGGTTCATCGCCAGGGTGACGATGTCGACGTTGCCCGTGCGCTCGCCGTTGCCGAACAGGCAGCCCTCGACGCGATCGGCGCCCGCCATGACGCCGAACTCGGCCGCGGCTACGGCCGTCCCCCGATCGTTGTGGGGATGAAGTGACAGCACCACCCGGTCACGGTGGGGAACGTGGCGGTCGAAGTACTCGATGACGTCGCCGTAGATGTTGGGCGTGTACATCTCCACGGTGGCCGGCAGGTTGAAGATGATGCGCTTGTCGAGCTCGGGCTCGATGACGTCCATGACCGCCGAACAGATCTCCACCACGTACTCGATCTCAGTGCCGGTGAAGCTCTCCGGCGAGTACTCGTAACGGACCTGGGTGCGCGGCACCGTGTCCTCGAGCTTGCGGGCCAAGCGGGCGGCGTCGGTGGCGATCTGGGTGATGCCGTCGTAGTCGAGGCCGAACACCACGCGGCGCTGCAGTATCGACGTCGAGTTGTAGAAGTGGACGATTGCCTTGTTGGCGCCCTTGATCGACTCGTAGGTGCGCTCGATCAGCTCGGGCCGGCACTGGGTCAGCACCTGGATGGTGACGTCGTCGGGAACCAGGTCCTCCTCGATGATCTGGCGCACGAAGTCGAAGTCGGGCTGGCTGGCCGACGGGAACCCGACCTCGATCTCCTTGAACCCCATCTGCACGAGGGCGTCGAACATGCGCCGCTTGCGCGCCGAGTCCATCGGATCGATGAGCGCCTGGTTGCCGTCACGGAGATCGACGGCGCACCACAGGGGGGCCTTCTCGATGCGCTGGTTGGGCCAGGAGCGGTCGGCAAGCGCGAGCGGCAGGGGGAGGAACGGCCGGTACTTCTCGAAGGGCATCTTCTTCGGGGTCACGGGTTGGGGGGGCATCGTCTCTCCCTCGATGGTCACGGAAAACTGAAAAGCCTCCTGGCCCGGTGGGCGCAGGAGGCGGGACGAGCACCTATGTGCGGTGCTCGTCTCAGGTAAGAAGCAGGCCGGCGGTGTGCAGGCGCATCAGAGCAATGCTGCCGGAGCCCGGCGCCCGACGTCAAGGCGAGAATCGGCGTGGTCGCGGTTGGTCCCGTCGAGGGAGGTCGCCGAGGGTTAGCCTCGGGAACCGTGAGTCGCCGACTGTTCCGCCTGGGTCTGTTGGTGCTGCTCGTGGCCGCGGTCCAGGCGCTGCTCCGATTCCTGCGACAGCAGCCGAGGCCCGAGCCCGCGCCGCCCCGTCCTGCAGCGCCACCTGAACCCCAGCCCGCCGCACCACCTGCCGCCGATGAGGCCGTGACGCAGGAGGCGCCGGCGCCAACGGCGGCGGCGCCAGCAAAGGCGACGCCAGCCGAGGCACCGACGGCAAAGGCACCGACAGCAAAGGCACCGACAGCAAAGGCAACGCCGGCGAAGGCGACGCCAGCGAAGGCCGCGACAGCGAAGAAGGCGGCCGCGGACAAGGCGCCGGCCAAGAAGACTAGCGCCAAGAAGGCTGCAGCGAAGAAGGCGACCGGATCCGCGTCAGCCAAGAAGGCGCCTGCGAAGAAGGCGGGGACCAAGAAGGCTTCGGCCAAGAAGGCGGCGCCCCCCTCGGGCGAGCCCGGCAGCGACGGCGACAGCGCCAGCGCGGACTGATTCGGCGGCACCCGCCGAGCCGGTGCTCGGGATCAGGCGCCGTCTCAGCTGAGGGCGTGCACCGAGACGACGCCGTCGCCGGCCCGGATCGCGTCCTGGACCTCGGGCGGCACCGCCACGTCGGTCGCGATCACCTGGACGGCCGCCTCGCCCCGGTCCGACCGCCCGAGGTGCATGTCGTCGATGTTGATCCCGGCATCGGCCAGGACGCCGGCCACGAAGGCGATCATGCCCGGGTGGTCGTCGTTGCGCACGACCAGCATGTTCTTGGCCGGCGGCAGGTCGATGGTGTGGCCGTCCAGCATGACGATCCGGGGCTCAGCTCGCAGGCCGACCAGGGTGCCCCCGATGGCATGGTCGCCGCCCCGGATGCTCACCAGGTTGACGTAGTCGTGGGCGGTCGCCGTCGACGTGTCCCGCACCTCGACACCCCGATCGCTGGCGATGCGCGGCGCGTTCACGTAGGAGACCGGCTCGTCGGTCACCCGCCCGAACACACCCTTCAGCACCGAGAGGGTGAGGATCCGGGTGTCGTAGTCGGCGAGCTGGCCCGCGTACTCGATCTCGAGGACCTCCGGCACGCGGTCGGCCAGGCCGCCGTACAGCTCGCCCAGGCGCTCGGCCAGGGGCAGGAACGGCCGTACGGTCTCCGAGGCCTCGGCGGCGCTCACGTTGACCGCGAAGGGCACGAACTCGTCGCCCAAGGCCAGTGCCACCTGTTCGGCGATGGTGTCGCCGGCCTTGTCCTGCGCCTCGCGCGTGCTGGCGCCGAGGTGAGGCGTGACCACCACCTGCGGCAGGCCGAACAGCGGCGACTCGGTGGTCGGCTCGGCTGCGAACACGTCCAGCGCGGCCCCCGCCACCCGCCCGGCGCGGATGGCCTCGGCGAGGGCGGCCTCGTCGACGATGCCACCCCGGGCGACGTTGACGATGCGGATCCCCGGCTTGGCCAGCGCCAGCAGGTCCTTGCCGATCAGGCCCGCCGTATCGGGAGTCTTGGCCACGTGCAGGGTTACGAAGTCGGCCACCTGGACGAGGCGCTCGAGGGGCAGCAGCTCCACGGAGAGCTGGCGAGCCCGCTCGGCCGACACGAACGGGTCGTACGCGACCAGCCGCATGCCGAACGCCAGCGCCCGCTGGGCCACCAGCTTGCCGATGCGGCCGAGCCCGACGATGCCTAGGGTCTTGTCGGCCAGCTCGACGCCCTCCCACTTCGAGCGCTCCCAGCGCCCCTCGCTGAGCGCGCGATGGGCCTGGGGGATGTTGCGTGCCTGGGCCAGGAGCAGGGCCATCGTGTGCTCCGCGGCCGAAAGGATGTTGGACTGCGGTGCGTTCACCACCATGACGCCACGCTGGGTGGCGGCCTCGACATCGACGTTGTCGAGCCCGATGCCGGCCCGGCCCACGACCACGAGATCGCTGCCGGCCTCGAGGACCTCCCGGGTCACCTGGGTGGCCGAGCGGATGACCAGCGCCGCAGCGCCGGGGATCACCTCGACCAGCTCATGGGGCGACAAGCCGAGTCGCACGTCCACGACATGGCCGGCGTCACGGAGCTGTTGGAGCCCGCCGTCCGCGATGTTCTCGGTGACGAGGATGCGCGCCATAGCGGGAACACCC
>JBKPHE010000146.1:0-10456 GCA_046744485.1 Actinomycetota bacterium | reverse complement strand
GGTCGACGACGTCAACCCGCTGCCGTGGGTGGCATTGGGGCTGGCCGCGGCCGCGGCGGTCGTGATCGCCGGTCGGCGGCGACCGCTGATGGCCGCCTCCGTGGCGGCCCTGGTGGCGGCTGCGCTGGCCACCGGCGTCGGCTGGGGGCAGCGAGCCGACGCACCCGCCGGCAGCGGCGTGAACCCCCTCCTGGTCGCGGTGCCGCTGGCGGGCGTGGCCGCCGCCGTGCTGGGGATCACCGTCGGTCGCCGGATGGGGCGCCGAGGCCTCACCGCCATGACGCTGGCAGCCGCCGCCGCGGTAGCGGGATGGGGCGTGCTCCGCCTCGACGTGCTGTCGAAGCCGGTGCTGCCCACCGTGCTCGACGCCGGGCTCGACCGGACCGGCACCACCCTGGCCGTGGCGCTGGCGTTGGCGTCCGCCGGCCTCGTGGTGTGGGGCAGCGGCCTGGTGCCGACCGACGACGGCGGGAACGAGGGCAAGACCGGGGCCGCCGCCACCGTCGCAGGGGGAGTTCGACGGTGACGGCGATGGCAGCCAGATCCTGACAGGGGGAGGAACAGGATCGGCGCCCCCACGGCCTTGCCCGATGTAACCGCCCACCCACCCCCGGTTGTTCCCGCTGGTTCGCAGAAATTTCGAAGGGTTCCCGCCCCTCCTCGGTCACGCGCTCCGGCGCCGGAAGGGGGCGAACCCACGGCCAGCAACCCGAGGGCGCCGACGACGATGCCGATGATCGCGAGGGTGTTGGCGGAGTCGACGTCGTTCTGTGTGGCGGCGTTCTCCACGGTCACGCCCGAATCGGCGCCCTGCTCCCCCGTTCGACGCCGCCTCGGCCTCGTCGCCGGAGCCACCGTGCTCGTCCGCGGCATCGACGAGGGTCGGCAGGGGGGCCGGGTGCTCGGGCTCCTCGCCGCTGGGCAGCGGCTCGTCGATCCAACGGACTCTCGGTCGGTTGTGCACGGGTCAGGGAACGGGGACCTCGGTGATCACCCGGTCCTGGTCGATGTCGGTGGTGCGGGCTACCACCTCGAGGTCCCAGGTGCCGGAGAACGGAATCTCGGCGCCCTGGGCGACGTACTGGCCCGGCCCGATGCGTTGGAGGGTGAGGTCGAGCGGACCGATGTCGCGCTCGGGCAGGGTGAGCGAGGCGGTCACCTCCTCCGGGTCCAGGGCGCTGCCGTCGTGGGCGGAGATGTTGATCTCGACCTCGGTGGGACCGACGGCCGCCGGGTCGACCGTGACCTGGATTGCCGTGAGGCTGCCGTGGACGGTGGTGTTGAACAGCCCGCCCCCGGCTGGGGCAGCGACGCCGGCCGAGGCACCGGGCACGGCGTTGACCAGCGCCGCCGTGACCGCCAACACGGCGACGGCGAGCCCGACCTCGGCCGCCACGGACCGCCTGAGCACCGACAGGGGGGCGCGAGCGGATGGTGACAGCCGCGCCGCGCCGGGCCCTGGCGACAGGGCCAGGCTCGCCATGCGGGCCCGGGCGCGCTGGCGCACCCAGGACCGGCTGGCGGCGGCCGCCGCCAGCATGAGGACGAAGAAGCTGACCTTGACCAGCAGCAGGCGGCCGTAGCTGCTGTCGACCAGGGCGTCCCACGACCCGAGCTGGCGCCAGGCCTGGATGACTCCGCTGGCGACGATCGCCATGACGGCCCCGAACGCCACCTCGGAGAATCGCCCGGCAATGGCCTCGGCGCGGCGGTCGTCGGCGCCGCCGGTCGGCCAGAGGACCGCCCCCAGCAGCAGCGCCAGTCCACCGAGCCACACGCTCACCGCCGACAGGTGGACCGTGTCGGTCACCACCGCCAGCCCGATCAGGTCCCCGGACACGGCGTGGCCGGTGAGCGTGATCGTCGCCAAGAGCGCCAGGCCCACGCCGACGGCCGCCGCAAGCAGCGTCTCGGTGCGACCCGCCCCGGCCCGCCGCGCCAGGCGCGGGCCCACCACCGCCACGGCCGCCAGCAGCGCCAGGCGGATGAGCCAGGCCCGGCCGGTCCGGGCGCCGAGCTCGTCACCGATGACCGAAGGGTCGAAGGCGTCGGCCAACGATCCCCCGGCGGCGTAGGTGGCCTGCAGGGGGATGCTCAGCACGGTGGCGCCGAGCGCCACCCACCACGCCGCACTCAGTATTCGCCGGGCACGGGGGTCCTCAGCGCCCGCGGGCCACAGCGCGGCCACGAAGACGGCCCCGCCGATCAGCACCAGCAGCCCCGCGAAGGCGGCGAACCGGACCACGCCGTAGCTGACGCCCACGAGACGGTCGGACCCGGCCCCGGCCAGGGCATCGTCGACCAGCGCCTGGGCATCGGCCTCGGACAGCGCGCCGCCGGCGTCGCCGACTCCGAACGTGAAAGCGCCGCTGACCGGATGGCTGTCGGAGGAGATCACCCGCCACGACACGACGTAGGTGCCATCGTCGAGGCTCGGCAGGTCGACGGCGACCGACGACCGATCGCCGTCGGGATGGCCAGGGTCGCCCACGTCGATGGGGTCGCCGCCGGCGCTCAGGACCTCGACGGCGTCGTCGGCCGCGTCCACCGACTCGCTGAAGCGGAGCACGACTTGCGCGGGCGCCGCGTCCAGCTGCTCGCCCGAGGCCGGTTCGGTCGAGATCAGCTCGGCGTGGGCGTCGGCCGGCGCCGGGCTCAGCGCCAGGCCGGCGGTGGCGACGGCCACGACCAGGACGCCCGCCCCAGCCAGGCGTCCCAGCCTCATGAACAGATCCGACTCGGACGCAGGCCGAGGCCGTCGACGCCCGAGCGGCAGGGCGGGAGCGAACGGGTGGCGCTGAGGATGCGGGGCCGCTGGCGGCGCCTAGCGGGCGCCGACCGCGGGAGGCCCCGCACCGGAGGCGACAGGACCCGTGAGCGGGGCGAGGACGGGCGACGCTCGTTCATGCCACTCGCACCACGACCGACGGGCGGGGCACCCGACGAGCGAGCGCCCAGAGGCAGCCCAGCCCGGCGAGCGCCAACGCGTGGACGGCCTCGCGTCCGAGAAGCGCGTGGCCCGACGCCAGGTCGACGCTGGACGTGACGACCATGGCGGCGACCAGGACGGCCACCAGCGGCAGCATCCCCCAGGCCCGCGCCGGTCGCCATGCCACGACCAGGAAGCCGGCCGCAAGTCCCATGTCCCACGCCGTGAGCTCGTGGGCCAAGTGGATGGACGCGTGGCCGTCGTCGAGGAAGACGCCGGGCCAGGCCAGCACAACCTGGGCGAGTCCGACGATCGCGAGGATCACGCGCCACTCGACCGTGGAGATCAGCCGCGGGCGGGCGGGCTCCGCCGCGGCGGCCGGCCGTGCGAGCTGGGCCAGGAGCGCCGAGTCCAGGGCGACCGGATCGCCGGGCGATGCCAGGGCCCTGAGCGACGGAGAAGCGGCGGCGGCGGCCCAGGACCGACAGTCGGGGCACTCGGCAACATGGGCGTCGATCTCCTCGATGGGCAGGCCGGGGTCCTCGCCGTCGATCCGGGCCGAGATGGCTTCGCGGAAACGGGTGCAGCGCATGTGGGAACAGTCGTGCGGGGGCCCGATCCGGTTCCCGGGAACCTCCCGGGCGCTGCGGCCGTACATCAGGAGATGGCATCCGATCCGGCCAAGCACCTACGTTGCGACGACGTGGACGACGTGACGGCACTGGCGCTGGCGGCCAGGGACGGCGACCACGCGGCGCTGTCGTCGTTCGTCCGCCGGACGTGGACCGATGTCGCCCACCTGGTCACCGCCGTTGCCGGGCACGACCTTGCCGAGGACGCCGCACAGGACACCTACGTGCGGGCCATCCGGGCGCTGCCCGCCTATCGGGGCGAGGCCGGCGCCCGCACCTGGCTGCTGTCGATCGCCCGGCGGGCCGCGGTCGACGCCGTCCGGGTGGCTTCACGGCGGCGGCGGCTGATCCGCCTGCTGAGCGACCGCGCCGAGCCGACCACCGTCGAGGTCAGCCTGGGTGACTCGGCGCTCGGCGATCAGTTGCTCACCCGTCTCGATCCCGACCGGCGCACCGCCTTCGTCCTCACCCAGCTGCTGGGCTTCGACTACGCCGCGGCGGCGGCCATCTGCGGCTGTCCGGTCGGGACCATCCGCTCGCGGGTGGCCAGGGCCCGCGACCAACTCATCCGCGACCTCCGACCCAGCGACCTCGGCTGACTGTCTCAGTCTGGTCGTAGTTGTGCGGCACATGTCCGCACAGCTACGACCAGTTTCATGATCCTCCCGCCCGCCGCCGCGTCGCTACCGGTCGTCGCCTGCCTGGACGAGCTGCGGGCGGCGCTCGCCGGTGCCGGGCACGCGGTGCTGCAAGCGCCGCCCGGGGCGGGCAAGACGACCATCGTGCCCCTGGCCATGGTGGACGACCCGTGGCTGGAAGGCCGACGCCTGGTCATGCTCGAACCGCGCCGGCTCGCCACCCGGGCCGCCGCCCGGCGGATGGCCGCGCTGCTGCGTGAACCGGTGGGCGAGACCGTCGGCTACCGCACCCGCGACGATCGACGGGTCGGCGCCGCCACGCGCATCGAAGTGGTGACCGAGGGGATCCTCACCCGGCGGCTGCAGCGTGACCCCGGCCTCGATGGTGTGGGACTGGTGATCTTCGACGAGTTCCACGAGCGCAGCCTCCAGGCGGATCTCGGCCTGGCGTTGGCGCTCGACGCCCGCCGCCACCTGCGCCCCGACCTTCGCTTGCTGGTCATGTCGGCGACGCTCAGCGGGGACCGCATCGGCGGGTTGCTGACCGTGCCCGGGCGTGAGCCCGCACCGGTGATCACCAGCGAGACGCGGTCGCATGCCATCGACGTCCGCTGGGCGCCGCGGCGGCCCCGCGAGCACCTGGAGCCGGCGATGGTCACCGCCATCAGCCGGGCGCTGCGCGAGACGGCCGCCACCGAGGCCCAGGGCGACGTGCTCGCCTTCCTGCCCGGCGCGGCGGAGATCGTGCGGACCGCCGACCAGCTCGGCGCCGCGCTCGGTCCCGATTCGGCCATCGACGTCCACCCGCTGTACGGGGCACTGCCGGCGGGCGAGCAGGACGCGGCCCTGGCCCCCGGCCTGCCGGGGCGGCGCAAGGTGGTACTGGCCACCGACATCGCCGAGACCAGCCTGACGGTCGAGGGCGTGCGGGTTGTGGTCGACGCCGGCCTGGCCCGCCGGCCGGTGTTCGACGCAGGCACCGGGCTCACTCGGCTGGCCACCGTCACCGCGTCACGGGCTTCGGCCGACCAGCGGGCTGGGCGGGCCGGGCGGCTGGGACCGGGCGTGGCGGTGCGCCTGTGGTCGAAGGTCGAGCACGCGGCGCGCCCGCGGTTCGACGAGCCCGAGATCCGCCAGGCCGACCTGGCCGAGCTGGCCCTGGAACTGGCGGTGTGGGGCACCGAACCCGGTGACCTGCCATTCCTGGATCCTCCGCCGCCTCGAGCCCTGGATGAAGCGCGGCGCCTGCTCACGGACCTCGGTGCCCTCGACGGGGACGGGCGCCCGACGGGGACCGGCCGGGAGATGGTGGCGCTGCCGCTCCACCCCCGATTGGCCCGCATGGTGCTCGCCGCCCGCCGACGCAGACAGGGCTGGCTCGGCTGCCTGCTGGCCGGCCTGCTGGAGGACCGTGACGTGCTGCGGGGGCGACCCGACGACATCCCCGCCGACGTCGGGCTGCGCGTGGCGCTCCTGGACGATCCAACCCTCCGTCACCCCCGAGCCGACGGGCGGGCCCTGCGGGCCACTCGGGACCGGGCCCACGACCTGGCCCGCCGCCTGGGGGTGAGCTCCGGCGGGGGCGACCCGTCCGAGGCCGGGCCGTTGCTCGGCGTGGCCTACCCCGACCGGATCGCCCAGGCACGCGGCGGCCCCGGACGCTTCGTGCTGCGGGGCGGCACCGAGGGTTGGCTGTCCGCCGACGACGCGCTGGCCCGCGAGCCGTTCCTGGCTGTGGCCGAGGTCGACGGCCGCCGGCGCAACGGGCGGATCCGGATGGCGGCACCCCTCGACGCCGACCAGCTCGACGAGATCGCGGGCCACCGGGTCGACGAGCACGCCCGGATCGTCTGGGACCGCGAGCGCGACGACCTCGTGGCCCGGGTCGAGCGCCGGCTCGGGCGGCTGCGGCTGGGCGTGGTCGAACGACGCCCGCCGGCGGGGACAGCCACCACCACGGCGCTCATCGACCGAGTCCGCGCCACCAATCTGGCGGCGCTGCCCTGGACCGACGCCGCCCGGTCGTTACAGGCGCGGATCGGCTTCCTGCGCGCCGTGCTGGGCGAGCCCTGGCCCGACGTCGCGGACGGCGCGTTGCGCCGCCACCTCGACGACTGGCTGGCCCCGGTGCTCACAGCCGCCGGCGCCAGCGCCCGGTCCGACCTGGAGCGCGTCGACCTGGCCCGGGCGCTGCGCGGCATGGTGCCCGCCGAGGTGGTGGGCGACCTCGATCGCCTGGCACCGGCGGCCGTGACCGTGCCGAGCGGCCGCCGCATGCCACTCGACTACGGGAACGGTGCGGTACCGGGCGATCCCCCGGTCCTGGCGGTGCGGGTGCAGGAGATGTTCGGCTCGCGCGAGACGCCCACCGTCGCCGGCGGGCGCGTCCCGGTGGTGCTGCACCTGCTGTCCCCGGCGGGGCGGCCGGTGCAGGTGACGAGCGACCTGGCCGGGTTCTGGACCGGGTCGTGGGCCGAGGTGCGCAAGCAGATGGCGGGCCGCTATCCGAAGCACGAGTGGCCGGACGACCCGGCCGGGAAGGTCAGTCGACGACGAACGTGACCTGCATGTGCACGCGGAAGCCGGTGACCTGGCCGTCGGTGACGATCGCCTTCTGCTCCTTGACGTAGGCGCCCTCGATGTTGTGGACGGTTTCACCGGCCTTGGCGATGCCCACTCTGACGGCGTCCTCGAAGCTGTCGGGTGACTCGGCGCTCAACTCGATCGTCTTGGCTACCGACGACATGGCATTCCCTCCCGGGAGACTGCCCGCCCGGCGACAGTCAACCAGGTCGCGCAGAGTAGCGACAGGGACCGTGTCCGTGCTGACCGTCAGGCTGCGGCCTTGACCGCGGCGTCGTCGCCGACGGCCGCGGACGCCAGGAGCTCACGCCCGACCGTGGCGGCGATGGCGTCGGACCAGGCGGCCCCGGGCAGCAGGTGCCGGCGGGCGTAACGGAGCCCGACCAGGCCCTTGTGGGTCACCCGCTCGCCCCCCTCGCCGGCCTGCTCCAGCAGGAGCGCCGCCGACACCGTGCGCACCAGGTGATCGCACATCCGCCCGGACGACGCCTCGGCGGCGTCGGGTTCGAGCCCGCTCAGGGCGTCCACGCGGCGGACCAGCTCGTCGCGCGCCGCGACGACCGCCTCGACCGCCGGCTGGGCCCAGCCCGGCGCGCCGTCGCGTGCCGTGGCGACAGCCCGGTCGATCCGGGCCACGACCACCTCGTGGGCGGCGTCCCGGCGGATGGTCCGCAGCACGTCCAGGACGCAGATGTTCTCGCTGCCCTCCCAGATGGGATGGCACTGGGCGTCGCGGAGCTGGCGGGTCAGGCCCCAGTCCTCGCAGTAGCCGTTGCCGCCGTGCAGCTCGACCGCATACGAGGCCGTCTCGACGCCGAGCCGGCACAGGCGCACCTTGGCCGCCGGCACCAGGATGCGGCGCAAGCGGGCGCCATCGGCGAACCCGCTGGCGGCGGCGCACTCGAAGCCCAGCGCCACCGCGGCCTCCAGCTCCGCCAGCTGGTCGACGAGTTGCTCGCGCACCAGCGGCAGGTCGACCAGTGCCCGGCCCTTGGCCTGCCGGTGGTGGGCCCACGCCGCGGCCTCGGCGAAGCAGCGCCGGGCGATGCCGAGCCCCATGAGCGCCACACCGAACCGGCTGCCGTTGACCATCTCCATCATCCGTGCCAGCCCGCCCGCGTCCGACGTGGACCGGTCGATGGCATCGGCCGATCCCGGCGGTGCGGCGGCGTCCTCGGTCCTCGAGGACCGCAGCGCGTAGCCGAGCGCGCCGTGGAGCTCGACCTCGCCGGTGGGGACGCTCTTGGTGCCCAGCTTCTGCTTGAGCCGACGGATCGTGTAGCGGTTCGGCGTCCCGTCCTCCAGCAGCCGGGGCACCAGGTAGAGGCCGAGGCCCGCCGGTCCGTCCGGGGCGCCCTCGGGCCGGGCCAGCAGCACGATGGCGGCGCCGTCGACGTTGGAGCAGAACCACTTCTCACCGCTGATCTCCACCCGGCCGTCGCCGAGGTCTCGGGCGGTGCAGTGGACGGTGCGCCCCAGGTCGGACCCGCCGTCGCGTTCGGTCAGGAACATCGACCCGTCCACGGCGTGGTCGACGTCGGTGGCCCGCAGGCCCGCGAGCAGCTCGTCGCGCACGTCGGGCGGGGCGTAGGCGTCGACCAGGCCCGCCACCCCGGAAGTCATGCCCAGGCTGCACACCATGCCCGTGTCGGCCTGGGACAGCAGGTAGCTGGCGCCACCGAGCACCACGCCCGGCGCTGGCCGCCCGCGCTCCTTCGCCTGCGCGGCGAACCCCGAGGGATAGCCCGCCTGCCACAGCGCCCGCTTGGCGTCGAGCATGGCCGGGTGATGGGCGATCTCGCCCACGTCGTTGGCCCAGCGGTCGTAGCGGACGAGCTCGGGCGGGTGGGCGTCGATGGTGTCGGCGGCCCGGGCGATACGGCCGCCCACGAGGTCGCCGAACGCGTCGAGCGTGGCCTCGGCCCAGGCCAGGTCTTCGGGTGGGCAGTCGCGCCGGACCCGGGCCTGGAAGTCGGGGTCGAGCCGGAACCAGTTCTGCCCCACCACGCCGTCGATGTCAGACCAGTCGATCACCCGACCAGCGTTGCAGGTGGGCGGGGCTCGGTCACGGCCGGGGCGACCATCCGGGGTGCGTGAATCCGTCGCAGTCCCCCGAGGTGAAGATCTCGACCGCGGTGGCGGCCCCGGAGAGCACGGTGGCGACGTCGTCGGGGCCGAACTCGTCGGGCCCGGCGGCCACGATGTCGGCGAGGGCGGCGTCGAACGCCCGGAGCGCCGCCTGCTGGGTCGCATCGAAGCGGTCGAGGTCCGGCAGCGCCCGGTCCGCCACCTGCCGCAGGGCGACGGCATCGTCGTAGGTCGCCGAGGGCGTGCCGGGGACGAAGGCCGGTGCCGCGCCGGCCCCCGCCAGTTCGCGCGCCAGCCGGACGCCGTCGCTGACCTGCTGGTGAAGCTTGCGGTAGTCGACGATGTCCGCCTCGTCCTGCGCCGTGTGGTAGCAGGGCCCGGTCGAGTCCGAGAAGAAGACGGTCGGCACCCCGGCCTGGAGGAACGGCAGATAGTCGCTCCGACCCTGGCCGAAGATCCAGCTCAGCTGGTGCGTGTCGAGGGGACCCGGCCGGACGGCCCGCCCGACCGCCGCCGTGAGCCGCTCGCCGCCGGTCTCGGCCCCGATGGCAAAGGTGGTGGTGCGCAGGCTGGGCAGGATGTTGGCCCCTTGGATGTCGTAGTTGACGTAGGCGACGGTCTGCGACAGGGGCACCGGCGGGTCGGCGATCCAGGCCCGCGCGCCCAGCAGGCCGTCCTCCTCGCGGTCCCAGAGGGCAAGGATCACCGACCGGCTGGGGCCGCGCCCCTGGCGGGCGAGCTGCTCGCCGATCGAGAGCACCGCCGCCACCCCGGCGGCGTTGTCGGTGGCGCCGTTGCAGATCGTGTCGGCGGGATCGGCGCTGTCACATCGGCTGCCCAGGTGGTCGTAGTGGGCGCCGATGATCACGTACTCGTCGGGCAGCTGCTCGCCGGGGATCAGTGCCACGACGTTGGTCCCGCCCTCCAACGCCCGCGTGAAGGCGTCGTCGCCCGGGGCAGAAGCGTCCAGCCCGACGGCGAAGTCGTCGAGCCGGTCGATGAGATGGCGCCGGGCGCGCGCCGAGCCCTCCGTCTGGTTGTCGCGCCCACCCATGGCATCGCTCGCCAGGACACGCACGTCCACCACCAGCGGCGAGCAGCCCGCCAGCACCATCAGGCCCGCCAGGGCCACACCCGCAGGACGGAGGAGTCCTCGTCGTCGCGCCATTGATGTCCCCCTCGAGCTGTCGGTGGCCGAGGCGCGGGCAGTCTGGCAGATCCCTGGCGGCGTGGGGGATCCCGGCCCTCGCCCTCTCGCCCCTTCGTCCCTTCGTCACCCCGCCCTCCGGCGGCATACTGTCCCCCATCGCCCAGGCCAGGTGAGGGGGACCACCATGCGCACAAGGTTCGTCATCGCGCCGGCGCTCGCCGTGCTGCTGGCGACGGCGGGCCCCGTCGCCGCCGGCGCCGGCAACGGGGGCGGCCGCGGGTGGGGCGACCGTCCCGAGGGCGGGCTGGTCATGGCCGGCGCCGCCAGCCGCTCCGTCCTGCCGCTGGTCGCCGGATCGCTGGGCTACACCCGCGCCGGGTTCCCGTCGGCGCGTGACGCCATCTCCCCCGGCATCTTCGTTCCCGAATGGGACGAC
>JBKPHE010000098.1:0-6730 GCA_046744485.1 Actinomycetota bacterium | reverse complement strand
CCCTGGCGGCGCGGCGCGGGTCCCTCGCTCGTGGGCTCGTGGCTCTACCCGGGCGGGCCGTCCGGCGCATCGCGCGGCTGCTGCGACCGCGCCCATTGGCCCGGCTCCCGGTGATCATGGTGCGGATCATCCTCGCCGCTGTCGTCCTCCCGGGGGCGGTGGCGGCCGTCGTGTGGGTCGTCGATCACGGCACCGACGGCGTGGTCGCGGCCGCGCGCCTGGCTGTGTGGGAGTCGGGCCTGCGGGTGCTGGCGGCCGTCCTGTGCCTCGTGATGCTGGCGGGGGTGGGTGACACCCGCGTCCGACGAGCGACGTGGCTGCGGCGGGCCACCGCGTCGTGGCCGGACGCCGGCGTCGTGGCTCTGGCCGCCGGCGCATTGGCGCTGGCGTTGGCGGTGGTGGCGGTCGGACCGCGGGTGTCCGGCGGCATCCTCACCGGCGACGACGGACTGGCGTGGGTACCGGCGCGCCTGCGCCCTGCGGTCGATGGTGTGCGCGACCACGTCGTGGCCGCCGAGCTGCGGACCTTGCGATCGTGCCTGACGGAGCACCAGGAGCTGGCGTGGTCCGTCGGCTACACCGTCGACAACCGCATCGACGCGCCTGACATCGCTCGCCTGTCGCTCGGGCGCGGCGACGAACCTGGCCCCGCGGCCGTGGTCACGGCGGCGCTGGCGGCCGACAACCAGCTCGCGCCCTGGGTCGAGGTCGTCGAGATCGCCGTCGGCGATGCCGTGGTCCTCGTGCTGGACCGGCAGGCGCTGACCCACCACGGGGTGCGAGTCGACCCGGCCACCCTGGGCCCGGGCATCGTGTCCGGTGGGGGCGTGGCTGTGTCCGGCGGTGCGGGGGTCGACGGTCGGGTGGCCCTCCTCTGCTCGGCCGGACCGGCACTCTGACGCGGCGGCGCGCCCGCCCGGCCGGCGCCCCTGGCGCCGGCGTCATTCCAGCGCCGGCGCTCCGGCCACGGACGGTTCCTCGGCGCCCGAGCGCACCACGAGCACGACGCCCACCCCGATGAGGATCGCCGCCGGGACGGCCGACGCCGGCGGCACCTCGTCGAACGCGATCCAGGCCAGCAGCGCCGCTCCCACGATCTCGAACAGGATCGCCACCGACACCAACGTTGGGCTCGTCGTGCCCAGCACGCGGTTGACCACCGTGTGGCCGAGCAGCTGGGGGCCCACCACCATCGCGACCAGGGCAAGCCACGTGGTGGCGTCGTAGTCGCTGCCGGCCAGCGGCTGTCGACCGACGAGGCACACCATGAGCAGCGCACCCGCCGCGACGCCGTAGCACACGAGCGCGTACACGCTGGTCGCCACCGTACGGCGAACCTCGGCACCGACCGTGACGTAGGCCGCGGCCAGCACGCCCCCGATCAGTGCCAGCAGGTCGCCGAACAGGGCACGCGGCTCGACCGACAGGTCGACGCCACTGAGCACGATGGCACCGGCGACGGCGCTGCCGATCCCCCACCACGCTCCGGCCGGCACGTCCTCACCCCGACCGCGGGCGATGAGGGCCGCCCACACCGGCTGCGTGGACACCAGGGCCACGGACGACGCCACCGTGGTGAACGACAGGCTCGGTACCCACGTGGCGAAGTGGGCGCCGAGGAACAGCCCGGCAACGATCGACAGCCGCCGTTCCCGCCGGTCCAACACCGGGGTGCGCCCTCTGCGAAGCCCCCGGGCGTGCAGCCCGACCAGCAGGGCCAGCACCGGAAGGGCGAGCGCGTTCCGCCAGAAGGCGATGGCCAGCGTGGGAGCGTCGGCCACCCGCACGAGCGGCGCCGCGGTCGACACGGCCGCCACCGCCAGCCCGAGCAGGGCGAGATCACGGGGCGGTGGACGGCGCATCACGAAAACCTGCCGCAGGTTTCGGGAGGTCGCTTGCTTTTGCACCGCAAGTGCGAAAATCTGGCGGCGTGGCGACCGTGACCTTCAACCCCTTCGAGCCCGGATTCGCCGACAACCCCTACGACCAGTACGCCAGCATCCGCGCCAACGGGCGGGCCGAGCGCACGGTGTTCGGGACCCTGCTGCTCTCGCACTACGACGACTGCTTCCACCTGCTCCGCCTGGCCGGCACCAGCGTCGACGACCGCAACGCCAACAACGTCTTCCGCTACCAACCGCCCGAGGACCTCGCCGAGCGGATGGTCAGGGGCAGCGAGCGGCGCTCGATCCTGGGCCTCGACCCGCCCGACCACACCCGCCTGCGCCGGCTGGTGTCGAGCGCTTTCACCGTCCGGCGGGTCGAGCAGCTCCGGGAGCGGGTGCGGGAGCTGGTGGCCGGCCTCCTCGACGACCTGGCCGCGGCGGGGGGCGCAGCCGATGCCGTCGACCTGATCGCCGGCTACGCGTTCCCCCTGCCGTTCATGGTGATCAGCGAGTTGCTGGGCATGCCCGAGGGCAACCGCGAGGAGCTACGCGGCTGGTCGCACACCATGACGCTGTCGCTCGAGCCCTACCTCGACGACGACAGCGCCCGCGCGGTCATCGACGCTGCCGACAACATGATTCGCCACGTCGACGAGGCCATCGGGTGGAAGCGGCGCCATCCGGCGGACGACCTGCTGAGCGCGATGATCGCCGCCGAGGACGACGGCGACCGCATGACCGCCGAGGAGCTCCAGATACAGGTCATCCTGCTCTACCTCGCCGGCCACGAGACCACCGTCAACCTCATCGGCAACGGAACGCTGGCGCTGCTGCGCAACCGCGACCAGTACGAGCGGCTGGTCGCCGATCCCTCGCTGGACGCACCGGCGATCGAGGAGCTTCTGCGCTACGACAGTCCCGTCCAGCTGTCCCGCCGCATCGCCATGACCGAGATCGAGGTGGGCGGCGAGACCGTCGAGGCGGGGGAGATGATCCTCACGCTGCTGGGCTCCGCCAACCACGACGCCGGCAAATGGGGCCCGACCGCAGACGACCTCGACCTCGGGCGCGAGGGTGCCAGCGCCCACCTGTCCTTCGGCAGCGGGATCCACCACTGCCTGGGCGCCGCCCTGGCCCGGCTCGAGGGCGCCGAGGCCATCCCCGCCCTGGCGCGGCGCTTCCCGGACATGGAGCCGGCCACAGACCGTCCGGCCTGGAACGGGCGGGTGGTCCTGCGGGGGCTCGACGCCCTGCCGGTCAGCCTGAGCTGACGGCCAGGGTCCGCCGCACGATGGGACGCCCGCTGCGCCGGGCGACCTCCTCGAAGCCCGCCCGCTCGAACATCGCCAGCGTGCCGGTGAAGAGGTCGGCGCTCGACCGTTTCCCGCCGGCGGTGTCGATCGGATAGGCCTCCACCACCCCGGCGCCGCGTTGCCGGGCGAAGTCGACGGCGGCGTCGAGCAGCGCCGCCGCCACCCCCCGGCGGCGATGCCGCCGATCGATCGTGAAGCAGGTGATCGACCACACCGGCTGGTCGTCGATGCGGAGCAGCTTGGGCGAGCGGTCGAGGCGCGGGTACTCCTCCCGGGGCGCCACCGCCACCCAGCCGGCGGGCTCGCCGTCGACGTACGCCAACAGCCCGGGCTCCGTTCCCGCGGCGACGAGATCGTGGAGGTCCTGGCGCAGACCGGCGCCGTGGCGCTCGTCGAACTCCTTCGACGTCACCCGCCACCACATGCACCAGCAGCCGCTGGTGAAGCCCCGCTCCCCCGCCAGCGCCGCCAGATCGTCCCAGCGATCGGCCGTGACCGGGTGGAGCCGGAGGGTTAGACCTTGAGGAAGCGGCTGAGTGCCCATCCCGACCCGGCGGCGCCGATGGCGATGCCCAGCACGACCACCACGACCGCAGTCCACGTGAACTGCCCGGTCGATGCCACGAAGCCACCCAGGATGTCGTCGTAGTCGGGGTTGCGGGACGCGCCCTGCATGGCGTTGTCGAGCGCCCACACGGCCCCCAACGCCAGCAACCCACCCACCAGGCCCTGGATGATGCCCTCGAGCATGAACGGAACACGGATGAACCAGTTGGTGGCGCCGACCAGCTTCATGACCTCGATCTCGCGCCGGCGGGCGAACGTAGCCATGCGAATGGCGTTGAGGATGAGCATCAACGCCGCGACCAGCAGGCCGACGGCGACCGCCAGCATCGCCCGCTGCGAGAAGTCTGACACGCCCCGGACCGTCTTCACGCCCTCCGTCTCGCCCGTTGCCGCCTGCACGCCAGGCTGGCCCTCGTACTGTCGGCGCAGGCTCTCCACGGCCCCCGCCTCCGTGGCCTCGGGAACGAGCCGGTACGAGGGCGGGATCATCTCGGGATCGGCGTCGAGGCGCTGCAGCATGGCGGCATTCCCCCGGAACAGCCGCCGCGCCTCCTCGTTGCTCTCCCCGACGTCGACGAACCGGTAGCTGGCGACCTCGGGATTTTTCTCGATGGAATCCTCCAGCGCGGCGCGTTGCTCGTCGGTGATGGTGCGCTGCAGGAACACCAGCACCTGGACGCCGTCCTGCCACCGTGCCGACTGGTTCTCGACCCCCTGGCGTAGCAGCAGCGTCGAGCCGAAGAGCGCCAGCGATACCGCCACCGTGACGATGGCCGCGAGGGTCAGGGTGATGTTGCGGCGCAGGTTGATCGCCGTCTCGCGGAGGATGTAGTCGAACTTCACTGGTAGACGCCCCGGAGCTGATCGCGTACGACCATGCCCTCGTCGAGCTCGATGACGCGGCGTTGCATGGTGTCGACGATCGAGCGGTCGTGCGTGGCCATGACCACCGTGGTGCCAGTGCGGTTGATGCGGTCGAGCAGGCGCATGATGCCCACCGAGGTGGCGGGGTCGAGGTTGCCCGTGGGCTCGTCGGCCAGCAGGATCAGCGGCCGGTTGACGAACGCCCGGGCGACCGACACCCGCTGCTGCTCGCCGCCCGAGAGCTGGTGCGGGAAGTTGCCGGCCTTGGTCTCCAGCCCGACCAGCTCGTGGATCGCCGGCACCTGGGTCTTCACCACGTGTCGGGGCCGCCCGATGACCTCGAGCGCGAAGGCCACGTTCTCGTAGACGGTCTTGTTGGCCAGGAGCTTGTAGTCCTGGAAGATGCAGCCGATGTTGCGGCGCAGGTAGGGCACCCGCCACGACGACAGCCGGGCGATGTCCTTGCCGGCCACGAAGATGCGCCCCCGGTCGGCGGTGACCTCGCGGTTGATCAGACTCAACATCGTCGACTTACCCGATCCCGACGGGCCCACCAGGAAGACGAACTCGCCCTTCTCGATGGTGGCCGAGGCGTTGTGCAGGGCCTCGACACCGCCCTTGTAGATCTTGCTGACGTTCTCGAAGGTGATCATGATCCTCGCCCGCAGCGCGCGCCTGCGCCCGATCGACGATTGGCTGCCCCAGGGATTGCGATCAGGTTACGGACGCAACGTACACCCGGGCAATTGCGGCGGGCATGCATGCTATGAGCCGGCGCGAGCGGGGCCCGCTCCCCCGCCGCGTCGCCACTGCAGGTACGCCTCCATGAACGGGTCGAGATCGCCGTCCAGCACACCGGCGACGTTCCCCGTCTCGTGCTCGGACCGCAGGTCCTTGACCATCTGGTACGGCTGCAACACGTAGCTCCGGATCTGGCTGCCGAAGCCCACTCGCTGCTGATCGCCCCGGATCTCGTCGAGCTCCGCCTCGCGCCGCTGCCGCTCCAGATCGGCCACCTTGGCCCGCAGCATGGCCATGGCCCGGTCGCGGTTCTGGAACTGGCTGCGTTCGACCTGGCAGGACACGACGATGCCGGTCGGGACGTGCGTCAGCCGCACCGCCGACGACGTCTTGTTGACGTGCTGGCCGCCGGCGCCCGACGCCCGGAACACGTCCATCCTGATGTCCTTCTCGTCAATCTCGATCGAGGCGTCGCCCTCGTCGAGCATCGGGACCACCTGCAGCGCGGCGAACGCGGTCTGGCGCTTGCCCTGGGCGTTGAAGGGGCTGATGCGCACCAGCCGGTGCACGCCCCGCTCGGCCTGGAGGTAGCCGTAGGCGTAGCGGCCCTTGACGATCAGCTCGGCCGAGGAGATGCCGGCCTCGGACCCCGGGGTGAACTCGTCGACCTCCACGTCGAAGCCCCGCCGCTCGGCCCAGCGCGTGATCATCCGCAACAGCATCTCGGCCCAGTCCTGGGCGTCGACACCACCCTCCCCCGCCTCGATGGTCACCAGCGCGTCCCGCTTGTCGTGCTCGCCGGAGAACATCGACTGCAGCTCGACGCGCCGCAGGTCGGCGTCGATGGCGATCAGGGATTGTTCCACCTCCGCCAGCGCCGCGTCGTCGCCCTCGTCGCGGGCCAGCTCGTAGAGGGTCTCGGCGTCGTCGAGCCGGCCGCTCAGTGCTTCGAACGTCCCCAGGTCGTCGTTGACGGCCGCCAGCTCCGAGGTCACGCGCCGGGCCCTGTCGGGGTCGTCCCAGAGGTCGGGCCGCGAGGCCTCGGCCTCGAGCTGGGGCTGGCGAGCCCGCAGCTCGTCGACCTTGAGGTACGAGGCCGCCTCGTCGACCCGGAGCCTCAGGGCCCTCAGCTCGTCCGATAGTTCACGCATGGAGACCCGTCAAGCGTAAGGCCCGGGCGCACCCGACCGGGGGGAACCAAACTCCGCGGACAGGGTCGTGCGACCACCGGCGCGGGTGGACGCCCGTCGAGCGGCTTGGCCGCTCGACTGCGCGAATCGCGACAACGGTCGCGCCGGGGGGGGGAGCTAGAGGGGGGTGGGTCTCCCTCCCCCCTCTATCGCCCATGGCACTGCGTGA
>JBKPHE010000210.1:0-9368 GCA_046744485.1 Actinomycetota bacterium | reverse complement strand
GGTGGGCACGGTCGCGCCGTGCCCACCCGCGTGCGGCGTGGATCAGACCGGGACCTTGTCGGGGTCCGGTTCCTCGTTGGTGGGGCTGATGCCGCCGGTGTTCACGGCGATGACGTCGATCTGCTGGAAATCGGGGTAGGCGAGGGCACCCATCTCCGGCAGGTCGAGGCCGCCGAGCTCGTCGGCCTCGGCGGTTCTGATGCCGCCGGCCATGACCGCGTTCTGGACCTTGAAGAACGCGTATGCGATGCCCAGGATGACCGTCCACAGCACGACGGCCCCCAGCGCCTGGGCGCCGAGCTGGCCGAACTCGCCGGCCACGACGCCCTCGACGGCGGTGACGTCCGAGCCGTTCCATCCGCCGCCGTAGCTGCCGTTGGCAAAGATGCCCACGGCCAGCACGCCGAAAGTGCCGCAGACGCCGTGGACAGCGATCGCCCCTACCGGGTCGTCGACCTCGAGCACCCGCTCGATGAACTCGGCGGCGTAGATGACCAGCACACCGGCGATACCGCCGATGACCGCCGACCACGCCGGGCTGGTGAAGGCACACGGCGCCGTGATGGCGACCAGGCCCCCGAGCATGCCGTTGACCATCATCCCAGGGTCAGGCTTGCCGGTCTTCTGCATCATCACGAACATCGCCACGACGGCGCCGAACGCCGCCGCGATGGCGGTGTTGGTCGCCACGACCGCGAACTGCACGTCGGTGGCGGCCAGCGTCGAGGCGGCATTGAAGCCGAACCAGCCGAACAGCAGGATGAAGCACCCCAGCGTGGCCATGGGGATGTGGTGGCCGGGGAGCGTGTTGGGCGTCCCGTCCTTGTTGAACTTGCCGATGCGGGGCCCGAGAACGAGGGCCCCGGCAAGTGCGGCGATCCCGCCGACCGTGTGGACGACGCCCGAGCCGGCGAAGTCGACGTACCCGGCGCCGAGGCCCATGGTGTCCCAGGTCTTGGCGAGCCAGCCGCCGCCCCAGGTCCAAGCGGTGAAGATCGGATAGTAGATGGCGCCGCAGAACAGGCCCCAACCCACGAACGCCTTCCACTTCCAACGCTCGGCCATCGCGCCGGTGGGGATGGTGGCCGTCGTGTCCATGAAGGCGGTCATGTACAGGAAGAAGGCGAGGACCGCGGGCCCGCCGGCGCTCGCGATCGAGTCACCCGACAGCGCAAAGCCGCCCTGGAACAGGAAGGTCCAGTTGCCGCTCCCGATCAGGGCGTCGCCCAACGGCGCCGTGTACCCGAAGTCGTAGCCGGGCAGCACGTAGCTGTACCCACCGAAGGCGAGGCCGTAGCCGACCAGGAAGAAGGCGACGAAGCCGAGGCCGAAGATGGCGAAGTTGGTCGACACCACATGGGCGGCGTGCTTGGCGCGACAGAAGCCGGTCTCGACCAGTGCGAAGCCGGCCTGCATGAAGATGACGAGAACGGCGCCGATGACGATCCACAGCAGGTTGGTCTGCTGGCCGAGGCTTGTGACCGCCTCGACCGGATCGACGTCTTGCGCGCCGGCGATGGCCGGGGTGGCGAGAATCAGGACGCCGGCTGTGGCAAGCACGGTCCCCGCTTTCCGCCCCAGCGACATGCCGGCTCTCGCATCACGACGAGGGCCATGGGACATGGATGGACGTTCCTTTCAGACGCTCCCGAGACGAGGCCGGACTCCGCTGTCTGACCTGGGGGGTGAAGGTACGGGCGGGGTGTTACACGCTTGTGTCCCGAGCGTGAACCGCTCGGTTCGATTCCCCGGCGCCCTACTGGAATGCCACTCGGCCGGCTGGGCGGTCCTGGAACCGGCCTGATGCTCAACGTGAACGCCTCGTGAACTGGACCCGCCAGGCCTTGCTTCCGGACCGCGCGGCTCCATAGTCCTTGGTCGTGCCGGGCATGCCCCTCAAGGATCCGTGGAGCGAGTCCGACCGGTACGTGCCGCGCACGGTCGTCCAGCCGCTCCAGCGGATTCTGCGCCACGAGGCCGCGGGCGGGGTCGTCATGCTGGTCGCGGCCGCGATCGCCATCGTCTGGGCCAACTCGCCATGGGCCGACTCGTACACCGATGTGTGGCAGACGCCCCTGCGGGTCGAGCTGGGTGGGTTGCTCCACCTCGACCACCTGTCGCTGCAGACATGGGTAAACGACGCGCTCATGACGGTGTTCTTCCTGCTCGTCGGCGTCGAGATCAAGCGCGAGGTGGTGCACGGCGAGCTCCGCGACGCCCGCGCCGTGGCGCTGCCGGTCATCGCTGCGATCGGCGGCATGATCGTGCCGGCCGTCATCTACGCGACGATCAACGCCGGCGGGTCGGGCGGTGACGGTTGGGCGGTGCCGATGGCCACAGACATCGCCTTCGCCGTCGGTGTCGTGACCCTGGCGGGCAAGCGGGTGCCGCTCGCCGCCAAGATCTTCCTGCTCACCTTGGCCGTGGCCGACGACATCGGTGCGATCGTCGTCATCGCCGTCTTCTACACCGGTGCTCTCTCGTGGGGCTGGTTTGCCGGCGCGGCATCGGCCGTGGCGGTGATCTTCGTCATGCGCCGCGGCGACGTGCAGAGCTTGGCGCCCTACCTGGCCGTCGGCGGGTTCGCCTGGCTGGCCCTCCTCGAGTCCGGCGTCCACGCCACGCTGATCGGGGTCGCGCTCGGGCTGCTCACGCCGGCGTGGCCCCTGCGCCCGCCCCGGCGTTTTCCGGCCGAGGCCCGCCGCGTGATCAACCGGATCGAGGCTGCGTACTACGACCGGGTGCTGACCCCCACGGAATTCGCAGAGAACGAGCAGAACATTGCCGAGGTCGCCCGGCTCGCGATGTTCAGCACCAGCCCGCTCGAGCGCCTCGAGCGGGCCCTGTCGCCGTGGGTGGCATACGTGGTGGTGCCGGTGTTCGCGCTCGCCAACGCCGGGGTTGCCCTCGATGGCGGCGCCGTCCGGGGCCTCGTGTCCGATCGGATCACCGCCGGCGTCCTGCTCGGCTTGGTGGTCGGCAAGACCGTCGGCGTGTTCGGGGCCACGGCGATGGCCGTGCGCCTCGGCATCGCCCGCCTTCCGTCGGGCACGACGTGGCGCCACTTGTTCGGGCTGGCGACGTCGGCCGGCGTCGGCTTCACTGTCGCCCTCTTCGTCACGAGCCTGTCGTTCGACACGGCGGCCACCACCGACGCAGCCAAGGTGGGGATCCTCGCCGGCAGCACGCTGGCCGGGATCATCGGATTCACCATCCTGCGCACCGCGCCGGCCGCCACGGAACCGACCACCTCGGCGGCGCTGGGACCGTCGGCGGGGAGACCAACGTCCCGCCGTGCCGATCTCGTTCCCGAACCGGCCCGGCCCCGGGAGCACTCCGGCGCCGGTGCCCGCGTCCCCAACAAGCTGTACGCGCCCAACGCACCGTAGGTCCCCGTCGACGGGCTACGGCGCGGGCGTGCCGGGGACGTGAGACGGACGATCGTCATGGTCGAGCACGAGGCCTCGTCCGCGGATCGTGTAGATCGTGAGCCCGATCGGCTCGATCCGGGCCCTCACTCGAAAGACCCGGGCGCTCATCGCGCGGGCCGTGTGCTCCGCGTCGGGCCACAGCTGGCTCCGGAGCACGTCCCACGTGACCAGCTCGCCGAACCGGGCGATCAACGGCCGGAGCACCGCACCTTCGCCCTCCGACACCACGACAGTCCTCCCGCCGTACCGCAGCACCACATCGGCCTCGAGGTAGGGCGGCCGGCGTCGCCGGTCGTACTCGGCGGCCAGACGCTGCATGCGGGCCAGGACGTCGCGCTCGTCGGCGGGGACGCGGATCCAATCCTCCCCCGGGTCGAGCCGCGGTGGCAGGGCGCCGTCCGCGACGAGGAGGAGCCGCGGGGTACCCCGTTCAGCCGCGGCGGTCCGCCGGGCGCTGTCGCCCGGCCAACGCAGCAGTTCGATCTCGTCGAGCGGGAACGGCAGGTCGGCGTCCGCACCGAGCACGACCCGTTCCGGCGACACGACGCAAGGGGTCGTGAGCCGACGGACGGTGGCATCCACCACCTCGGACCACCTCGGAGCGGCGTCGGCCTTCATGCGGGTCCTGCCACGCGGAGCCACCTGCCATCGAGCCTGGTCAGCCAGATCGGCATGGGCCGCACGTTAGGAACCGTTCGTTTCGCAGCCATTTCCCGCGTATTACATGGTGGGGTGACGGACGCTGGCGACGGCACCAGAGGCAACCGGCTCATCATGAGGGCTCGGGCGACACGGCGCCAATGGACCCTTCCGGGGCGGTAACCCGGCGTCAGCCCTCGGGGTAGTAGACGAAGAGCTCCCCGCCGGTTTCGGTCGATGGCGTGTGGCTCGTCCCAGCATCGAGGTGCAGGAACGTCCCCGGTCCGTGGACGGAGTCTTCATCGGTGAGGCCGTGGAAGATGCCGCTGGCGACGAACACGTCCTCGGGACCCGGCTCGTGGACATCGACGCCAGGCCACCGCGACCCGGAAGGAAAGCGGACCAGCAGGGCGCGGCGAGCCGTGGGCTCGGGTCCGGACCTGTAGAGGCGGTGGACCACGATGCCGTTGCCGACCTCGGTCCGCTCGGCATCGCTGAAGTGGATTGCGACGAAGGAGCCCGGTGTCACCCGCCCATCGTCGCCGGGTACCGGCCGTCAGGCAACGCAATAGGACACACGTCTCCGGCCACCCCCGGTGGTGGTCGGTCCAAGTTCGTCAGGCCTCGGGCTGGGCCTCGGCGACGAGCGCGGGGACGATCTCGGAAAGCTCCTCGGGCTCCCAGCGGGCGCCCTTGTCGACCCCGGGGCCCCGCTGCCAGCCCCGTGCGACGGCGATGCGACCGCCGCCCACGAGGAACACGTGGCCGGTCACACCCCGCGATTCGGGGCTGCCGAGCCACACCACGAGCGGGGCCACGTTCTCGGGGGCGCGGCCATCGAACTCGCCGGGCTCCGGCTCCGGGCGTTGGCCGCCGAGGTTCTCGGTCATGCGGGTACGGGCGCCGGGAGCGATGGCATTGACGGTCACGCCGTAGCGGGCGAGCTCCTGCGCCGCGATGATCGTGAAGGCGGCGATTCCGGCCTTGGCGGCGCCGTAATTGGTCTGGCCGACGTTGCCGAAGATGCCCGACGTGGACGACGTGTTGACGATGCGGGCGTCGACATCCTCTCCAGCCCGCGACCGCTCCCGCCAGTGCTCCGCCGCGAAGTGCGCGGGCCCGAAGGTGCCTTTGAGGTGCACCTGGATCACCCCGTCCCACTCGTCCTCGGTCATGTTGACCAGCATCCGATCGCGCAGGATGCCGGCGTTGTTGACCAGCACGTCCAGGCGGCCATAGGCCTCGATCGCGGTCCGCACCAGCCGTTCGGCGCCCTTCCAGTCGGCCACGTTGTCGCCGTTGGCGATGGCTTCGCCGCCGGCGCCCCGGATCTCGTCGACCACCGCCCCTGCCGGGCCGGTCGAGGAGCCCGTGCCGTCGACCTCGGCGCCGAGGTCGTTGACCACCACCTTGGCGCCCTGGCGGGCGAACTCCAGCGCGTGGCCGCGGCCGATCCCACGGCCGGCGCCGGTCACGACCACCACCCGACCGTCGCAGATCCGGGTGCGCCTCTGGACCTCGCTCCGCTCCGTCATGCCGTTCCTCCCTGACCGCTGCGGAAGCGCTCACGCAGCAGACGCTTGTAGATCTTGCCGTTGTCCTGGCGGGGCAGCTCGTCGATGAACTCCACCACCTGCGGGCACTTGTAGTGGGCCAGCCGAGCGCGGCAGTGCTCGACGAGCTCGGCTGCGAGCTCGGGGGAGCCCTCCCGGCCGGGCTGGACCTCGACCACCGCCACCACGCGCTCGCCCCACTCCTCGTCGGGGACGCCGATCGTGGCCGCGTCCCCGACCGCCGGGTGCTCGAGGAGCACGGCGTCGATCTCGGCCGGGTAGACGTTCACGCCGCCGGAGATGATCAGGTTGGCGCTGCGGTCGGTGAGGAAGAGGTAACCGTCGTCGTCCACGTAGCCCATGTCGCCGAGGGTGAAGTACTCGCCCCGGTATGTGGACTCGGTCTTCTCCGCGTCCTTGAAGTACTCGAAGCGGCCGACCGCCGGTGCCCTCAGGTAGACGAGGCCCGTCTCGCCGGCCGGCAGCGGCCGTCCGCCGGCGTCAGCGACCATCACTTGGCCGTCCACCGGCCTGCCGACCGTGCCGGGTCGGGCCAACCACGTCTCCGAGTCGACGAAGCAGCCCGAGCCTTCGGTCGCCGCGTAGTACTCCCACACGACCGGCCCGAGCCACTCGATGATGCGCTGCTTGACCGCCAGCGGGCACGGAGCGGCGCCGTGGAGCACCGACCGCAACGTGGAGACGTCGTAGCGTTCGCGCACCTCGGGCGGCAGCGAGAGCAACCGGTGGAACATCGTCGGGACCATGTGCATGTGGGTGATCCGATAGGTCTCGACCAGGGCCAGCGCCGCCTCGGCGTCCCACCGCTCCATCAGCACGACGCCCACCCCGTAGGTGATCGGCGTCGTGAGCGAGAAGGCGAGGGGCGCGGCGTGGTACAGGGGACCGGTGCAAAGGTGGCGATCGCCGTCCCTGTAACCGAACAGGTTGACCGCGGCCGGCCGCGCTGTCTCGCGCCGGTAGACGCCCTTCGGTCGCCCGGTGGTGCCCGAGGTGTAGAGCATCGAGGAGCCGAGCATCGGGTCATCGATGTCGGCGTCCGGCTCGCCGGCGAGCTCCTCGTCGTAGTGCCGGAAGCCCTCGATGTCTCCACCCAAGGCCAATGCCACCCGACAGCCGGCAGCCCGCTGACGGGCACCGACGGCAACGGGCGCGAGCGAGGCCTCGGCCACCAGGGCCTTGGCCTCGCAGTCGTCGACGATGTAGCCGGCCTCGTCCGCGGTGAGGTGCCAGTTGACCGTGGTGAGGCGCCAGCCCGCCCGCTGGCAGGCGGTGGCCACCTCGGCGAACTCGGCCCGGTTGGTGCACAGCAGCGCCACGCCGTCACCGGGCTGCAGGCCCAGTCGCCGCAGGGCACGGACCACCTGGTTGGCCCTGCCGTTGAGCTCGGCGAAGCTGCGGTCCCCCTTGCGGGCGACGATCGCCCGCACGTCCGGTTGGTGCCCGGCCCACCAGGCCAGGAGCATGCCCCGGCCGGCGTGCTCCAGGCGTTCGGCGATCTCGGCGTCGGTGCCGGTGCCCGTGCTTGTCATCGCTCGCCGCCAGGGGCGGGCTCCTTGGGCAGCCCCCGCACGCGCTCGCCCACGATGTTGCGCTGCACCTGGGCGGTTCCGCCCCAGATCGTGACGCAACGGGTGCCGAGAAGGCTCCGTTGCCAGCGGTCGGGCTGGTAGCTGCCGGACTCCTGGTCGGGCATGACCATCGAGTCCGCACCCCGGATGCTGACCACCTTCTGGCCCCCGATCACCACCTCGTCGCCGTCGATGACGCCGCGGGTCTTGAGGCTGGTCACGAACTCCTCGTTGAGCACAGCCAGCTCGACGCCCCCCAACCGACGGCCGCCATACTCCTTCGGCCGGGACACGCACGTCAGCCCGGCCTCGTGCAACTTGCGGGCCCAGTCCTCGGGGCCGGGGACACGCCGGAGGACCAGCTGCTCGGCCTCCACGCCCACCAGCTCCTCGGGGCGGTTGGCCTCCAGCCAGCCCCGCACCTCGTGACGGAACGCCCGGACGCTCGGACCGGGATCCAACTGCGTCGGCATGCCTCCCCCTCTCGGTGCCGTCGTTCGGTCGGTCCCTCTCAGTCCGCGGGCTCGAACAGCGGCAGCCGGCGCCCGTCGGACAGGGGCTCCCAGATGACTCGCACGCGATCGCCCACCGCGACCTGGTCAGGCGGGCAGCCCACGATGTTCGACAGCAGTCGGACGCCCTCGTGCAACTCGACCAGCGCCACCACGTAGGGCGCCTCGAGCGCCCGGGTCTGCGCCTTGTGCTCCACGGTGCAGGCGTAGACGGCGCCGAGGCCCTCGCTCTCGCGCCATTCGAGCGTCGAGCCCAGGCACCCGGGGCACACTTCCCGGGGATACCAGACCGGCCGCTCGCACGCCGTGCACCACTGCAGGAGCAGCCGTCGCTCGCGGGTGGCGTCCCAGAACGGTTCGGCCACCTCGCTGATCGGCGGCTCTTGGCGGCGGGTCGGCTCGCTCACGACAGCGCTCCTTCGGTGCCGAGCACCAGGGTGGACATCACCGACAGAACCATGCCCGACCCGTGGGCCATGGCGATCTCGGCCCCGCGAACCTGGCGAGGACCGGCCTCACCCCGCAGCTGACGGGCCGCCTCCACGATCAGGAACATGCCGTACTGGCCCGGATGGGTGTACGAGAGGCCACCGCCGTTGGTGTTCATCGGCAGCAGGCCGCCGGGGGCGGTGCGCCCGCCCTCGACGAACGCACCTGCCTCGCCCTTGGCGCAGAAGCCCAGGTCCTCCAGGTGCAGCAGCGCCGTGATCGTGAAGCTGTCGTATGCCATCAGCACGTCGACGTCGCTTGGCTTGACTCCGGCCTGCCGGAAGGCGCTCTGCCCGGACACCACGCCAGGCGTGACCGTCAGGTCGGGCATCTGGCTGATCATCGAGTGGTCGTGACAGGTAGCCGCCCCGAGCACGTACACGGGCGGCTTGGGCAGGTCGCGGGCCCGCTCGGCGGTGGTCATGACGAAGGCCCCGGCCCCGTCGGTCACGAGGCAGCAGTCGAGCAGGTGCAGTGGCGACGACTGCATCGGCGACGCCAGGACGTCCTCCACGGTGATGGGGTCCTGGTGGCGGGCACGCGGGTTCAACGCCGCCCACGCCCGGGTGCTCACCGCGATCTCGGCGAGCTGCTCCGACGTGGTCCCGAACTCTGCCATGTGCCGGCTGGCCGCCAGGGCGTAGGGCCCCATCGGCATGCGCATCCCTTAGGGCAGCTCCCACTCGACCATCGGGTTCGGCCCCGGCGGCCGCTGGAACTCGCGGCTCCGTCCGTGACGCCGGTCGCTGCGCGGCGTCGAGGCGTAGACCCCGATCACCACCTCGCACAGGCCGGCCGCGATCGCCGCCGCGGCGTGCTCGACGTGCACCTCGTAGCTCGACCCGCCGGTGTTGGTCGAATCGGTGAACCGCGGGTGGATGGCCAGGTACTCGGCCAGTCCGACGGACGACTGCCCGTGGCACACCCCGTCGACGTCGGCCAGCGCGAGCCCGGCGTCCGCCAGCGCCTCGCGGATGACCTGCGCCTCCAGCGCCCGACCATGCGAGTCCAGCTCACCGGTGGGAGACGCCGCATCGGCCACCCCCACGATGGCGGCCCGTCCCCGCAGGCTCATCGGACCACCGATGCCGCCTCGGGAACGTGGAGGAGTCGCGTGAAGATCACGTGGAAGGTCTCGGGCGCGTCCGACCC
>JBKPHE010000229.1:0-11360 GCA_046744485.1 Actinomycetota bacterium | reverse complement strand
GCCCGCAGGGTGCGGTGGTGATCAATATGGTCCGGTCGGTGCCCGAGAACCCGAAAGACCTGATCCAAGCGGGAGACAATTTCCTCAGGCGTCATGGTCGGGATCCGCGCCGCCGCAAGCTCGATGGCGAGCGGTAGACCGTCCAGAGAGCGGCACAGTTCCGCTATGGCGACCGAGTTGCGGTCGTCGAGCGAGAAGTCCGGTTTGTAACTCATCGCACGGTCGACAAAGAGCTGGACCGCATCGGCTGAGGCAATCGTTTCAGGGGTGTTGTCGCCAGGCGTCCTCAGAGGGGGCACAGGTAGCAACACCTCGCCCACGACACCGAGCGGCTCCCTGCTGGTGGCGAGAATTCGGATGCCCGGTGCCAGCATGATGATTTGTTCGCACAACGCTGCCGCCTGCGGCCGGACATGCTCGCAGTTGTCAAGGATCAGCAAGCCGGTCCGGGCGGTCAAATGGCGGGCTACCCGCTCCGAAGGGTCCACTTCGGTGCTGACGCGGACACCGAGAGCTGCCAAGACGACGTCCACGATGTCGCCGCCGGCGTTGACACCGGCGAGCTCGGCGCACCACGAATCACCCACGTCCATCTCCGGCGGGTTGGCGGCCAAGTGGGTGGCAACCCGCGTCTTACCGGTTCCGCCGGCGCCGACGAGGGTCACCAGGCTGTGCTCGGCCAGCAACGCTGAGATCTTGGACAACTCGCTCGTCCGACCAACGAGCGGGGTCAGGGCCGTCAGGAATCGTTCGCGTTCCACCGCCGCAGGTGACGCCGGCTCGACCGGTGATGCGAGGATCGCAGGCGAGTCGGCGGCGCGAGCCAGTTCGTGGCGGTTCGCCACCTGGAACTTGCGAAGCAGCGACGATATGTGGCTCTCCACCGTGCGTTCGGACACGTACAGGCGGGACGCGATCTCGGCGTTCGTCAGGTGCTCGCAGAGCGCATCGAGTACCTCGGCCTCCTTGCGAGTCACCCCCAGCCCGTCCCACGTCGGCGCCCGGGTCGCACCGCGTCGGGTCGGTCCGGGCCGCGGCTCGGGCAGACCTGGGCCTGCCAGGACGTAGGTGGGCTCGGGTCGGTTCAAGTCCCGCAGGCTGACCTCACCGAGCTCGATGAGACGAGCGCCGGCCGGCAGTCGGTCGACCACCAGTCGGGCGGTGGCCTCGCTCACGAGCACGTCACCACCCTGAGCGACCGCTCGGAGCCGAGCAGCCCGGTTCACCGCCGGACCCAGGAAGTCGCCGCCGCGCTCCACGGCTTCCCCGGTGTGCACGGCAAACCGCACCGTCAGGCGTGCGCCAGCCGGCCAGGGCGCGGCCACGAGCGCCACCTGGGCCGCGTACGCCGCCGCCAGCGCATCGGTTGCCAGCGTGAATACGGAGAACGTCGAGTCGCCCTCGCCTCGGGCCTTCAACACGACGCCGTCGCGAGCCGCCATCGCCGCCGTCACGATCTCATCGTGGCGGGCCAGAGCCGTCTCCATCGCCGCCGGAACGCGCTCCCACAAACGAGTCGAACCGACAATGTCGGACAACACAAATGTGACTACCCCGGAGGGCAGCCGCTGCTCCGCCACCGCACGATCTTCGCGCGAGATCCGCAACCCGTCCGTCTGCGTTTAGGCGTGTGACCGCTCGTATGCCGCCATCGCGGGGCGGGTACACGCAGCAGCATGGCAACAATCCTGTGGATCATCGCCGTCATCCTCGTGATCGTCGGCATCGTCCAACTCGTCCAAGGCCAACTGGGGCTGGGCATCGTCCTGATCGTCGTCGGGCTCCTGATCGGACCCGGTGGCGTCTCGATCTTCGCCGCCAGCTCCCTGACGGGCGCCTCGGCGCTGTTCGTCACCGGGAGGTCCAGATCTCGTCGGTGGCCAAAAGTGCTTCCTCCGCGGTCGCGAACCGGCCCACCGTCGTGATCGGCGACAGGCCCGGAGGCTCTTCCAACCGCAGGTAGGCAAGCCACAGGCCGGAGGATTCGAGCATGACCGTGCCTCGGGGCTGGCTTCCCCAGGAGCCGGACCAGTGGTTGCGGGCAGTCTCTCGCCACCCCAGCCCTGGGCCCTCGGGCTCGGGGTCGGGTGCCCGGTGAGCGAACTCGAAGCCATCTCGCCAGTTGCCGCCCATGGTACGAACATACGTTTGTGCCATGGGCGGTGGCAACCCTCACGCCGAGTTGTCAGGACTTCTTTCCGCATCGCTGGCCGTCCGACCGGGCTCGACGCCCACCTCGGGTGCCAGCGATTCGTGGCGTCCGGGGACCTCGACCACCGGATCGTCGCGGTCGTCCCACTCGGTGCGGAGGGCGCGGCTCATCGTGGCGTGCATCTCGTAGAGGCACGTGATGTACGTCAGCTCGAGGATCTGCTCATCCTCCAGGTGGGCCCGCAACTGAGCGAAGACGTCGTCCGGGACCCGACCGCCGTCGAGGACCAGCGCGTCGGTGTACGCCAGCACCGCACGCTCCACCGGTGACCAGCAGGCGGCCACCGACCACGCCGGGATGGCGGCGATCTTCTCCTCGGCCATGCCCAGCGCCCGACACGACTTGCAGTGCTGCGAGAACACGAACTGGCTGCCGCGCGCCCAGCCGGCACGGATCTGTCCCAGCTCCCGCAGCTCGGCGGGCAACTGCCGTTGCGGTGACCGGTACAGGGCGAAGCCAGCGACGCAGTGCTCGAGCACGTCGGGGACGAGGGCGAAGGTGGTCCACCAGTCGCCGGGTGTGCCGGTGGCGGTGCCGGGATCGGCCACCGGGTCGCGGCCGGCCCCGAACATGAAGTCGTACATGGCGGTGACGATCGGCGCCACCGCCTCGTCACGGGGAACCTGGCGCAGTCGGGGCATGGCCTCAAGGTAGAGGGACGAGTCGGTCGGAGCCCGACCCGTAGTCTCTGATGGCGTCGGTTTCGACCAACTCGGCAGCCCGGCGGTACCGGCAACCCGCCTCACCAAAACCGGAGGTCCCTCATGCAGCCCGCTCCCTCCGTCGCGCCGGAGCAGACCATTCCCACCGACGGGGCCCGGCCCACGGCCGTCGCCACCGTGTCGCGCCTCGCCATCGCCGCCGTCGGTGCCTACGTGGGCGCCCAGGTGATCGCAGACATCACCAGCGTGAAGATCGGGTCGACGTTCGGCCGGGCGGTCGACATGGGCACGTTCATCTACCCGATCACGTTCACCCTGCGCGACGTGGTCCACAAGGCCCTGGGCAAGCGGGCGGCCCGCACGCTGATCGTCACCGCCGCGGTGGTGAACCTGTTCATGGCGGTCTACCTGCAGTGGGTGGCGCGGGTGCCGAGCCACGAGAGCTACCCCCTGGGCGACGAGTTCCGGGCCGTGCTCGGCCCGCTGTGGCGCATCGTGGTGGCGTCGATCATCGCCGAGGTGATCAGCGAGCTGCTCGACACCGAGGTGTACCACTGGTTCGTGCGGCGCGTGACCACCCGCTTCCAGTGGGCGCGCGTCGCGGTCAGCAACGCGGTGAGCATCCCCGTGGACAACGCGATCTTCGCCATCGGGGCGTTCGGCTCGCTACCGCTGCTGACCGACCATGCGCTGACGCTGCCCTGGGCCGCCGTGTGGGACATCTTCGTTGTCAACCTGTGGATCAAGGCGCTGGTGTCTGCCGCGAGCCTGCCCCTGATCTACGTGTCGCCGGACCGCGACTGGCGTGCCGATCCCGACAACGCGTGAGGCGGCCTACTCGTCGCGGACGACGCCGGCCAGGCAGATGCTGGCGTACTCGGCGACGAACGCCTCGCGGTCTGCGGGCCATGGGAACTGGGGCTTGGCGACCAGCAGCGACGTCAACCCATGCACCCGCGCCCAGAAACCGATAGCCAGCCGGTAGGCGTCGGTGAACCCGGGGCGGAAGCGCCCGGCGTCGATGCACTCCTGCGCGCACCGCCGCACCTGGTCGAACGCGGCGTTGTCGCGCAGCACCACGGCCTTGTACTCCTGGGGCGTGTCATCGGCCCTCGTCATGAACAGGATGCGGTAGGGCTCGGGGTTGGCCAGGCCGAAGCGCATGTACGCGAGCCCCATCGCGCGGAGGCGGTCGACCGGGTCGTCCACGCCCTCACTCGCACTCGCCAAGAACTCGTCTAGGGCGGCGAAATGGCCGGCGCACACCTCGAAGATGAGGTCGTTCTTGTCGGCGAAGTGCCGGTAGATCGACGGCGGGGTGACGCCGACCCGCTCGGCCACCGCGCGGATCGAGACCGCCTCGGCGGATCCCGTCTCGAGCAGCAGCCGCTCGGTGGCGGCCAGGATCTCGTCGCGCAGCGCCGCCCCCTCGCCCTTGCGGGCGCGGGGACGGCGGGTGACGGTCGGGGGGGAAGGGGCGATCATGGGCCGGACAGCGCGTGGCTGCTCACTTCCCCAGCATCGCGCTCGGGTGGGGGCGGTGCGTCGGCACGGGGCTCGTCGTCGAGGTCGACGTGCTCGCTGACGCCCCAGCGGTCGTGGAACCGGCGCAGGGGACCCGGCGCCCACCAGTTCCAGTCGCCCGCCAGCCGCATGAACGCCGGCACCAGCGTGCCGCGGATCAGGAAGGCGTCGGTGAGGACCGCCAGGGTCAGGCCCACCCCGAACAGCTTGATGAAGCTCACCCGGCTGGTGGCGAACGCGATCATCACGACCGCGATGAGGACGGCGGCCGCGGTGACGATCCGGCCCGTGCGTTCCAGGCCCACGGCCACCGAGCGCACGCTGTCGACCCCGTTGTCGTGCTCCTCCTTGATGCGGGAGAGCAGCATGACCTCATAGTCCATCGACAAGCCGAAGGCGATGCAGAACATGAGGATGGGCATGGCGGCGTTGAGGCTGCCGGTGGCGGTGAAGTCGAGCAGGCCCGACAGGTGGCCGTCCTGGAAGATCCAGACCATGGCACCGAAGGTGGCGGTGAGGCTGAGGACATTCAGGACGATCGCCTTGGCGGGGATGACCACGCTGCCGAACATCATGAACAGCAGAACCGCCGTGATGAGGGCGACCAGACCGAGGGCCCACGGCAGGCGGTCGAACAGCGACTGGTTGGTGTCGATGAGGCTGGCCGACTGGCCCGTGACCAGCACGTCCCAGGGGGCGTCGGCGTCGCGGATCGCGTGCACCAGGTCCTCGCCGGCCTCCGACACCGGCTCCACCGACGGGATCACCGACAGATAGGTGGCGCCGTCGGCGCTGAAGCCCGCGTAGCGGGGCGAGCTCTCCGGCGGCAGCACGAGCTGGCCGGGCTCGCAGCCGAGCTGCTCGGCCAGGCCCGCGCCGCAGTAGGTGCCGGTGGCCGCGTCGACGCGGGCAACGCTCGGCATCGTGGCCAGCTGGGTGGCGTAGGCGTCGATCTGGTTCCGCAGGCCGGGAACGCTGTTGGGTGCGTCGGGAGCGACGACGGACAGCGCGCCGGCCTCCTCGGACGAGAACTCCTCGCGCAGCACGTCGTGCACTTGGCGGACGTCGGCGGATTCGGGCAGCACGCGGTCGTCGGGTGACGACAGGCGTAGCCCCAGGAACGGGGTGCCCAGCACCAGCAGAAATGCGACGACGGCGGTCGCTATAGGGATGGGGCGACGCATCACCACGGTGGCGACGCGGTGCCAGAAGCCCTCCTCGGGTGGGGTCACCGAGCGCCGCCACAGCGTGAGGGCGTTCACCCGGTGGCCGAGCAGGACCAGGATGGCCGGCAGCACGACGACCGAGAACAGCCCGGCCAGAAGCGCCACGGCGACCCCGGCGTAGGCGAAGCTCCGCAGGAACGCGATCGGGAACACCAGCGTTGCGCACAGCGAGGCCGCCACGGTCAGGGCGCTGAACGCAACCGTGCGGCCGGCGGTGCGGACGGTCCGGGTCACCGCGACCCGGGGCGCGTATCCCGCCCGCAACTCCTCGCGGTAGCGGGACACCACGAACAGGCTGTAGTCGATGGCGAGCCCCAGGCCGAGCGCCGTGGTGAGGTTGAGGGCGTAGATGGACACGTCGGTGAGCCCCGCCAGCACCCGAAGCACGAAGAACGTGCCGACGATCGACATCACGCCGATGACCAACGGCAGCGAGGCGGCCACCACGCTGCCGAACACCAGGATCAGCAGCACCAGGGTGATCGGTAGGGCGATGGTCTCGGCCCGGACCAGGTCCTCCTCGATGGTGTCGCCCACCTCGTGGAACACCTCGGCGAAGCCGCCCAGCTCGACGTCGATGGCAGCGGGGTCCCCGCCGCCGTTGCCCGCCCAGTGCTGGTAGCGGGGGGCCAGGTCGGTCACCCGGTCCTCCACCTGGTCGTCATTGCCCTCGACCCGGGCGACCACCAGGGCCCGGCTGCCGTCGTCGTTGCGGAGCGGCGGCGCGTTCCCCTCCGACCAGTACGAGACCACGTCGGCGACGCCGTCCTCGGCGGCCAGCTCGGCGGTGAGGGCCCGGCCCGCGGCCGCCACGGTGGGATCGTCGACGTCGCCGTCCCGAGCGGTGACCAGCAGCAACATGTTGGGGACGCCGGTATGGAACTCCTCGGCGAGCGCGTCGTCGGCCCGCTCGGACTCGGAGGACGGGTCGTCGAACCCGCCGGAGGTGAGGTGATCCGCAACCCCGCCGCCGAGGGCACCGGCGATCGCGAACATCACGACGGCGGTGATGACGACGGCCCGGGCGTGGTTCGTGGAGAGTCGGGCGAACCGGGTGAGCATGGGACGGCCTCCTCGGCCGAAGTTAACGACGTTACGTTATCTGTGGTATCGAACACCCGGCAGGCGGTCCCTGTCGAGGGGTCATCGGTCACACGCGCCGGGCGGGTTGCCCACTCCTTGACCTCCGGATCAATCTCTCGACGTGACCGAGGCCGTACATGTGACCGAGCGTCGATTCCGCGGATCACGCGGACGTCGCGCAACGGGACGTCGCGATGGCTGAACAGTCGGCGGACTCGACGCTCGCCGAGGCGGTCGGTTACCCCGGCGCCCGCGGCCCCGATCGCACGCGCGCCGTCGTCTCCCACGGCATCCGCCTGGCCGTCCACGAGTGGGGCGACCCCGCTGCGCCACCCATGGTGCTGGCGCACGGCGGGTTCGACTTCGCCCGCACCTTCGACGTCTTCGCTCCCATGTTGGCGGAGGCGGGCTGGCGTGCCGTGGCGTGGGACCAGCGCGGCCACGGCGACTCCCAGCACGCCGCCCTCTATTCGTGGGAGGCCGACCTGCGGGACGCGGTGGCGGTCGTCGACGCGGTGTCCCGCGACCCGCTGCCGATCGTCGGGCACTCCAAGGGGGGCGGGATCACCGTGCAGTTCGCGTCCGCCCTGCCCCATCGGGTCAGCCACCTGGTCAACCTCGACGGGCTGCCCTCGCGCCGCAGCATGCCCGACGTCTCCGACCACGAGCGCACCAAGCTGATGGCCGGCGAGCTGGGGAGCTGGCTGGACTTCCGCCGCGGCGCGCTCGGCCGCTCCCGCAAGCCCGGCACGATCGACGAGCTGGCGGAGCGTCGCGGCCGGATGAACCCGCGACTGTCCCAGGAGTGGCTCCGCTACCTGGTGACCGTGGGCGGCCGCAAGGACGCGGACGGATGGCGCTGGAAGATCGACCCCGCGCTGCGCATGGGCGGGTTCGGCCCGTGGCGGGCCCAATGGGCTATGGCGCGGCTACCGGGGCTGAGCATGCCGCTGTTGGCGGTGCTGGGACTGCAGCCCGAGCCGATGGGATCGGGCACCCAACCCGCCGACATCGAACCCAGCCTGCCCCCCGGCGCCCGGGTCGTGGGGCTGGAGGACACCGGCCACTTCGTGCACATCGAACAGCCGCGGCGGGTGGCAGACCTGGTGCTGGACTTCCTCGGGACTCCGACGTGACCGAACACGACACCACGGTCACCGTCCGGCACAGCCGGATCGAGCTGGCGCTGCACCCCCTGCGAGACGGTGACGGGGGGCCGTTGCTCCACCTGCACGGGTTGGGCGAGCGCTCGCCGGCGGCCGTGCCCGACCACCTGGCGGGCTGGCCAGGGCCGGTCTGGGCCCTCGACTTCACCGGCCACGGCGCCTCCAGCGTGCCCGTCGGTGGCGGCTACTTCTGTGAGCTGCTCATGGCGGACGTCGACGTCGCCCTGGCCCACCTCGGCCCGACGACCCTCTACGGGCGGGGGCTCGGCGCCTACGTGGCGCTACTGACCGCGGGCGCCCGCCCCGAGCTCGTGCGTGGCGCCATCCTGGACGACGGACCGGGCCTCAGGGGCGGGGGCCCCGAGCCCACCACGCCCTACGTGCTGCCCGAGTCACTGGAAACCCCCGGACCGCCGGACCCGTACGCCCTCTTCGAGCTCAGCCACGACGTTCGCCCAGCCGACTACGCCACCACGTACGCCCGCCAGGCCGCGACGCTGTCGGGCCTGGACGTGGCCCTGGCGGTCTGCGCGCACGTCCGGCCGCCGTGGCTGGCGGCGGTGGCCGCCGAGCCCGGCGTCCGCGAGGTCGATCGCGCCGGGGCGGTGGCGCTCTTCGCTGCCTCCTAGTGGCGTTGGGTCGCCGCCCGGTCAGGCGTCGCGGGAAGCCACGAAGCGAGCGAGGTCGACCAGCTCGTCGCGGGCGCGGGCCGTGATGTCGGCGGCGTCTATCGCGTCGATCGCCCGGGCGGTGAGCCGCTCGATCAGCCGCTCGATCTCGTCGAGGGCGCCATCGTCCAGCAGCATCCGCTGGACCGCCATCACCTCGCCGTCGGACAGCCCCGGCTGACCGACCCGATCCAGGAGCTCGGTGCGTCCGTCGTCGGCCCGTTCGACCGCCGCCGCCAGGAGCGGGGTCGGCTTGCCCTCCCGCAGGTCCTGCCCCACCGGCTTGCCGGTCGCCGCCGGATCACCGAACGCGCCCAGCACGTCGTCGCGGAGCTGGAACGCCTCGCCGAGCGGATCGCCGTACGCCGAGAGCGGGGCCTGCAGGTCGCCGAGACGCCCGGCGAGCGCCGCACCCACGTGCAGCGGTCGCTCGATCGTGTACTTGCCCGACTTGTAGCGGGCGATGCGGTGGGCGACAACCCGGTCGCGGTCGGCGCGGGCGGTGGCGAGCAGGTCGAGGTACTGGCCGACGTTGAGCTCCAAGCGAAGCTCGTGCCACACGGCAGCGGCGTCGGCGCAGACGTCCCCGAGCAGCATGTCGGCGTAGACGTGGGACAGGTCGCCGATGAGGATGGCGACGCCCTCGCCGTAGCGGCGGGCCTCGCCCCGCCATTCGCGCGCCTGGTGCTCACGGGCGAACCCGACGTGGGTCGTCGCGGCGCCGCGGCGCGTGTCGGATCCGTCCATGACGTCGTCATGCACGAGGGCGAAGGCGTGGAGCAGTTCGAAGGCGGCGCCGGCGTCGATGATGCGGGGATCGTCCGGGTCGCCGCCGGCGCCCACGAAGGCCCAGTAGCAGAACGCCGGCCGCAGGCGCTTCCCGCCGGCGTCGACCAGATGCCGAAGGGCGCCGAGCGGCGCCCCGATCGCCGGGTCGATCGCCTCCCAACGGGTGATCTCTGCGTCGAACAGCCCAGCGAGGCGCTCGTCCACGCGCACCGCGATGGCGCGCAGGCTGGGCGGCGAGGCGGAGGAGCGGGAGCGCATGGCCAACCCCACGTTACGGCGCCCCCTGGCGCGCCGGGACATCGTGCTCAGGATGAGTCGTGGCGTCAGGAGCTCACAGGTTGCGCGGAGCGGAACCGCGGCTCTGGACCCCCTCGTCGGCGTCGGGCCCGGCCTCGTCGTCGCTGCCGGGGGCGGCCACGTCCGCCGTCTCGGCCTCGAGCTCGGCCACCACCTGCTCGACGTCGAACCGGGCGCTCGCGATCCGGTCGCGGCACAGGCGCAGCAGCTCGGCCGCCCGCCGCACGCGGCTGCCCAGCACGTCGACGTCGACCTCGTCGCCGTCGAGCTCATCGAGGATCCCCTCCAGCTCCGCCAGCGCCTCGGCGTAGCCAATCTCCGGCTCAGTCATTGCCTGCTCCTCGCGCCCCCGTCACCGTGCTGCGGACCTCACCGTCGGCCAACGTCGTCGTGAGTGCGTCGCCCTCGGCCACCTCTGTCGCCGAGCGCACCACCCGGCACCCGGCGACGCGGGTGATCGACCAGCCCCGGGCCAGCATGCGGGTGGGATCGAGCGCCCGCACCTGCGCCTCGAGCCGGTCGAGGTCGTGCGCGGCAGCCGCGACCAGCCGCGGGGGGCGATGTGCCAGGCGCTGACCGGCAACCGTGACGGCCACCTCCCGGCTGCGCAGGTGACCCCGTGCGCTCGAGGAGGTCCGGCCGGCCGAGCGCTCGAGCAGCCGAGCGGACCGGTCGAGCGCGCCGCTCGCCGCCCGTCGTACCCGCTCGGGGCGGACAGCGAGGTCGCGGCGGGCGGCGGCCAACCCCTGGCGGGTCGCCACCGCGACGTGGCGTCCACACGCGCCCAGCCGCACGGCCTCGGCCCGGAGCCTGCGCCGCACCGTGACGGCGATGTCCTGCCACACCTCGAGCGTGCGCCGTTCGAAGGCCTGCACGTCGTCGACCACCGCCTGGGCGCACGCGGTCGGCGTCTTGTACGCCCGGTGCGCTACCTCGTCGGCGATCGTGCGGTCGATGTCGTGGCCGATGCCGGTCAGCACCGGCACATCGAGGCCGGCGATGGTCCGGGCGATGAGCTCGCTGTCGAAGGCCGCCAGATCGGTGGTCGCGCCCCCACCCCGGACCAGCAGCACGGCGTCGACACCGCGGGCGGCGACCGCCCCCAGCCCCCACGCCACCGACCGCGCCGCGTCGTAACCCTGCACGCGCACGTCGACCCGGAATACCCGGAAGCCGATGCCCGAGCGGCGTAGCTCGTCGAGCACGTCGTGCTCGGCGGCGCTGCCGGCGCTGGTGACCAGCCCCAGCCGCAGGGGCACCAGCGGAGCCGGTAGCTCGGCCTGCCGAGCGAGCAGCCCCTCGCCATCGAGGCGCCGGAGCAGGCGCTCGCGATCGGCCGCCAGGCGCCCGAGGGTGAAGTCGGGGTCGATGTCGGACATCTGGAGCTGCAGCCGCCCGCCCCGCGGCCAATAGCCCGGCCGTCCCCGGACCCGGACCTCGGTGCCGTCGACCATGCGCACGGCGTTGCCCCCGGCGCCCAGCCGGGCGTTGACCTGGCGCCGGGCGTCATCGAACAAGACCACCGGCAGCGTGGCCAGCGGCGGCTTGGACAGGTCGCCGCCCGGTGCCGGCTCGATCAGGTCGAACCACACGATCCCACCGCGACCCCTGTTGAGGTTGCGGATCACGCCCCTGACCCACACCTCCTCGGGGAACGCTCGGCGCAGACCCACCGCCACCGCCTCGCCCACCTCGACGACGGACCAGGTGGGCTCGTCAGGGTCGTCCCACAG
>JBKPHE010000250.1:0-9710 GCA_046744485.1 Actinomycetota bacterium | reverse complement strand
GCCCAGCGCCGCGGGCCATCGGCGGCGCCCACCGTGACGGCTGGGGCCCAATCGGTCGGCCCCAGCGAGACCGACGACACCCTCCGGCGCACGCTGGTGCTGGCGCAGCGCACCGCCGACGCCACCATCAAGGAGGCCAAGCAGGAGGCCAACCGTCTGATCGACGAGGCCCGGGCCGAAGCCGCCCGCACCCGGATGGGCGCCGAGGAAGAGGCGCGGCGCGGCGCCGACCACGCCCGGGCCTCCATCGAGGCCGAGCTCGACGACCTGGTCGACCAGCGCGAGGCGCTCCGAGCCGACCTGGACATGCTGAACCGGCACATCGACGACCAGCGCGACCGCATCCGTGCCGGCATTGCCGAGCTGCGCAGGATCGTCGAGGACGACGCCCAACTGACCCCGGGCCCGCTCCCCGCGTTCGCCGACGTCGACCGCCCTGCGGCCCCGCCCCTTCCCAGCCGTGCGGCGTTCGGCCGTCCGGCGCAACCACCATCCGGGCCCGCCGACGACCCGGCGTCGCCGTACGGCGCGGGGAATCCCAGCGCCCACGTCGCCGCCCTCCAGGAGCAGCCCGCGTCCGACAACGGCCCATGGAGCCAGCCGATGCCCTTCATGGCGCCGGGCGACGCTCACCGCCTGAGCGGCGGCGGGAGCGGGGAGCGTGTTCCGTGGCTGCCGTCCGAGCTGCGAACCTCGGTGGGCGACGAGCCGCCCGCCCCGCCCGCGCCTTCGACACCAGCGGCAGAAGACCCACTGGCGCCCGGCGTCGATCCCGGGGCGAACGGCACCGATGCGTCACCCGAGCCCGAGACCCGGCCGAGCGAGTGGGGTCGGGCCGTGTTCGATCCCGAGGTGACCGACCCGCCCGAGAGCTGACCCTCGGGGCTCGCTACGCCGCGTCGATGGCGACAGCGACCTCGTGGCCGTCGACGCTGAGCGCGTGGGCGCCATCCGACGGGGCCCGGGTCAGCCCGACCGCCAGCACCTCGTTCATCACGTAGTCGCGGTGGACGTCGAGCGCGGCCCACACGTCGTCGTCCGCCCCGATCGCAAGGACGATGCGGTCGGCGATGTCGAGGCCCAGGTCCTTGCGCAGGTCGTTGAGGCTACGCACCAGCTCGCGCGCCAGGCCCTCGCGTCGTAGCTCGTCGTCGAGCTCCAGGTCGAGCGCCACCGCCCAGCCGCCGTCCTCGGCCAGGGCGAAGTCCTCGTGGCGGTTGGCCCGGACCTCGACCTCGTCGGGGGTCAGGCGCTCGCCGGCCACCTCGATGAACCCCTCGGACTCGAGCTGGCGCTGCAACGCCGACCCGTCCGCCTCGGCCAGCGCGCGCTTCACGTCGTTGACCTTCGGTCCCAGGCGGGGCCCGAGCGCCCGGAAGTTGGGCACGATCGTCCACGACATCAGGCCCGAGAGCGTGTCGACGTCGTCGAGCGCCTTGACGTTGAGCTCCGATGCGACCTCGTCGAGCGCCTCGCGCCCGAGGGCGGCACCGGGATGCAGCAACAACGCGCGACGCAGTGGCTGGCGCACCTTGACCCTGGCATCGGTGCGGGCGGCCCGGCCGAGGGCCACGAGGCGCCGGGCCGCGCTCATCTGCTCGGCCAGCGCCTCGTCGGTGTCACCGGTCGGCCGAGGCCAGTCCGCCAGGTGCACCGACACATCGCCGGTCAGCGCCACGTAGAGCTCGTCGGCCAGGAAGGGGCAGAACGGCGCCAGCAGCTTGCTGGTCTCCACCAGGGCATGGTGCAGGGTGGCGTGGGCATCGGGGTCGTTCGCCTTCCAGAACCGGGGCCGGCTGCGGCGTACGTACCAGTTCGACAGGTCGTCGACGAACCGAGCGAGGCGGGTGGCGCCGCCGAGGGCGTCGAAGCCGTCGAGCGCGTCCGTGACCGCGGACACGGTGGCGTCGAGCTCGTCCAGCAGCCAGCGGTCGAGCACGTGCGAGGGCTCCGGGCCCTCCCGGCCCGGGCCGGGCTGCCAGCCGTCGAGATCGGCGTAGGTGACGAAGAAGCTGAAGACGTTCCACAGCGTCAGCAGGGTCTGCCGGGTGGACTCGCGGATCCCTTCCTCGGACACCCGCCTGGTAGTCCACGGCTGGCCGGCCGAGAAGAAGTACCAGCGCAGGGTGTCGGCGCCGAAGCCGGTGAAGATCTGCCAGGGATCGATGACGTTGCCCTTCGACTTCGACATCTTCTGGCCCTGCTCGTCGACGAGGAGCCCGAGGCAGACGACGTTGCGGTAGGGCGTGGAATCGAACACCAGCGTGTTGACCGCCAGCAGGGAGTAGAACCACCCCCGCGTCTGGTCGATGGCCTCGCAGATGAAGTGGGCGGGGAAGCTCGCCTCGAACCGCCCGTCGTCGGCGAAGGGGTGGTGGAACTGGGCCGACGGCATCGATCCCGAGTCGAACCAGGCGTCGAGCACGGGCAGGAGGCGGCGGACCGTGCCGCGGCATCCGGGCTCCGTGCACGTCCACGTGATGTCGTCGACGTAGGGGCGGTGCAGGTCGATCTCGGACACATCGCATCCCGCCAGCGCCGAGAGCTCGGCCACCGACCCGATGCAGGTGTCCGAGCCGCAGCCCCGACAACGCCAGATCGGCAGCGGGGTGCCCCAGTAGCGATCGCGCGACAGGGCCCAGTCGATGTTGGACTCGAGCCAGCGCCCGAACCGGCCGTGCTTGATGTGGTCGGGGTACCAGGCGATGGCCTCGTTCTGTGCCAGCAGGTCGGCGCGCCGCTCCTCGGTGCGGACGAACCACGACGTCTTGGCCCAGTAGATGAGCGGGGTGCCGCAGCGCCAGCAGTGGGGATAGCTGTGCTCGTACGCCTGCTCGGCCACCAGCAGGCCGCGGCGGCGAAGGTCGGCGATGATCTCGGGGTCGGCGTCCTTGACGAAGCGCCCCTGCCACGGCGGCACGGTGTGGTCGAACGTGGCGTCGGCGTCCACCGGGTTGAGGACTGGCAGCCCCTCGGCGCGGCCGACCTGGGCGTCGTCCTCCCCGAAGGCGGGCGCCAGGTGGACGATGCCGGAGCCATCCTCGTCGCTCACGTAGTCGGCGACGAACACCCGCCACCCCTGCGCGCGCGGGGGCGGGACGATGAAGTCGAACGGGCGGCGGTAGCGCCAGCCGGCCATGTCGGTGCCGCGCCACCGCTCCCGCACCTCGGCCTCGGGGAACAGCCGCGCCGCGGCCCGCTCGCCCAGCACCAGGTCGCGGCCCCCGTCGGGGGCGTTGACGCGCACGTAGGTGAACGCGGGACCGACCGCCGCCGCCACGTTGGAGATGAGAGTCCACGGCGTGGTGGTCCACACGAGCAGGTCGGCCTCGGGCGCGGCCGCGTCGCCGCCCTCGGCCCCGCCGGTCAGGGGGAAGCGCACGTAGATCGACGGATCGACGACGTCCTCATAGCCCTGAGCCACCTCGTGCGAGCTGAGCGCGGTGCCGCACCGCCCGCAGTAGGGCGTGACCCGGTGCCCCTCGTAGAGCAGGCCCTTGTCCCAGAGCTGGCGCATGATCCACCAGACGGACTCGATGTAGTCGTTGGCCAGCGTCCAATAGGCGTCGGCGGTGTCGATCCACACGGCCGAGCGCTCGGTCAGCGCCGACCAGTCCTCCACGTAGCGCTGCACCGACTCCCGGCAGCGCTGGTTGAACGCCTCGATGCCGTACGCCTCGATGTCGGCCTTGGTGGCGAGCCCGAGCTCCTTCTCGACCTCCAGCTCCACCGGCAGGCCGTGGCAGTCCCACCCACCCTTGCGCGACACGTCGCGGCCCCGCATGGTCTGGAACCGGGGGAACAGGTCCTTGAACGCCCGCGCCCACACGTGGTGCAGTCCGGGCCGGCCATTGGCGGTGGGGGGACCCTCGTAGAAGATCCATGGTTCGGCGCCCTTGCGCAGGCGTGCCACCTCCTCGACGACCTCGCGCTCGCGCCAGCGGGCCAGCACCCGCTCCTCGAGAGCGGGCGGGTCCAGGGCGGGGTCGACGGGGCCAAAAGGCATGTCGCTCAGCGTAGGCCGCGGTGGGATTCGGGCCGCTCACGCGTATCCTGCACGCCTTCCCTTGACCCCCCGCGGGGGTCGGCGTACCATCCGGCACCCTTTTCCAGAGGACGGCGAGATCCCCCATGCCCCGAGCCACGAAAGCCGCTCCTGCCCGCAAGTCCGCCTCCCGCTCCAGGGCCACCAAGCGCTCGAGCAAGGCGCCCGCACTCGACAAGTTCCTCGAGGGTCAACTCCAGGCCCTGACCGAGGAGCGGGCCACGTACCTGCACCAGGCCGAGAGCCTGCAGGCCGAGGCCGACTCGCTCACCGAGGACCGTGAGCCGGGCGACGTCCAGTTCGACGAGGAGTCGGGCGAGGGTGACACGCTGGCCGTCGAGCGCGAACGTGACCTGGCGCTGTCCGCGCAGGCCCGGGCCGCCATCGAGCAGATCGACCGGGCGAGCGAGAAGATCCACGACGGTTCCTACGGCAAGTGCGACTCATGCGGCACCACGATCCCCAAGGAGCGACTCCGGGCCCTGCCGTACGCAGCGCTGTGCGTGAAGTGCAAGAGCGGGGGTCTGGGCCTGGGGCGTTGACGGGGGAGGCGACCGCGGCGGCCGCCGCCCAACGGGCGCGGTGGCCACTGCTCCTGGGCGTCGCAACCGCCGTCCTCGCCGCCGACCAGCTCACCAAGTGGTGGGCCGTCGAGACGCTGGACACGCGCACGATCGACGTCGTGTGGACATTGCGGCTCCACCTGATCGTCAACCACGGCTCCGCCTTCAGCGTGGCCCGGGGCCGCGGCGCCGTGATCTCGCTGCTGGCGCTGGTGGTGGTAGCCATCCTGCTGCGCTCGGGTCGCTACGCCACCAGGCCAGGTATGGCCGTGGCGATCGGCCTGGTCTCCGGCGGGGCGCTGGGCAACCTGATCGACCGGGCCTTCCGCGAGGGCGACGGCGTGCTGGGGGGCGGGGTCGTCGACTTCATCGACCTCCAGTGGTGGCCGGTGTTCAACATCGCCGATGCCGCCATCGTCGTCGGTGCCCTGCTGCTGTTCGGCACGCAGTGGCGCTACGGCGACGAGGAACCCACACCATGAGCGCCGGTCGATTCCGCGGGTCACGGACGGCTCGAGAGGCTAAGGCTGCCCGGCGATGCGACGACCGGCGGAATCGACGCTCGTAGCGGTCGTGCCGCGGGCGCTCGACGGCCAGCGGCTCGACCGCGTCGTCGCCATGGTCGCCGGCTGCAGCAGGTCCGAGGCCGCGGCGCTGGTCGATGCCGGGGGCGTGACGGTCGAGGGGCGGGCGGTCACCACCCGCTCGCACCGCGTCGCCGAAGGCGATGCGCTCGAGGTGACGGCGGCGGATCGGCCCGCCGGCGAGGCGCCGGCCCCCGATCCCGCCGTCGATGTGCCGCTGGTGTACGAGGATCCCGACCTGCTCGTGGTCGACAAGCCCGCCGGCCTGGTGGTGCATCCTGGGGCCGGCCAGCACGCGGGCACCCTGGTCCACGGGCTGCTCGCCCGTTACCCGGAGATCCGTGCCGTGGGTCAATCGGACCGGCCCGGCATCGTCCACCGCCTCGACAAGGGCACGTCGGGGCTGCTGCTGGTCGCCCGCTCCCAGCCTGCGTACGACGCGCTGGTGGCGATGCTGGCGGCCCGCCGGGTCGAGCGGCGCTACCGGGCCCTCGTGTGGGGTGCGGTCGACTCGCCGACCGGGATGGTCGACGCCCCGGTGGGGCGCAGCGCCCGTGATCGCACTCGCATGGCGGTGACGCTGACCGGCAAGGACGCCCGTACCCGCTACGAGGTGGTCCGCGGCTTCACGGATCCGGTGACCGTCACGGAGCTGCGCTGCAAGCTCGAGACCGGCCGGACCCATCAGATCCGGGTCCACATGGCGTCGATCGGCCACCCGGTGGTCGGGGACCCCCGCTACGGCGGCCGCCGCGCCTCGCTGCCGTCGCCGAGGCCGTGGCTGCACGCCGAGCACGTGGCGCTCGAGCATCCGGTCACGGGCGAGCCCCTCGCGTTCGACTCCCCGCTGCCCGCCGACTTGGCGGCGGTGCTGGCGGCACTGCGCTGACAACGGGCGGTCTGTCCGGGGGTGAGCGGAGTCGGAGGAGGCGGGAGGGTCTCCCTCCCCGTTCGCTAATCGACCGGCTCGACCACGGGCCAGTCGCGCTCGCCGCGGGCCATCCGGGCGATGTCGGCCAGCGTCAGCTCGTCGAGGTGGCGGCGCATGTGCTCGCCCAGCACCCCCCAGATGGCCAGTAGCACGCACTGGCCCTCGTGGTCACAGGCGCCGTTCTGGTGGGGCTCGCCGAAATCGCCCACGGTGATCGGTCTGTCCACCGCGCTCACGATGTCGCCCAGCGTGATGGTGGCGGGCTCCCGGGCCAGCACGTAGCCGCCGCCCACGCCCCGCTTGGACCGGACCAGCCCCGCCCCCTTGAGCGCCAGGAGGATCTGCTCGAGGTAGGGCTGGGGCAGGCCGGTGCGCTCGGCGATGTCGCGGACCGAGGTCGGGCCCGCCTCGCCCGCGTGCAGCGACAGTGACAGCAGTGCCCGGCTCGCGTAGTCACCGCGCGTCGACACCTTCATGCCGCGAGCGTAACGAGTCGGTCGCAGACCGACGCCGCTAGGGGCGGCGGCCCGGGTCGGGCTGGACTGTACGGGGCGCAGTGCGAACCGGGCGGAGACCCACCGAACGCCCCCTGACCGCTTTGCGCCGGGCTGGGTACGGTGGACCCGGAAAGGCACAGGCGTGGTCCACGAACCCCTACTACCTGACTACGGCGGGGCCTGCGTCACGAACGTCGTGCCTGCGCTCCTCGGACCCCCCGACGATCCGCCGCGCTGGCTTCCGGGGATCGCGGTCGATGCCCGTCAGGTCGTGCTGTTCGTGCTCGACGGCATGGGCTGGGAACAGCTCGCGGCCCGGCCCTCCCTGGCCCCCACGCTGTCGGCAATGGAGGGGGGACCGATCACCACCGTGGCGCCGTCGACGACGTCGACCGCCCTCACGTCGATCACCACCGGCCTGCCCCCCGGGGAGCACGGCATCGTCGGCTACCGCATGGCGGTGCACGGGGAGGTCCTCAACGTCCTGCGTTGGGCCACCGCCGCCGGCGACGCCCACCAGAGCCTGCCGCCCGCAAAGATGCAGACCACGGCCCCGTTCCTGGGCCAACGACCCCCGGTGGTGACGCGGGCCGAGTACCGCCGATCGGGGTTCACCGGCGCGCACCTCGAGCCCGCCAGGTTCTGGGGCTACCGCACGATGGCGACCATGGTCACCGAGGTCGAGAGCCTCCTGGCCGGGGGCGAACCCTTCGTATACGCCTACTACGACGGCCTGGACAAGGTGGCCCACGAGTACGGCCTGGGGGAGTACTACGACGCCGAGCTCGCCTGGATCGACCAGGTGGTCGACCGGATCGTCTCCCGCCTGCCCGCGGGTGCGGCCCTGATGGTCATCGCGGACCACGGCCAGGTGGAGACCGGCGACGACGTCGTGGAGTTGGCGGCCGCCGTGCTGGGGCAGTGCTCGATGCAGTCGGGGGAGGCGCGCTTCCGGTGGCTGCACGCGCGGCCCGGGCGTGCAGGCGCCCTGTGGGAGGCGGCGGCCGAGCACCACGGCGACGACGCCTGGGTGATCACGCGTGACGACATGGTGGCGGCGGGCTGGCTGGGTCCGGTAGTCACCGAGGCGGCGCGGTCCCGATTGGGGGACGTGGCCCTCGTGGCGCGGACCAACGCCGCCTTCCACGACCCCCAGGATGTCGGCCCCTACGAACTGGTCGGACGGCACGGGTCGCTGACCCCGGCCGAGATGCTGGTCCCCCTCCTGGCCGCGCGGCGCTGAGCCCGCGCCGAGCACCCGACGGGATCCTCCCGGGCGCGCGGGATACGCGGCGGACCGTGGCAGGATGGCCCCCATGTCGTTCACCGACGATCAGAGCGCCAGCCAGCCCGGGCCCGGTCAACCACCGGCCACCTCGGCCGACGGGAGTGCCGCCGGAGGCACGGCAACGGGTCCGGTCGAGCACCCCGAGGTGGTGAGGCCCGCCGAGGAGCGGGATCAGCCCAACGAGGCCGTCGAGCAGCCGGCCAAGGTGATGCGGATCGGGTCGATGATCAAGCTGCTGCTGGAAGAGGTGCGCAAGTCCGAGCTCGACGAGCAGAGTCGCGACCGGCTGCGGGAGATCTACGAGACGTCGATCTCGGAGCTGTCCGGGGCGCTGTCGCCCGACCTGCGCGACGAGCTGGGCCGCCTGGCCCACCCGTTCGCCGACACGGCGACCCCCAGCGAGGCCGAGCTGCGAGTCGCCAAGGCGCAGCTCGTGGGCTGGCTCGAGGGCCTGTTCCACGGCATCCAGGCCACCCTCTTCGCCCAGCAGATGGCGGCTCGCCAGCAGCTCGACGAGATGCGTCGACGGCTCCCGCCGGGCGCCCCGCAGCCCAACGTCGAAGCGGAAACCCGCCCCGGCACGTATCTCTGAGAGGCCGAGCGGATGGGCCCGCAACTGGACACAGACCAGTACGAGATTTGCAGCGTGAACCCAGGCCACACAGCTCGGCCTCCGGCAGCGCAGGCCGAGCGGATGGGCCCGCAACTGGACACAGACCAGTACGGGATTTGCAGCGTGAACCCAGGCCACACAGCTCGGCCTCCGGCAGCGCTGGCCGCGGTGAGCCCAGACGACGTGCCTGTCCGTTCGGGTCCTGAAGCGTGCCCGGCGAGCCCCGCCATGGGTCACCCAACGTGTGCGGCCCTCTTCCCTGGGTAGTGTGCCTCTCCTCCAGGTCAGAGGGCACGTAGGCTTGGCGCCGATGGGGATGCCGGGAAACGCGCGCATGGGCCGCTTGCGCGAGTACGGGGCCCGGGCACTGCTGGTGCTCGCGGTCGCGGCGGTCGTAGCGATCGTTGGGGCCGGATTGGTGGCGGCCGACGTCGATCGGGTCGAGGTGGTTGCGACGCTGCTCTTCGTCCCGGTGTTCGCCGCCGGTCTGGTCGTGGGACGCAGCGCCGGATGGCTGGCCGCCGGCGTTGCCACCGTCGTGTATCTGGCGCTCCGCTCGGCCGATGCCGACGACGCCGGGTTGGCGAGCGTGGGATTGCTGGCGCTCACCCGGGCGGTCGCGTACGCGGTGGCGGCCGAGGTGGGGCTCAGGGCCAAGCCGCTGGTCGACCGCCTGTCCCAGGGCAACGAGTGGGACGACTCGCCGCTCGTGGCGCGCGGGCGCGCCTTCTCCAAGCGGGACCGTCCCGGGGGCGACACGTTCGCGGCGGGCCAGGCGACGTCGGTGTGGGTCACGACCCCGCACGACGATGCCCATGCCGGGTCGGTCTACGCCGACTCGCCCGGGTGGTCCGAGTCCGCACCCGTGGCGTCCGACGTGGGCGCGACCGAGTCGGAATGGGCCGAGCCCCTGGGGTCACTCGGCCAAGACTCCGGCTGGCAACCCGAGCCACCCGCACGCTCGCCTGCGTCCAGCGGCTGGCCGCCGGACCCACCCACCCTGTCGCCGCCGCCGTGGTCGGATCCGTACGGGAGCCGGGCCGTGGGGGAGCCCGACCGCGGCGACTGGGCGCCGCCCGCCGCATCGCCGCCGCCGTGGTCGGATCCGTACGGGAGCCGGGCCGTGGGGGAGCCCGACCGCGGCGACAGGGCGCCGCCCGCCGCATCGCCGCCGCCGTGGTCGGATCCG
>JBKPHE010000114.1:0-14793 GCA_046744485.1 Actinomycetota bacterium | reverse complement strand
TAGAAGTAGTGGTTGACCTCATTGGTGCTGACCATGATCGGGCAGTCGTACTCGGCCTGCGCCTTGGTGAACCCCTCGGCGAGCGTGCGTACCACGAGATCGAACGACAGGGGGGTGACCGGCCGGGGCGCATGCATCTTGTCCAGAGCCCAGAACCCGTCGATCTCGTCCGGCCCAGGGAACGTGATCTCGTTGTTCGTCGTCGTCACTGTCGACCCCCTACTGTGACCTGCCCCGCCCACACACGGGACTCCCTGGCCACTGTAGTTGAGAGCACAGAAACATCAGGGTGCCTGACGTCTCTGACCACCCATTACCGTCACCGGCGATGGACCTGTTGACGCCCCGGAGACCGGACTGGCGGGCCGTGCTCGCGGAGCGGCGGCCACCCCGGCGAACCGACGCCGCGCACCGGCTGGTCCTCCTCGGGACGGCGGGCGGCTCGAACCCCAAGGCAACCCGCTCTGGATATGCCAACGCCATCGTGGTCGGTGATGCCGCCTACCTCGTCGATTGCGGCGAGGGTGCCCACCGCCAGCTCTGGCGTGCGGGGTTGACGCTCAACCCGAACCTTGGGCCCGAGCGGCCGCTGGTCCGGGCACTGTTCGTCACGCACCTCCACGCCGACCACGTCATGGACCTGGGCAACCTCCTGCTGGGGAGCTGGCCACCGCACGCGATCGACATCTACGGCCCAGGCCCCGCAGGACTCCCGATCCCGGTGTTTCCGGCCGGTGAGGAGCGCCCGCTGGTGTTCCCGGATGCGCCGACTCCCGGCATCCGAGCCGCCGTGGATCACCTGCTGCGTGCCCACGCCTACAACATCAACCTCCGCATCGCCGACGAGGGCCGCCGCAGCGTCACCGCGTCGGTACGGGTCCACGAGGTCGGCGTCGTCCGGGACGGGGATGCGCCGGACATCGACCTCGGCTGCGTCGGCGACGGGACCCGCAGGGCGTCGGCTGCGCCCGAGATGGACCCCGTGGTCATCTATCCCGAGGACGACCACGGAGTGCAGGTGAGCGCCATCCTGGTGCAGCACGCTCCGGTGTTCCCGGCCTTCGGCTTCCGCTTCGACACATCGCATGGGTCGGTCGTGCTCTCGGGCGACACCGGCCCGTGTGACAACGTCGTCCGACTGGCCCGCGCTGCCGACCTGCTGGTCCATGAGGTGATCGCCGTCGAACTGCTGGCCCAGCGCCTGCGCCCACTGCCGAACTTCGAGGCCATCCGCAATCACCTGGCCAGCTCCCATTCGACCCCCGAGCAGGTCGGCGAGATCGCCACCGAGGCCGGGGTCGGGACCCTGGTGCTGTCGCACCTGGTGCCGGGTGACGTCGACGTGACCGAGGCGGAGTGGGAGGCACGCGTGCGCCCGCACTTCGCCGGCGACATCGTGTGCGGCGTCGACCTCGACGAGTTCGCACTGGTCCAACACTGATCGTCCGATCGATGTACCGCGGCCCCGCAGATCTCCGAGAATGAGCCACACGGCCCCGCAGATCTCCGAGAATGAGCCACACGACGACGTAGAGCGGTGCTCCTGACGGCCCCGACGCGTCGGCGAAAACCTGAACCGAATCAGCGGTGCCGGGCTGCCCGTTGTACCTGCTCGATGTATTCGTTGGCGAGCTTGGGTGGCGCACACGCCAACCAGCCGTCGACGATCGCCTCTCGCAGTGCTCGCTTGGAGACCGATTTCAGCTGGATCAGAACGGCCGCGTACCCGTCGAAGTGGGGAATCGTGAAGAACGCCTCGGGGTGCGCAGCGAGAACGGCCTCCTTCTCGGAAAGGTCCTCGACCCGAACCGCGAGTATCGGTCCCTCGGGCGGACTGGCATCGCCGAACCGTCGGATATCTGCCTTGCTGAAGGGCCGTTCCCATGCGAAAGCCTTGCCGGCGACCGACCACGTCCGATTGCCGTGACGCTCGCCTTCGGTGACCTCTGGCAGCTCCAAAGCAAGCCGAGCGGACTCGTCGACACCCACCATGTCGGCGAGGGTATCGCCAGTGGCTGGGCCGGGTGGGTGGGCTGCCCCGTGGCAGTCGGGGAGACAACGGCCCGTCGCCGAGCGCCAGATCTGAGCGCTTCACGACCTTCACGTGGCAGCCCGGACCGGGGAGCCGGTATCCAGGCGGACGAGGAAGTCCATGGCCCGTTGGAAGATCGCCTCGACCTCGGCGTCGGAGGCGCCGCCGAAGAAGTGGTCCACGCCCGGGACGGACTCGAGCTCGACCGACCCGCCCGCGGCCCGCAGGGCTCGGGCCAGGCGGACGCTCTGGTCGTGGGGCACCCAGGTGTCGTCCTCGCCGTGTTGTAGGAGGAACGGCGGTGCATCGCCGTGCACGTGCGTCACCGGACTAGCGGCCCGTGCCAGGTCGAGGCGCTTAACGATGGGGCCGCCGAGCAGGTGGGCCTCGTAGCTGTCTGTGGCGTCCTCGTCCTGGTCGAGCGCAGGCAGGTCGGTGACCGGGTACCAGCACACCACGCCGGCGACCGGGGGTGCGTCGCCGACCAGCGCCGCGAGCGCCGCCAGGTTGCCACCGGCCGACACGCCCCACAGGTACGTTCGCCCGGGGGCAACGCCGAGGGCGGCGGCGTTCGCCTGGAGCCAGCGGAGCGCCTCCAACGTGTCGTCGAGCTGTGCCGGAAAGCGGGCTTCGCCGCTGAGGCGGTAGTCGGGTGCGGCGACGACGAAACCCCTGTCGGTCAGCCGCTCGAAGACACCACGTGACCACTCCCGGGTCTCCCGGGGTGGCCGGCTCCGATTGCTCACCCGCCAGCCGCCGCCGTGGACGTACACCAGCAGGGGCCGGGGCCCGTCGGGGTCCTCAGCAGGTGTGCTCGGCCGATAGGCGTCGAGCTCCAGGGCTCGGAAGCCCTCCCGTTCGGCGAACACGATGGCCTTCTCGACGTGCACCGAGGCACTCCCGGGTGTGAGGTTGTCAGGTTCCCTGGCATTCTGACACCGGCCGGTCGAGCCCGTAGGGTCGTGGCCGGCCGCCGCAGCAGCACGAGGGGAGGACCGGTTGGGCAGCATCCTGGGCAACCGGGTGGCGCGGCTGGAGGATCCCCGTTTCCTGACTGTGGGCGGCACGTACGTCGAGGATGTGGTGCTCCCGGACGCGGCTTGGCTCACTTACGTTCGCTCGTCCGTGGCGCACGCACGGATCGCCGGCATCGACGTGTCCGAGGCCAAGACCGCACCCGGTGTCGTCGCCGTCCTGACGGGTGACGACCTCGCCGAGCTCGGCGTAGCGCCGTCCACCAGCCACACGTTCCCCGAGGGAATGCGGAGGCCGTTCATCGCTCGCGGCGTGGTGCGGTTCGTGGGCGAGGCGGTCGTCGCGATCGTGGCCGAGGATCGAGCGTGCGGGAGCGACGCCGCCGACCTCGTGGTGGTCGACTACGAGCCGCTGCCCGTGGTGGTCGAACCCGAGGCGGCGCTGCGTGACGAGCAGTTGCTCTTCCCGGACGTCGGCACCAACGTCGTGCAGCGGTTCACGTCCGGCTCGCGGGCGGACTTCGCCGGCTGTGAGGTCGTGGTCGAGGAGCGGATCGTCAACCAGCGCCTCACCGCTGCGCCCATCGAGCCCCGCTCGGCGGCCGCGTACTGGACCGACGACGGCCGCCTCGTGCACTACTCCGCATGCCAGGGCGCCCATCCCGCCCGCGACCTGCTGGCGGCCGTCTACGGGCTGGACCCGTCGCGGGTCCGGGTGGTCGTCCCCGACGTGGGCGGCGGGTTCGGCGCCAAGTCGCGCACCTTCCCGGACGAGGTGGCGCTCGGGTTCTACGCCCAGGTGGCCGGTCGCCCGGTCCGTTGGACCGAGTCGCGCTCCGAGAACATGACCGCGATGGTCCATGGCCGGGGACAGATCCAGCACGCCAGGCTGGGCGGCACCCTTGACGGGCGCATCACGGCCTATCAGCTCGACGTCGTGCAGGACGCCGGCGCCTACCCAGTCCTCGGCGCCCGCCTGCCGGCGATGACGATGCTGATGACGACCGGTGCGTACGACATCGCCAACGCCGGCTTCAGCGGCGTTTCGGTCGTGACCAACACCGTGTCCACCACGGCCTACAGGGGCGCGGGGCGACCCGAGGCGGCCGTCGCGATCGAGCGCATGGTCGACCGATTCGCCGCCGAGCTCGGGATGGACCCCGCCGACGTCCGGCGCCGCAACCTCGTCGCCCCGTTCGAGGACCGCTACACGACAGCCATTGGGACGGTGTACGACGTGGGCGACTACCCGGAGGCGCTGGAACGGGTGTTGCGGGCCGCCGACTACGACGCGCTGCGAGCTGAACAGGCCAGGCGCCGTGACGCCCGCGCTCCCGTGGCCCTCGGCATCGGCATCGCCACGTACGTCGAGATCACGGCGGGCGCCGGCGGTGGCGAGTTCGGGGCCGTCGAGGTCGACGCCGGCCGGATCCGCGTGAGGAGCGGTTCGACGCCGACGGGCCAGGGCCATGACACCACCTGGGCGATGATCGTGGCTGACCGGACGGGTGTGGCGCTGGAGGACGTCGAGGTGATCCATGGCGACACCGAGCGGATCCCCCGCGGTGGCTTGACCGTCGGCTCGCGGTCGGTGCAGCTCGGTGGCGCGGCCATCGCCGCGGCCTGCAACACGCTGGTGGAGTTGGGTCGAAGCGCCGCCGCCGAGCTGCTCGAGGCATCGGTCGCCGACGTCGTCCTCGACCGCGAGGCCGGCCGCTTCCACGTCGCCGGCGCGCCGACACGAGCGGTGGGCTGGGCCGACCTCGGGGCTGGGGACGGCGCAGCACTGTCGGCGGAGGCTGATCACGTGCCGGTGATGCCGACGTTCCCGTTCGGCGCCCACGTCGCGGTCGTCGACGTCGACACCGAGACCGGCCGCGTCGACCTGCGGCGGATCGTGGCCCTCGACGACGCCGGCCGGATCCTCAACCCCGTGGTGGCCGAGGGTCAGGTGCACGGCGGCATCGCCCAGGGTGCCGCCCAGGCTCTGCTCGAGGCCGTCCGGTACGACGAGGAAGGCCAGCCGCTGACGACCAACTTCGCCGACTACCCCGTGATCTCGGCGACGGAGCTGCCGTCCCCGGAGCTGGTGCACATGGCGACGCCGACCTTCGTGAACGAGCTCGGCGCCAAGGGAATCGGCGAGTCGGGCACCATCGGCGCCATCCCGGCGGTGTACAACGCGGTGATCGATGCCCTGGGCCACCTCGGCGTCCGCCACCTGGAGACCCCGCTGACCCCCGAGCGCGTCTGGGCCGCGCTGGCGCTCCGGTGATCGGCGGGACGAGGCCGACCGTGACGGCCGTGTCGGACCTCTTGGACGGGGCGGTGGCCGCGGCCCGCGCCGGCGGCGCCGTGCTGGTCGAGGGCCTGCAGCGCCCCAAGCAGGTGCAGCTCAAGAGCGAGCGCGCCTCGATCGTGACCTGGGCGGACGTGACCGCGCAGGCGGCGATCCTCGGGGTGATCGCCGAGCGCTTCCCGGACCACGCCGTCCTGGCCGAGGAGGATCGTGCCGACGGCGCCGACGAGGCGGCCGAGCCGCGCGTCACGTGGCTCGTCGATCCCCTCGACGGCACGTCGAACTATGCCCACGGGGTGCCGTTCGCGTGCACGTCGGTGGCCGTTCGCGACGCCGACGGGTTGGCGGCCGGTGCGATCTTCGATCCGTTCCGCGGGGAGCTGTTCACCGCCGCGCGGGGCGCAGGGGCGTGGCTCGGTGGCAAGAGGCTGGCCGTGTCCGCGGTCGATGCGCCCGGCGCGGCCCTCGTCTGCACCGGCATCCAGTCCGACGACCCGGACGCGATCGCCGCCTTCGGACGGCGCATCGTGGCGCTGAGCCGGTGGTGCCGCGGGGTCCGCTGTGTGGGTTCCCCGGCTCTGTGCCTCGCCTACGTGGCCGCCGGGCGCATCGACGCCTTCGTGGAACGGGACGCCACGTTCGCGTGGGACGTGGGTGCCGGGGCGCTGCTGATCACCGAGGCCGGCGGCCGCATCGAGGACCTCGACGGCGGGCCGGTCAACCTCGGCCCCGGCCTGGCCAACGTGCTCGCGAGCAACGGCGCGATCCAGGACGCGGTCGCAGCCATCGTCCGAACCGCGGAGGGCATGCCAGGGTGAACGGCGTCGCCGGCAAACGCGTCGTCGTCACCGGCGCCGCCCGCGGGATCGGTGCGGCGCTGGCGGCCGAGCTCCGCGCGCGCGGCGCGACGGTGATCACGGCCGATGTCACGGTCGGCGCCGACGTGACCTGTGACGTGAGCGACGCGGACCAGGTGTCGGCGATGTTCGCCGCCGCGGGCGACGTTGACGGACTGGTGAACTGCGCGGCGCTGCTGGTCGCCCGCAAGGCCTACGACGAGATCGACCTGGGCGAATGGGACCGCATGTTCGCAGTGAACGTCCGGGGTTCGTATCTCTGCGCCCGCGCCGCAGCGGCCGCGATGGGCGATCGGGGCGGGAGCATCGTGAACGTGGCGTCCGAGACCGCCGTCACCGGTTCCCACGGCTTCGTGCACTACGTGGCCTCGAAGGGCGCGGTCATCGCCATGACCCGTGCACTGGCCAACGAGCTCGGCCCGCGTGGCATTCGCGTCAACTGCGTCGCTCCTGGCTTCACGCCGACGCCGGGATCGGAGGTGCTCGGCAGCTACGACCCCAGCCGCACACCTTTGGGCCGCGTCATGCGGCCCGACGACCTGCTCGGCACCTTCTGCTACCTGCTCTCGGACGACTCGACCTTCGTCTCCGGCCAGACGCTGCTGGTCAACGGCGGCCGCGTCCCGAACTAGCTCCGAGCTGGTTCCGAGGCCGCCACGGCCGGCGCGACGGTGGTTCACTGGCGGGGTGAGCGCACTTCGGGGCGACCACCGTGACGACCGGGAGGCGGGAGGCACCGCGGCACCTCCCGCGCTGCAGTCGGTCAGCATCGCCCTGGACATCGTCGATGCGCTCGCCGAGGCGCAGGAGCTAAGCCTGAGCGAGCTGGCGCGGCGCGTTGGCGTCGCCAAGAGCACCGCCCACCGCACCTGCGCGGTGCTGGCGCGACGAGGCCTGGTCGACCGGACCCCGCGCCGCGGCTACCGGCTCGGGCTGCGCCTGGTCGACTACGGGCATCTGGCAACCGAGCGCACCGCCGTGGGCCAACAGGCGCTGCCCCTCCTGGTGGAGCTGCGCAACACCCTGGAGGAGACCGTGCAGGTCGGCGTGGCGGCCGGGGTCGATGTCGTCTACGTCGAGCGGGTCGAAGGACAGCGGGCGCTGCGCTATACGACCAACTCGCGCCGCTCACCGCTGCACCGGTCCAGCGCCGGCAAGGTGCTGGCGGCGTTCAACCCGGAACTGGCTGAGGCCCGACTGCGCGCCGGGCTCCCGCCGAGCACCGGCTACACGATCGTCGTGCCCGAGCTCCTCCGTGCCGAGCTGGCCCGGATCCGCGAGCGAGGCTACGCGCGCAGCGTCGACGAGACGGAGCTCGGGATGTCATCCCTGGCGGTGCCGGTGCGCGACTCGGCACGAGGTCCCGTCGTGGCTGCGATCTCCATGGTCGGACCCACCCCCCGGGTGGTCGGCGACCATGAATCCCGACATGCCCGCATCCTGAAGGCCGGCGCTCGCAGGCTCACGCAGGGGATCGCCGAGGGCGGCTACACCATCCGCCCGGATTGAATCACGACGCCAATCGGAGCAGCTCCCGGGCCCTGTCGAATGCCATGGTGGCGGAGCCGGCGTCTACATGGATCCCGAGCATGCCGACGGCGCGGGCGCCCTCGACGTTCTCCTCGGCATCGTCGAGGAACACGATCCTCTCGGCGGCGAGTCCCAGCGCCTCGGCGGCGACCCGGTAGGCGTCCGGCTCGGGCTTGCCGACACCGATGTCGGACGCGTCGACGAAGGCGTCCAGCTCCTTGAAGGCCGGGCGAGCGTCGAAGAATGCCCGACTCTGGATGGCGTAGGCGTCGTTCGAGAGGACGCCGACGCGGCGTCCGGCGGCGCGGGCGTCGCGCATGAGGGTGACGGCGTCAGCGTCGAACAGCTGGTCGGGCACGAGCTCGGTGATCGCCCGGAACATCGCCCGCCAGCCGTCGTGGCCGGTCCTCCGCGCGACGCGGTCCCAGTAGCCGTTCAGCGTCAGTGCCCCGGAGAGCTTCTCCCTCCAGAGCGGATCACCCTCCGGATCGATCGGACCTCGGCCCGGCACCGGGACACCGGTGGCCGTGGCGTAGGCGTCCAGGGCCCGCCACGGGTCGAGTATCACGCCGCCGATGTCCAGCAGGAGCCCGTCGTACATCTCTGGATGCTCCGGTTCGGTCGCGAGGGTCAGTCGTTCGTGCCGCAGAACCGCGCCACCGCGGCGCTGGCCTCGGGCGACTCGTCGAGCACCAGGTGTCCGGCCTCGGGGAACGTGGCCAAGGTGCCCTGGGGCAGCAACTCGACCCAGCTGCGCGCGAGCTCGATCGGCACGAGCCGGTCCTCCTCGCCCCACACCACCAGCGCGGGGGTGTCGACGCGACCCAACCAGCGAGGCACCACGCGGTCGAACGGCTGCTCCCACAGCATCATGGCCGTGGTCCGCATCTCGCGGTAGCGGTCGACGGTGAAGTCCACGTCGTTCGGTTCGGCCGGCAGATGCGGCACGAGGGTCTCCATGCGGTGCACCAGACGGCCCATGAGCTCCTCGGGCGGGATGCGGAACACGTCGTCGAAGGCAACCCCCCGCCCCCGCAGACCCGCCGGTGCGACGAGCACCAGGCGGCGCAGCCGGTGCTTCTGCTCGATCGCGAACCGGGCCGCGATCAGACCACCCAACGAGAGGCCGACGAGGTTGACGTCGGCGGTCAGCCCGAGCTGGTCGAACAGCTCGGTGTAGTGCAGCACCAGGTCGTGCACGTCGTGCAGACCCTCGAGGTCGCCCGAATCGCCGTAGCCGGGGTGGTGGGGGATGAGCACCCGGTAGCGCTCGATCCATGGTTCGGCGAATCCCCAGCCGTGCCACGTGCCCGCGCCGTGGAAGAACACCAACGGCGGCGCCGCGGGGTCGCCCGCCGCCAGTACCGCCGTGGACGTCCCGTGGATGTCGTAGTCCAGTCGCTCGAACGAGACTGTCGTCACCGGAGTCGCGCTCACGCGGCCGCCTCCTTCTTCGAGCGGAGCCGCGGGATGACCTCCTCCGCGAACAGGGTGGTGTTCTTCACGACCTTCCAGTTCGGCATGTCGCCGAGGGTGAGGTTGAGGTTCAGGCGGCTGCTGCCCGACTCCTCGATCCAGCCGGCGATCGCGTCGGCCACCTTCTCCGGCGTGCCGGCGACGATCCGGTTGATGGCGACGAGGTCCTCCCAGTTGGCGGACCCGTGCACGTCGGCTGCCTGGATCCGCTTCCGGAACTCGGGCACGGTCACGTATCCCGGTGGGTTCAGGTACCGGGGCGTCGTGCGCAGGGCGTTCTCGAAGAAGTACATGACGTGGGGCAGGAACTCCTCCTCGGCCCGCGCGTCGGTCTCGGCGACGTAGGCCATCACGCCGATCGCCACCTTGTCGGGGGTCGGGTCGTGATCGTGGGCCGCCAGCCGCTCGCGGAAGTGGTCGAACACCTTGAGCTGCGCCGTCCGGGGTATGAACACCACCGAGTACCCGAACCCGAGCTCGGCCGCCAGCTCGATGGTCTCGGGCGAGCCGGTGCCGACGATGTAGCACTCGGGGTAGGGCTGCTGCAGCGGCCGCGGCCAGGGGTTCAGGTAGCGGTACGTGTAGAAGTCACCGGCGTAGCTCTGGGGGCCATCCTGCGTCCAGCACCGCAGGATGATGTCGATCGACTCGCGGAACCGGGCGCGGGCGGTCGCGGGGTTGACGGCGTTGGCCCAGTACTCCATGCCGGTGCCCAGCGGGAAGGCGACGCGCAGCCTGCCGCCGGACATGACGTCGAGCATGGCGTACTCCTCGGCCAGCCGGTTGGGATAGCCGAGGTTCGGCGGGGTGCCGAAGACGCTGATCCAGCTCTTGGTCTGGGGGATGAGCGCGGCCGCGGTCAGGTTGGGCGCGGGGTTCATCGAGTACTGGGTGTTGTGGTGCTCGTTGAGCATCAGCCCGTCGTAGCCGAGCTTGTCGGCGAGCAGCATCTCCGACAGGTAGCGGTTGTAGAGCTCGTGGCCCGTCTTCGGGTCGTAGTTGGTGTTGGGGAAGTCGACCCAGAGCGACGGATGCTCCCGGTGGTCGGGCGACAGGTCCGTGTACGGGAAGAAATGGAAGAAGTGGAACTCCGTTTGATCGACCAGACCCATCGGACCCCCTCGGTCGGTTGACGGTTTCGTTGGTGGCGTGACGCCGGCCCGTGAGCGCCTCAGACGCCGCCGTGGAACCCGGCCAGGAACTCGACCAGGCGGCCGGCGACGCCGTCGGGCTCGTCCCATTCGAGCAGGTGGCCGGCGCCGGCGACGACCTCCACGGGCAGGCCGTGCTCCGCCCACGCCGCCGACCTGGCGACCGGGAGCAACTCGTCCAGCTCGCCCCAGAGCACCAGCGTCGGGCAGGCGATGCGATGGATCCGCCGGGCGTGACCCCGGTCGCCCAGTGGCCACAACAGGCTGGCGGCCGCCACGTCGGACAGGTAGCGGGCTACCGGACCGTCGTCGGGCCCGAGCTCGGCGAAGCGCTCGACGAATGGGTCGGGCACACCCTTGGCGAACAGGTGACTCATCCGCTCGCCGGTCGGCACGGCGTAGATGTCGAGCCCCGGCTCGGCCTCGTCGAAGATGCCGAACGGCGCCAGCAGCACGGCCGCAGTGACGGCCTCGGGCCGGAACACGGCGAGATCGGCCGCGAGCATGCCACCGAGCGATGCGCCGACGACGGGACAGGGGAGCGCCCCGGTGGCGTCCAGCGAGTCCCACACGACCGCGAGCCAGCTCAGGTAGTCGTCGGGCGGCTGGAAGCCCGAGCGGCCGTCGAGACCCGGGATCTCAGGGACCACGACGTCCCAGGCGGCGTCGCCGACGGCGTCGAGCGCGGGCGAGTTGGCCGGGTGGCCGGCAATCCCGGGCAGGTAGACGACGGCCGGGCGATCGGGAGGCTTGCTCATGCCGGCACCGCGTTGGTCGGCCACCAACGGTCGTCGGCGTCGGCGAACAGTCCCCGGAGCCCGGGGGCGACCTTCTCGCCGAAGACCTTGGAGTTGTAGCGGGTGAGGTCGTCGCTCATGTTGCCGAACTGCAGCATCGTGAGCAGGTGGCCGCAGTTGAAGGTCCGGGCCACGTCCTCCAGCGTCTCCCGCACGGTGTCGGGGCTACCGATGACGACGTAGCCCTTCTCCACCATCTCGTCCCAGGAGAGGTCGTGCTTGGCCTGCTTCGCCCGGACCACGGCTCGGACCTGTGACTTGTAGCGCGCCCGGGCAGAGGCCTCGGTGACGTAGCCGGGCGGGTCGGCGTAGCCGGGGTAGACGTGCAGCGAGCGGTTGAAGAAGTACTCGGCCGGCTCCCTGTACAGCTTGTACGCCTCTTGGTCGGTGTCGGCGACGCCGATGAACTGGAGGAACGCCAGCCGGTAGGGGTTGGGGTCCTTGCCGTTCTCCTCGACGCGGCGCCAGTAGCCACTCACGGTCTCCTTCGCCATCAGGTGTCCGTAGTACGACAGGGCGGCGTAGACGTAGTCGCGCGTCGAGCAGTAGTCCCACGTCTCGACCGATCCGCCGCCGGGGATCCAGATCGGGGGATGGGGTCGCTGCAACGGGCGGGGCAACGCGTTCACATAGCGCATCTGCGTGAAGCGCCCGTTGAAGGCGAACGGCTCGGTCGCGGTCCACGCCTTGAGCACCAGGTCAACCCCCTCGTGGTACTTCCGGCGGAGGATGCCGGGGTTGACGCTGTAGGCGTAGGCCGTGTCCATCGACGTGCCCACCGGGAAGCCGCTGATGAGCCGGCCATGGGAAAGGAGATCGACCATCGCCATCTCCTCGGCCACCCGAACCGGCGGGTCGTAGAGGGCGATGGAGTTGCCGAGGACGGTGATCGCGACCCGGGACGTGCGGGTGGCCAGGATCGATGCGATCACGTTCGGCGAGGGCATCAGGCCGTAGCCGTTCCCATGGTGCTCGTTCACGCAGATGCCGTCGAAACCGCATTGCTCGGCATGAACGAGCTGGTCGATGTAGCGCTCGTAGCTGGAAGCGACGACCTCCGGCTCGAACAGCCCGGGATCCACGTCGACCCAGACGCTGCGATGCTTGCGGTTGAAGTCTTCGGGCAGCTCCGGGTACGGCATGAGGTGGAACCAGAGCAGCTTCATGGCTCCTACGGTCGCCGAGCGGAGGCCCAAAGTCCACGTCCGTCTGGGACACGGATCATGTCCCAACCGATAACGTTTGGGCGATGGGCCGGGGGGTCGACCTGCGCCGGCTGCGCTACTTCGTCGCTGTGGCCGAGGAGCTGCACTTCGGGCGGGCGGCCGCACGGCTTCACATCTCGGCGCCGCCGCTGTCGCAGCGCATCCGTGAGCTCGAGGACGAGCTCGGGTTGCCGCTGTTCGAGCGCACGAGCCGGAAGGTGGTGCTGACGCCGGCAGGCGAACAGCTGCTGAGCGGCGCCCGCGATGTCCTGCGGGCCATGGATCGCTTCGACACCGCCGCAGCCGAGCTCGCCTCGGTCCCGGCGACCTGGACCGTCGGGTACTGCCATGGCAGCGAGGACGGCATGATGCGGACACTTCGGGCCTTCCGGGCCGAGCACCCCGACGCCGTCGTCCGGCCCGACGGCCTCACCTCGCTGCTCATCCTCGACGGCCTCCGCGCCGGCCGGATAGCCGTTGGCATCGTCCGGGGACCGGTGGTCGACCCGGGTCGGCTGGCGTCGGTGCCGCTCGCCAGGGTGCCGGTCGACCACGTGGCCGTGCCGCCGGACCATCGTCTGGCAGGGCGGGAGTCCGTGGTCCATGCACAGGACCTGGACGGCGAGTCCGTGCTCGTGGTCGAGCGGTCGGACGCGCCGACGGCCCACGACGAGATCCAGTCCTATTGCACGGCCATGGGAGCCCGACCGCACTGGGTCACCCATGCCGCCATCCAGGTGGAACGGGTCCTCGACCTGGTGGCGCTGGGCACCGGGATCGGCTGGCTGAACACCTGGCAGGCCGAGCGCGCTGGCAGCCGCCCGGATCTCGTCGTCCGCTGCCTGCAGCCGGTGGGGTTGTACGACGAGTTCCGGGTCGCGTGGCGCGCGGGCGACCCGTCCCCCGTGACGGCCGCGTTCGTGCGGGTCGCGTTGGAGACCTGTGGAGCCTGACGCGCCAGGGCGGACGGTCGACGTTGCCGGGACTGACAGAATCGCTCCGTGGTTCGCGGGATAGCTGGGTGATGTCGTCGAACGACGCCAACGGGCCATCCGGCGGGGGACGGTTCGGGGCGCTCGTCGCCGCGGCCAAGGAGCGGACGAAGCGTGAGCAGGACCGGTGGTCGACTCTGCTCGCCAAACACCAGGATCGGCCGTTGATCGACGTCGGCCTGCGCACATACCAGCGTGATCGCGAAATCGCCGGCACGGTCGTCGGCAGCGCGATCGCCTTCCGGTTGTTCCTGTTCTTCGTGCCGCTGCTGCTGTTCGTCGTTGGGCTCGCCGGCTTCGTCAGCCAATGGGTGGACGCCAACGAGGCCAGTCACGACGTCGGCGTCAGTGGCGCGTTGCAGGAGCAGATCCGCTCCGCGTTCGAGCAGCCTGGAACCACGCGTTGGCTCGCCACCCTGATCGGGGTGTTCGGCATGGCGACCACCGGGCGCACGTTGAGCAAGGTGATGGTCGCGTCGAGCGCCTTGGCATGGAGGCTCCCGACGACCAACAAGGCGTCGGTCCGGGTGATCGGCGCGCTGGTCGGCCTCATCGCCGGCGTCGGTGTGCTGGCGGTTCTGGCGAACCGGGTGAGAGAGGAGTTCGGCCTCGGTGTCACGAGCGTGTCCCTTCTCGCCGTGTTCGCGTTGTACACGCTGTCGTGGCTGGCGATCACGAGCCTGCTCCCGCGGGCGACCCGCGACCCCAGCGTCCTGCTGCCGGGCGCAGTGCTGGTGGCCGCTACGACCACCGGGATGCAGGCGTTCAGCCAGTTCTACCTCCCCGACCGGATCGGGCGGGCCTCCGAGCTGTACGGCGCCGTCGGCGCCACGATCGTGACCCTGGGCTGGTTCTTCATCCTCGGCCGGGTGATCGTCGTCGCGATGGCCTTGAACGCTGTCGTCCACGAGCGCTTCGGCAGCATCTCGCAGTTCGTCGTCTCATTGCCGCTGCTGCGGATCGTGGCCCGTAGGTCTGCGTGGATCCGCCGCTACTTCGGCCTCGACGAGGAGCACACCGGCCGCAGCTGATGCCCGGGTCGTGCCGGAGACCATGCGGCGTCAGACGCGCCAGGGGCGAACGGCCAGCGTGGCTTTGTCGGCCGCGGCTGCCACACTCGTCTCGTGCCCGCGCACATCGTCGGCACGGGGATGACCCCGTTCGGGTTCGCCCCCGAGAGCACGGTCCGCTCGCTGGCCACGGCGGCCGTGGACGCGGCCCTGGCCGACGCCGGGATCGGCGCGAGCGACGTCGACATGGTGGTGTTCTCGGCCGGGATCCGCCCGCGGGACGAGCTCGCCCGCTCGTGTGGCCTCGAGGTCGGCGAGCGCGGCGGCATCCTCGTCGACGACGGGTGCCGCACCTCGGATCCCCGCATCCACGCGATCGGCGAGTGCGCGCTCGCCGCGAGCCGCGTCTGGGGCCTGGTCGCGCCGGGCTACGAGATGGCGGACGTGGTGGCGGACCGGCTGCTCGGCGG
>JBKPHE010000092.1:0-5887 GCA_046744485.1 Actinomycetota bacterium | reverse complement strand
GTGTGGACCGTCACGGTGCCGCCGGCGGGGAGGTTGTGGACGATGGCGTTCTGGACGAGGTTCGTCACCATCCGCAGCATGAGCGCCGCCGAGCCGACGGTCCGTGTCCTCTCGCCGGCGACGTCGAGCGTGATCCCGCGCCGTTCGGCGAGGGGAAGCAGCGTTTCGGTGGCTTCTTCGGCGACGAGGGAGAGGTCGACGGGCTCGCGGGTGAAGCTCCTGAGGTCGCTGCGGCTGAGCAGCAGGAGGGCCTCGGTGAGGTCGATCGCCCGCGCGTTGACGGTGTGGAGGCGTTCGATGAGTACGCCCTGGTCGCGCGTGGGGTCGTTGCGGGCGACGTCGAGGAGCGTCTGCGAGATCGCCAGCGGGGTACGCAGTTCGTGGGAGGCGTTCGCGGCGAATCGTTGCTGTTCGGCGACGTGGGATTCGAGTTGTTCGAGCATGGTGTCGAACACGTCGGCGAGATCGCGGAACTCGTCTCGACGGCCCGGGAGCCGGATTCGGTGGGCGAGCGACCCGTTCGCAGCCATGCGTGTGGCGTCTGCGATCCGTGTGAGTGGTGCGAGCATCCGGCCGGCGAGGATCCATCCTCCCAGGAGGCCGAACACGAGTAGGAAGGCCAGTGCTGTGGCCGCGGCTGGGGCGAAGGGGCGCAGGAGGACAGTGCGGTTGGGCCCCGGTGCGACGCCGTCGGGTATGTAGCGAAGCAGGAAGACCCATACGACGGCCAGCAGGAGAGTGCCGGCGAGGAGGATGAATCCGGCGTAGCTGATGGTGAGTTTCACTCTGGCGCTGAGCCCTGGGCGCCTAGTCATGAACGCTGCCTGGGTGGGCTGGGTCGATGCCGGTGTCGATGCGGTAGCCGACGCCGGGCACCGTGGCGATGAGCCATGGTTCGCCGAGTCGTTTGCGCAGGCCGGAGACGGTGATGCGGACGGCGTTGGTGAAGGGGTCGGCGTTCTCGTCCCAGGCCCGCCTCAGCAGCTCTTCGGCGCTGACGACACCGCCTTCGGCGGTGACGAGGACCTCGAGCACGGCGAACTGCTCCGGGTGAGGGCGACGTAGCGTCCGTCGCGGAATACCTCCCGGCGGAAGGGGTCCAGCCGGAGGCCCGCGATCTCGCTGACCGGGGGTCGGGCGTGCGCGCGCCTGCGGTCGAGCGCCCGTAGCCGCAGGACGAGCTCTCGCAGCTCGAACGGTTTGGTGAGGTAGTCGTCGGCGCCGAGCTCGAACCCGGACGCCTTGTCGTCGATCCGGTCGGCAGCGGTGAGCATGAGGATCGGGACGCCGCTGCCGGAGGCGACGATTCGTCGGGCGATCTCGTCGCCGGACGGGCCGGGGATGTCGCGGTCGAGGACCGCGAGGTCGTAGGAGTTGATGCTGAGCATTTCCAGGGCGGTGTTGCCGTCGCCGGCGATGTCGGCGGCGATCGCTTCCAGCCGGAGACCGTCACGGACGGCTTCGGCCAGGTAGGGCTCGTCCTCCACGACCAGCACGCGCACACCTGAAGCCTAAGCAGCACGGCATATCGCCGACATATGCGAACCGGGCACGGTGGCAGCGTCGACCAGGCGCGCGACCAGCTGCTCGTAGGGCAGTCCGGCTGCGGCGAACATTCTCGGCACCTGGGACTCGGCCGTCATGCCCGGCATGGTGTTGACCTCGTTGAGGACGGGTCCGTCGTCGGTGAGGAAGAAGTCGATGCGGGCGACCCCGGCGCAGCCGAGCGCGTCGAACATCCGCAGCGCCGCCCCGGTCAGGGCTGCCCGGTCTGCGCTGTCGATGTCGGCGGGCACACTGAACCGGGCTGAACCGTCGTACTTCGACCGGGTGTCGAACAGGCCGTCGGTGTGGATCTCCAGCGGCGGCGACGCCCATCGACAGCCATCGGCCTCACGCAGGACGGCCACATCGATCTCCCGGCCCGGGACGACGTGCTCGATCAGGATCCGGTCGTCGAATCGCGCCGCACAGCGCAGCGCGTCGCGCAGCTGGGCGGCGTCGCGGGCCAAGGCGACACCGAAGCTCGACCCGGCCGAGACCGGCTTCACCACCACCTCGGTCTCGAACTCGACGTCTGCGATCTCTGCCGCCGCCGCCGCCAGCCGGCCGGGAGCAGTGCGGATCCCGACGGCCTCCGCCACGAGCTTGGTCGCCCACTTGTCCATGCCGAGCGCGCCGGCGCGCAGGCCCGAGCCGACCATCGGCTTGTGCGCGAGGGCGCACAGCGCCGCGAGGGTTCCGTCCTCGCCGGAGGGGCCGTGGACCGCGGGGAAGACAGCGTCGGCACTTTCGATGACGCTCAGCGCCGCCGCCAGGGAACCGGTGGCCTGCGAGCCGAGCGCATCCGCTCCTCGCCTCCACATCCCGTCGCGGTCGATGGTCAGCTCGTCGACGTCGAATCCGCTGGAACGCAGCGCCTCTGCGACCGCCGTGGCGGTGGCCAGGGAGACGTCGTGCTCGGCGCTCTCCCCGCCGCCGATCACCACGATTCGCCTTGGCATGCGACGCTCCTCTCCACGCGCGGCCCGATGCCGGTGACGACGGTGTGCGGGATGGTCCCGGCCCAACGAGCCCAGTCCTGGATGGTCGGAGTCGCGCCCCCATCCGGGCCGAACACCGTCGCGGACGTGCCGACCGGGAAGGACACGGCACCGGTGTCGATCACGATCTGGTCCATCGAGACCCGTCCGACGAGCGGGAAACGGCGCCCGCAGATCTCGACGCCGGCCTGGGGCGAGAGCTCTCGCGGGATCCCGTCGGCGTACCCGACGGGGAGGACGCTCAGATGGGTGGCACGGTCGGTGACGGACGTGCCGGCGTAACCGACCGGCGTGCCGGCCTCGACCGCCGTCGTGTGCACGATCGGTGCGGTCAGACGGGACGCGCCGTGCAACTCCACGGTCCCGGAGGGATCGATACCGACCAGTCCCGCCCCGACGCGGACCATGCCGAAGTGTGTCGCCGGGTCGGTCACCGTCCCCGACGTGGCCGCGAGGTGGGCGAGCGGCGAACCGAGCCCCGGCGCCCGGACCGCCTGCTGCGCCTCGTGCATGGCGGCAACCGCCGGCGCGTTGGCCGCGGGGTCGGCCCGGTCGGCCAGCGGGAGGTGCCCCATGACACCCACGACGCGGACACTCCGAGCCTGTTGACCACGCTGAGCGAGACCGATCAATTCGGCCCACTGCCGCCACGGGACATCCCGGTGTCCACGTGGAGATGAACCCGCACCGTCGACGCGGCGTGCGCGAGAAGCGCGCCGAGCTCGTCCACCGACCCGACCGCGACGTCGACCCGGGTGGCTGCCGCCGCCTCGGCGTCGATCCCGGAGGGGTGCAGCCAGGTGAGGATCGGCACCGCGAACCGCGCCGCGCGCAACGCAGAGGCCTCCGCGACACTCGTCGTCCCGAGCCACCCGGCACCGGCGGCAACGGCAGCTCTGGCGACCGTGACGGCGCCGTGGCCGTAGCCGTCGGCCTTGACCACGGCCATGATCGTGCTGCGAGTCCGCGCACGGATCTCGACCACGTTCGCAGCCACCGCCACAGGCAGCGTCTGCAAGGTCGGCGGTCGCAAGGTACCTGATCGGCGCTGAAGCTCGACCGGGACCCGACTCACGGCTGCATCCTCGGGTCGTCGGTCGGATCCGCGTACAGCGGCGGGCAACCGTCGTCGACAGCCTCGGGACGCAGTTCGTAGTGCCAAGGCTCATTGCTGTAGATCTGACACAGCCCGTGCGCGGCACCGTGCGCCGACAGCCACGCCGCGGCAGAGGACGGGCCGATGTCGACCGCGTCCCCCGACACATGAGCAGACCTCTCCACGGTGGACACCCACCGCGCGGCCTCTTCCCGCGAGCCATGCTCGACGACAGCGTCCCGCAACAGGTGCTGCTGATACTCGGGCGACCGCCAACCACTGTTGACCCGAAGCCCGACGCCGTCGGCTTCTGCATCCGTCGCCGTCCGACGCAAGGCATCGAGGAGATCCGGGTCGAGCCTCCCCACCGCCGGTATCTCCTCGTCGAACACTGAGACCGGCGCCCCGTCGGGAATGAAACCATCAGCCTCGTCCACCACCCCGTCGGGAATGACACCATCAGCTTCGTCCACCACCCCGTCGGGAATGACACCGTCAGCCTCGTCCAGCGAGGTCTGCGAACCGGTCGACTGGCCAACTTCGGCCGGCGACCTCGACGGAACGGACGCCACGAGCGACCGCGGCACGACGATCGCAGCGATCGCGACACAGAGGATCGCCAGACCGACGAGAACGATCCTGCGCGTACGACGGGCTGGCGCGGACAGTGATGCGCTGTGGTCCATGCCTCCACTGAGGACGGAACCCTGTTGCGGTGGCGTCTGCGATTTTCGGTACGCCGGCGACACACGGAATCCCCGGCATCAAGGAACTGGCGCAAGCTGGCAGTGCTCCGAGATGTATGCGGAGAGCGCCCCGGAACGCCGGTTGATCGCCGCAGGTTGGCTGGTCTTCCGATCACAAGGAGGACCAGCCATGACCACCATCGAGTCGGCAGGGAGGACGATCCGGGTGCCCGGGGCCGAGGACGAGGTTGATGAGGCGCAGCTTGCTGCGATCTCGTTCCTTGCCCGCTACAGCGGCCGCACTCTCGAGGCGTACCGCCACGACCTGCGCGGCTTCTTCCAGTGGGCCACCGACCACGGCATCGCGGTCATGAAGGCGAGCCGTGCCCACATCGAGCTGTTCCGCGCCTGGATGGAGGACCGTGGCCTCGCAGCCTCGACCATCGACCATCGGCTTTCGACGGTGTGTGGCTTCTACCGGTTCGCGCACATCGACGGGCTCATCCGTTCGAACCCCGCCCAGTACGTCCGCCGACCGCAGGTCCACGCATCGGACGCTCGCGGGCTCGGTCGCTCCGAGCTCGGGGTGTTCCTCTTTACCGCCGAGCAGTACGACCGAGATCACGCCGCGCTGGCCGTGCTGCTCGGCTTGAACGGGCTGCGTGTCAGCGAGGCTTGTGCCACGAACATCGAGGACCTCGGTTTCGAGCGTGGCCATCGCACGCTGCCGATCGTGGGCCAGGGCAACAAGCCCGCCACCGTGCCGCTCGTACCCAGGACAGCACGCACGATCGACTTGGCCGTTGGTGAGCGCCACGAGGGGCCGATCCTGCGGCGCCGTGACGGCCACCGTGTCGACCGGCGCACCGCGCATCGGTGGGTCCGGTCGATCGGGAAGCGTGCCGGGCTCGGCGCCGTCCACCCGCACATGCTGCGAGCCGCGTTCATCATGGCCGCCCTTGACGCCGGGGTCCCGCTGCGAGACGTCCAGATTTCCGCCCGTCACGCCGACCCCCGGACCACGACCATCTACGACCGGAGACGCCAGAACTTCGACCGCCACGCCGCCTACGTCGTCGTCGCCTCCGTGGCCGGCGGCTGAGCCCAGACCGACCGACCCAACGCGGCACTTCGAGGAGGGAGTCGGCGATCGCATTGCCCGCGCGTTATGGAACACCCGGACTGCCCGTTGCGCGCCCATATCCGGCGCCCGTGCGCCGACCGGCACATCGGTGATGCGAGTCAGTCGCCACGGCCCCTCAACTCCGGTGCGCCGTCGCTGGCGGAAGCGAGCCGGTGGACTCCCCTTGCAGACTCAACTACTTGGGTAGGGTCGGCTTGACTTTCGCCCGATCGGAGGGGAGTTCGTCATGGCGTCAATTTCCGAGCGGGAGAACCGGGAGATCGAGGCGGCCAAAGCCTCTGGCAACACCCCGGTCGTCTTCATCCACGGCCTCTGGCTGCTGCCGAGCAGCTGGGCCAACTGGGCGGACTTCTTCAAGCAGGCCGGCTACGCGCCGCTGACGCCGGACTGGCCAGACGATCCGGAAACGGTTGAAGAG
>JBKPHE010000141.1:0-12021 GCA_046744485.1 Actinomycetota bacterium | reverse complement strand
GTACAGCCTTACCAATCGATGAAGCAGTCGGGCAATGGGGCTCATGGGTCAGTGCCCCGAACCGCGGCGTCACACGCAGCCCCCACCGAGCGCCTCAACTCGGCGTAGGGCGCAGTGGCCGCCCCGGAGTGAGCGAGTACGAGGTAGGCACCGGGCATCAGCCCGTCGCGCTCCCGATCGATCTCACGCACCGCAGCACGAAGTCGCCGTCGCACCCGGTTGCGCACGACGGCGGTGCCCACACGCCGACCGACGGTGTACGCGACCCGAACGCCGCCGGCCGGGCCACCAGCGTCCGGAGCGTGGTCTGACAGGAACACCACCGTCACCGGATCCCGCCGGGCGCGCCGCCCCTCACGCCGCAGCGCGTCGAATGTCGCACGATCGCTGATCCGTCCGATCAGGCCGACAGCCGGGAGCGGCCCTTGTGGCGCCGCGCCCGGACGATCGCCCGGCCGGCGCGCGTCCGCATGCGCAGCCGAAAGCCGTGCCGCTTGGCTCGTCTCCGCTTGTTGGGTTGGTACGTCCGCTTCACCTTCTGCCTCCTCGAGCACGCGGCCTCCTCGCAGAGTCAGCGGGGCCAGCGGCGGGATGTTGAAACTTGTGAAACGACGCGCAGTCACGACGCGCGACGCTTCGGTGCGCGGACAACGGTAGAGCCCCGGTCCTCCGCGGCGCCAACCTGCACGTTACCGGCATGCCGAGCTCCTGTGGACGACCCCTGGTGAGCCACCATCGACGGTGCTAGCTTTCCGCAACCCACTCCCCCGCACCGGGGAGTCAGGCAGCGGAACTGGCGCCTGGTCCGCTCCTGGCAGGGCTTGTTGTGCCGTCGTCCACATGTGTGGATTTGCTTGTGGACGACTTCGGCTGCCAGCAGGAAGGTTCGGGACCGTGATCAGCGACGCGCACCACCTGTGGACGACGTGCGCAGCGCTGCTCCGGGCTCAGGTCTCGGACCTGGTGTGGCACACGGCCTTCGACGGCGTCCGGGCGGTCGACTTCGATGGCGACGTGCTCACGCTCGGCGTCCCCAGCGCGCTGGCGAAAGAACGCATCGAGGGGCGCTACCTCGGGTTGGTGCGCGACGCGATGGCCGAGGCCGGTGCGGCCGACGCCGAGCTGCGCCTCCGCATCGAACCCGCCGAACCACCACCGCTCTGGACCGTCCCCGCTCCCGCCGACCGCCTGGTGGCCCAGGTCGCGGACCGTTCGAACGCCGGCTCCGGGGCCGATGGGCAAATCGGCGCCCATTCACCCGACGGTCCCGTCCGGCCGGCGGAGGGGCTCGGCGACGAAGAGCTCAATCCGCGCTACACCTTCGAGAACTTTGTCATCGGAGGGTCGAACAGCTTTGCTCACGCCGCGGCGCTGTCCGTTGCCGAAACCCCGGCGCGCAAGTTCAACCCGCTGTTCATCTACGGCCACGCCGGCCTCGGCAAGACCCACCTCCTCCAGGCCATCGCCAGCTACGTGAGCCGCAACTACCCCGCGTACCGCGTTCGCTACGTGACGTCGGAGACCTTCCTCAACGAGTTCATCGACTCGATGCACTCGGACAGCCGGGACGCGTTCAAGCGCCGCTATCGCGACATCGACGTGCTGCTCGTCGACGACGTCCAGTTCTTCGAAGGCAAGCAGGAGACCCTCGAGGAGTTCTTCCACACGTTCAACCACCTGCACCAGACCAACCGGCAGATCGTCCTGTCGTCCGACCGTCCTCCCGATCAGATCGGCATCGAAGACCGCATGCGTAGCCGCTTCCAGCAGGGGCTGATGACGGACATTCAACCGCCCGCACTCGAAACCCGGATGGCGATCCTCCTCAAGAAGGCCGAGCTCGAGTCGACCCGCATCCCCAACGACGTTCTCGACCTCATCGCCACCAACATCAAGGACAACATCCGGGTGCTCGAGGGGGCGCTCATCCGGGTCTCCGCTTTCGCCAGCCTCACCCACGAGCCCCTCACAGTCGACCGGGCCACTCAGGTGTTGGCCGACCTGCTGAGCGAAAACCAGCCCCGGCCCATCACACCTCAGCTGATCCTCGAGGAGACCGCCAAGCAGTTCGGCTTCACGGTCGAGGAGATCACCAGCAAGCACCGGCAGCGACCACTGGTCACCGCTCGGCAGATCGCCATGTACGTCATGCGGGAGCTGACCGACCTGTCGTACCCCAACATCGCGCGCGAGTTCGGCGGCCGCGACCACACCACGGTGATCCACGCCGTCGAGAAGATCGGTGCGCTCATGTCCAAGGACCGCCAGATCTACGACCAGGTCACGCGGCTCATGAAGGCCGTCCGTCAGGGTGACTGATCGGCGGGGACGACGGCGGTGGAGAACGTTCGGGACGCGCTGTGGATCGCCATCCTCCGTCGGTGGACACGCAGGTGCTCGTCCCCAGGGGGGTCACGCGCGCTGCCTCCGACCTGTGGGAGCCTGGGGACACAACGGGGACGACAAACGAGCGGCTGACCTGCGGCGACGAGTCATCGTCCACAATCCACAGCCCCTACTACAACTACTGGTTCGAGTACTACCAAGAAGGCAGAGAAAGCGAGCGACGGCGTGAAGTTCCGATGTGAGCGAGACGTTCTCGTCGAAGCCCTCGGCACCGCCGGCCGAGCGACCGCCAGCCGCGGTGGCGCGCTCCCGGTGCTCTCGGGCATCCGCACCGAACTACGGGGCGACACCTTGACCCTCACAGGGCACGACCTCGAGCTGACCATCGCCGTCGTCATCCGCGAGGGGCTCAAGGGGACGACCGATGGCGTCGCGGTCCTGCCGGCACGACTGACCTCCGATGTGGTGCGATCGCTCGCTCCGGGTGCGGTCGAGATCGACGTCGACGGGGAGCAGGCCAGGATCACCGCTGGTCGCTCCGAGTTCTCGCTGCGGGTCTTCCCGGTCGACGAGTTCCCACGGTTGCCCGAGACGACCGGCGAGGCAGTGACCCTCGATGCCACCGAGTTGGCGGCAGCCTTGCGGCAGGTCGTCCCTGCTGCCTCGGGCGACGATGCCCGCCCCATCCTGACCGGCGTGCTCATGTCGGCGGAGGAGGGCGGCCTGCGGCTCGTGGCCACCGACTCGTTCCGGCTGGCCGTGCGCGACCTGCCGGGCCAGACGGTGTTGGCCGAGGGCCAGTCCGTGCTGGTGCCGTCCCGTGCGCTCAACGACCTCACCAAGGTGCTCGGTGGTGTCGGTGAGCTGACCGTCAGGTTGGGTGAACGCGATGCGGGGTTCGAGGCCGGCGACGTGCGCCTGACGACGATGCTGATCGAGGGCGACTTCCCCAATTACCGGGGCCTGATCCCGTCGTCGGCGCCACCCAACCGGCTGGTCGTCAGCCGCGAGGGCCTCCTCGAAGGGCTCAGGCGTGTGAAGTTGCTGGCGCGCGAGGCGACGCCGGTGCGTCTGGCGATGTCGCCGGAGGGCCTCGATCTCGTGGCTGTGACCCAGGACGTCGGCCAAGCGCACGAATCACTCGACGCCAAGTACGAGGGCACGGAACTGACCGTGGCGTTCAACCCGGACTACCTGCTGCAGGGTGTCGAGGTACTCGAGGGCGACGAGGTGCTCATCGAGACGGTGGACTCGCTGAAGCCCGCGCTGGTGCGCAGCCCGGAGCACGATGACTTCCTCTACCTGCTCATGCCCGTGCGCGTGAGCTGACCGGTGCGGGGGCACTGAGGCGTGCACGTCCGCACGCTGTGGCTCACCGACTTCCGCAGTTACACATCGATCGAGGTCAACCTGTCGCCCGGGTTGACCGTGTTGGTCGGCGCCAACGGCGAGGGCAAGACCAACCTGCTCGAGGCATTGGCCTGGTTGGCGTCGGTGTCGTCGTTCCGGGGCGCCCCCACGGAGGCACTGGTGCGGCAGGGCGCGCCGTTCGCCGTCGTCCGGGCGCTCGCCGAACGCGACGGGCGCGAGCTCCTCCTCGAGGCGCAGCTGCAGCCCACCGGCCGCAATCGGGTCCTCGTGAACCGCCAGTCGCTGCGCCGGGCGCGGGACCTGTTGGGGTCGCTCCGGGTCACCGTCTTCACGCCGGACGATTTGGACATCGTCAAAGATGGGCCCGGGGAACGGCGGCGCTTCCTCGACGACGCCCTGGTGACGCTGCACCCCCGCAACGACGCACTGAGGGTGGAGGTGGACAAGATCCTGCGGCAGCGCAACGCGCTTCTCCGACAGACCGGGGGACGGCTCGACGAGTCCGCCGCATTCACGCTCGACGTGTGGGATTCCAAGCTGGCGCAGATTGGCGAGGCGCTGGCGGCGGCGCGGGTCGAGCTGGTCGAGCGGCTGACGCCACTCTTGTCGTCGATGTACGACGCCCTGGCCCGGGAGCCGGCGCAGGTGACGATCACCTACGACGGCGCGTGGCGGGACCAGGGCCTGGCGGTCGCGTTGGCTGCGGCCCGGCCGGACGATCTGCGGCGTGGGGTGTCCACGGTCGGACCCCACCGCGACGACCTGGTGCTCAACCTTGCCGGCAGCCCCGCCAGGACCCACGCCAGCCAGGGCGAGCAGCGAACGCTGGCGCTCTCGTTGCGGTTGGCGGTGCACCACGTCGTGACCGCGACGACCGGGAGCCCACCGGTCCTGCTGCTCGATGACGTCTTCAGCGAACTGGATCCCGAGCGCAGCCGGGCCCTGGTGGCCAACCTGCCGCCCGGGCAGACGGTACTGACCACCGCCGGCGGCCTACCGCCCGACGCCCATCCGGACATCGTGTTGCGGCTCAAGGGGGGCGCGGTCACGGTCGTGGACGACACACGAGACGCACCGCCCGGCTCGGCCCCGGGTGCTTGACTGTACGCATGGGTTGGCAGCCTCTCCCCGGTTCCCCGTCGCCGCCGACGCGGCTCGCCGACACCCTCGATCGGGTCCTGGGTCGCCTCGGCGCCCCGAGCCGAGTGGGCATCGAGGTGGTGTTCGACCGCTGGCACGACGTCGTCGGGGAGGCGATGGCGGGGCGCACGCGGCCGGTGGCGATCGATGGCGAGGCACTGGTGGTGGCGTGCGACGAACCGGCGCTGGCGACCCACGTGCGGTTCCTCGAGGCGCAACTGGTGGCCCGCGTCACCGAGCTCGCCGGGTCCCACCAGATCGCACGGATCGAAGTGCGGGTCGACCGCGGGCGCAGAAGACCACGGCCGCCGCGCCGGGTCGCCAGGCCGGGGTGACGGGGCCGCGGCGGTCACCGCGGACGCCGCCGCACGGGGCCGCGGAGGGCCCTTGGGATGAGCCGGAACGTCACACCCCTCTGGTAGACTTGCGTTGTTGTGATTTGCGGCTCTGACCAGGCAAAAGGCCTCCGGGCGCCGGTCATCCGCCCCTAAGAATCGACCTCGCCGAAAGGGCGCGCCTTGCCGCAGAGAAGCACCTCGTACGGAGCCAAAGACATGCAGGTCCTGGAGGGCCTCGACCCGGTCCGCAAGCGGCCGGGCATGTACATCGGCTCCACCGGTCCGTCCGGTCTCCACCACTTGGTGTGGGAAGTCGTCGACAACTCGGTGGACGAAGCAATGGCGGGCGAAGCCGACCGCATCGACATCACGCTGCTGGCCGACGGCGGCTGCCGCGTGGTCGACAACGGGCGTGGCATCCCCACCGACATCCACCCGGTCCACAAGATCTCCGGGGTCGAGATCGCGCTCACCAAGCTCCACGGCGGGGGGAAGTTCGGCGGCGACGGCTACAAGGTCTCCGGCGGGCTCCACGGCGTGGGCGTGTCCGTGGTGAACGCCCTGTCGCGCCGGCTCGTCGTCGAGGTCGACCGCGACGGCAAGCGCTACACCCAGACCTTCGTCGACGGCGGCCGACCGCAGGGCAAGCTCAAGGTCACGGGCGACGCTCCCCGCAACGGCCGCTCCGGTCCCCGCCGGGGTACGACCGTCACCTTCTGGCCCGACGCCACGGTGTTCGAGACCGTCGAGTTCTCAGCCCGCACGATCCTCGAGCGCCTGCAGATGATGGCGTTCCTCAACAAGGGCCTCGAGATCCGCTTCCGCGACGAGCGCGAGGGCCACGAGCACGAGCCGGTCGTCTACAAGTACTCGGGCGGCATCATCGACTTCGTCAAGCACGTCAACAAGACCAAGGAGAGCCTGTTCTCCAAGGTTGGTTACTACGCCGACGAAGACCAGACCTCCGAGGTCGAGGTCGCGTTCCAGTGGAACAGCGGGTTCAACACCGACGGCATCCACAGCTTCGCCAACGGCATCAACACGATCGAGGGCGGCACCCACGAAGAGGGCTTCAAGGCCGCGCTCACGACCGCCGTCAACAAGTACGCCCGCGCGAAGCAGCAACTCAAGGAGAAGGACCCGAACCTCGCCGGTGAGGACATCCGCGAGGGCATCACGGCCATCATCTCGGTGCGGCTGCGTGACCCCCAGTTCGAGGGCCAGACCAAGGCCAAGCTCGGCAACACCGCCATGAAGACGCTGGTGCAGCGAGCCACCAACGAGAAGCTGGGCGACTGGCTCGAGGAAAACCCGACCGAGGCCAACAAGATCGTCCGCAAGGGCGTCGCCGCGGCGCAGGCTCGTGCGGCCGCCAAGAAGGCACGCGACGTCGTGCGCAACAAGACGCTGCTCGACGGCGCCGGCATGCCCGACAAGCTCAAGGACTGCTCGTCGAAGAACCGCGACGAGCGCGAGCTGTTCATCGTCGAGGGCGACTCGGCTGGCGGCTCGGCCGTCCAGGCCCGCGACCCGGCGACGCAGGCGATCCTGCCCATCCGGGGCAAGATCCTCAACGTCGAACGGGCCCGCATCGACAAGATGCTCCGCAACAACGAGATCCAGACCCTCATCTCGGCCATCGGCGCCGGCCTCGGCGACGAGTTCGACAACGACAAGCGCCGCTACGACAAGGTGTGCATCCTGACCGACGCCGACGTCGACGGGTCCCACATCCGCACCCTGCTGCTCACCTTCTTCTTCCGGCAGATGAAGCCGCTTGTCGAGCAGGGCCACGTCTACATCTGCGAGCCGCCGCTGTACTCCACCGAAATCGGCCGCGAGAAGACCTACCTCAAGGACGAATCCGCCAAGGCTCGCTTCCTCGCGGAGCATCCCAACCACAAGAAGGACTTCCAGCGGCTCAAGGGCCTGGGCGAGATGGACTGGGAAGAGCTCAAGGTCACAACGATGGACGACACCTACCGCACACTGCTGCAGGTCAACGTCGAGCAGGCGGCGCTGGCAGACGAGGTGCTCTCGATCCTCATGGGCGAAGACGTCGAGATGCGCAAGCAGTTCATCCAGACCAACGCCAAAGACGTCCGTTTCATCGACATCTGACCCGACTCGTGGCTGACGGCACTCCCCCCACACCCAACGCAGACGAGAACGGCGCGGAGGAACGCGGCCGCCTGGCCGTCGAACCGATCGAGATCCAGGAGGAGATGGAGCGCTCCTTCCTGGACTACGCCATGTCGGTCATCACCGCCCGGGCCCTGCCCGATGTGCGCGACGGCCTCAAGCCAGTGCACCGCCGCATTCGCTGGGGCATGTACGACATCGGTGCCCGTCCCGACCGCAGCCACATGAAGTGCGCCCGGGTGACCGGTGAAGTCGGTGGCAAGTACCACCCCCACGGCGAGGATGCCATCTACGACGCGTTGGTGCGCATGGCGCAGGACTTCTCGTTGCGCCACCCGCTGGTCGACGGCCACGGGAACTTCGGCTCGCCCGACTTCGGTCCCGCAGCCCGGCGCTACACGGAGTGCCGGCTCGACCCGCTGGCCATGGATGTGATGCTCCGGGACATCGACGAAGAGACCGTCGACATGGCCGACAACTACTCGGGCGAGTTCCAGGAGCCGCTGGTGCTCCCGGCCAGGTTCCCGAACCTGCTGGTCAACGGCAGCCAGGGCATCGCGGTGGGCATGGCCACCAACATCCCGCCCCACAACCTGGGCGAGACCATCGACGCAGTGCTCCACCTGCTCGACCACCCCGAGGCCAAGGCCGACGACCTGATGCAGTTCGTCACTGGGCCCGACTTCCCCACCGGCGGACTCATCATGGGACGGGCAGGCATCCTTGACGCCTACCGCACCGGCAAGGGGTCCATCCGCCTGCGGGCCCGCACCGAGATCGTCGAGGGCACCGGGCGCCAGCGCGACCGCATCGTGGTCACCGAGATGCCGTACCAGGCGTCGATCTCGGCCACCGCCACCAAGATCAAGGAGCTGGTGGAAACCCGGCAGATCGAGGGCATCGCCGACGTCAACGACGAGTCGGCCGGCGGCCACACCCGCCTCGTCATCGAGCTCAAGAAGGACGCTCCGGCGCTCGTCATCCTCAACAACCTGTTCAAGCACACGCCATTGCAGACCAACTTCGCCGTCAACACGGTGGCGTTGGTCGACGGCGTGCCCCGCACACTCAACCTGGTGCAGGTGCTGCAGGCCTACATCGACCACCAGGTCGACGTCATCCGACGCCGCAGTCAGTTCCGGCTCGACAAGGCTCGCCGTCGGGCCCACCTGGTCGAGGGGCTGCTCAAGGCGATCAACGTCATCGACGAGGTGATCACCCTCATCCGCGGTTCCGAAGACCGCGCCGCCGCCCGTACCGGGCTCATGGCGGAGCCGTTCGAGTTTTCCATCGAGCAAGCCGAGCACATCCTCGACATGCGCCTGGGCCAGCTCACCCGCCTGGCCCGCATCGACCTCGAGACCGAGGCCGAGACCCTACGGGCGACGATCGCCGAGCTCGAGGCCATCCTCGGCGACGACGCCAAGCTGCGTTCCGTGATCAGGGACGAGCTGACCGCGGTGAAGGACCGGTTCGCCACGCCCCGGCGCTCGGAGATCACGTACGAGGTGGGCGACATCGACATCGAGGACCTCATCGACGACGAAGAGCTGGTCGTCACGATGTCGTCGCGGGGCTACGTGAAGACCGTTGCGGCCGATGCATTCCGGGCCCAGGGCCGCGGCGGCCGCGGCGTCGCCGGCGCCAGCCGCCGGGATGACGATTACGTCAGCCACATCCTGACCACCACCGCGCACGCCTACCTGCTGTTCTTCTCCAACCGGGGACGGGTCTACCGGCTGAAGGCGCACGAGATCCCGCGCAAGGACCGCACGGCGCGGGGCACGGCGATCGTCAACCTGCTGCCGCTGCAGCCGGGGGAGCACATCCAGGCCGTCATCGACACCCGCGACTACGAGACCAACCGGTTCCTGTTCTTCGCCACCAGGCAGGGACAGGTCAAGAAGACCAAGTTCAACGAGTACGACTCGTCGTTGCGCAGCGGGCTCATTGCCATCCACCTGCGTGACAGCGACGAGCTCGTGAAGGTGATCCCCACCAACGGGGGCGACGACATCTTCATGGTGGCGCGCTCGGGCATGACGATCAGGTTCGTCGAGGACGACGTGCGGGCGATGGGCCGGGCGGCCGCCGGCGTGCGAGGAATGAAGCTGCGGGCGGGCGACGAGGTGGTGTCGTGCGACGTGGCTCGTGACGACGTCTCGCTGCTGATCGTCACCGATGCGGGCTACGGCAAGCGCACACAGCTCGACAGGTTCAACCCCCAGGGTCGCGGTGGGCAGGGGGTGCGGGGCATCAAGCTCACCGCCAAGAAGGGCTTCGTCGTCGCCGCCTTCATGGTGGGCATCGATGACGAGATCTTCGTCATCTCCTCGGCCGGCACGATCATCCGCACGGCCGTACGCGACGTCTCGTCCCAGGGTCGGGACGCGACCGGCGTCCGGGTCATGAACCTCGACGCCGGCCAGAGCGTCGCGGCGGTGGCGCCGGTGCTGGGCGCGGACCTCGCCGGCTGATCGGGCAGGTCGTCCCGGGTCGGCAAGGGCCGGTCCTACAGCGGCCATCCCCTCCTCGCTGACTTCCCCCTCAGGACGGTGACGGGCCGCGCCCGACGGAGCGCGGCCTGGGGGAGGTGTCTGGGGTGTCCCGAGTACGGAGAGGTGCGCCTCGCCGGTGGTGCCGCCGCGAGGGCAACGATGGCGGGCAGATCGTCCCGCTGGCGGCGGCGATGGTGGGGTTGTGTTGCGTGGCGCTGCTGGCACTCGTGCCGGTGGCGGGAGCGCTCGACGACCGGGCACGGGCGCGCACCGCGGCCGATGCCGCAGCACTCGCCGGGGCCGCCGACGGCGAGCGGACGGCGCTCGAGGTGGCGGCCGCCAACGGCGCCGATCTCCTGGAGATCGAGCGCGATGGCGACGAGGTTGTCGTGCAGGTGCGGGTCGGCGAGGTGGAGGCCTACGCGCGGGCCCGCGCCACCCGCCGTCCCGCGGACTTGGGCGCCGGTGGCCCGGCGGGTGGGGCCGGGGGGCGTCGGGCCGGCCTGGCTCCCGCCATGCTGGCCGCCCTGGCGCGGGCCGACGGACTGCTGGGCCGCCCGGTCACCGTGGTCTCGGGCCTGCGGACCCGGTCCCAGCAGGAAGCGCTATGGGAGCGGCGGGCGACGAACCCCTACCCGGTGGCACGGCCCGGCACGTCCGATCACGAGCGCGGTCTGGCCATCGACGTGCCGCGGACCGACGTAGACGAGCTACGTCGCGTCGCGCCCGAGGCGGGCCTGTGCCAGCCGTTGCCCGACACCGATCCGGTCCACTTCGTCGTCTGTGGCGGATGAACGCACTTTGTGGTCGGAGTATCATGAAAAAGACCTGGTGGGGCTGCTAGGGCGCGGAGACAGTCGTGCCGTAGACTCCCCGCGATGCCGGTTGACCCGTCCGGAGTGACCACCGACGATCACGGCCAAGGCGGAGGCGGTGCAGAGCAGCAACCTGAAGAACCGACCGCCGCCCGTGGTCCGGTGGCCGATCCGCGCGCCGGGTTGCCTCCGGTCGCCGGCGCCGGTCCCTCGGGTGGCAACGGCGCCAACGGCCATGACGAGGCGGGCCTGCCACCCACGGGCGGCGCGGGAATGACCGACCGTTTGGAGGGTGAAACGAGGGGCAGCGACCCTGGCGTGGCCGACACCGATGCGCGCCCCCAGGAGTGGCAGACGACCGCCGATCGCGGGGTCGAAGGCGGCGGGCGGCGCTACGGCGAGGTTCCGCCCGGCCAGCCGGAGTCTCTGTGGTCGACCTTCACCCGGGCGGTGTCATCGCCGGCCGGTCCCGCCACCGAGGGCGCGTCGGCCGGCCCACCGCCGGGCGCGATCACCGCACCCGCTCCGGTCGTCGGCCCCGAGCTCGACCCCGACGGCACCGAACCGTTCGGCGATGGGGCGCCCGAGTCGGGCATGGCCAGGCGGCTGGTCGCTCGCGTCCGTCCGCGTCGGGCCCCGAAGCGCAAGTCGCGGCGTGGGCTCCGCGTGCGCCAGCGGCTCTGGTCCATCGACCCGTGGTCGGTCTTCAAGCTGTCGGCGTTGTTCTACATCTGCGTGTGCCTGATCGTCGTCGTGGCGGGGACGCTGCTCTGGAACGTGGGCCGGTCGGTCGGGACGATCGACGACGTCGAGAGCTTCGTCACCCGCATGGGCGCGTACGGGACGTGCACGCTCAAGGCCGAGGTTCCGGCCGGAACCGAGTTCGAAGAGGACGACGACTGCGCCGACGGCGAGGTGCTCGTCGGTGGCTACAAGTTCGACGACGGCACACTCTTCCGGGTGGCCGCCATCGGCGGCGGGATCCTGGTGGTGGCCGGCTCGATCGGCAACGTGCTGATGGTCGTGCTCCTCAACCTGCTCAACGAACTGACCGGCGGCCTGCGGTACACGATCGTGAAGGAGCCGATCCCCCGGCAACCGGGTGCCCGGCAACGCGGCCTCCGCCCACCCGGCGCGCGCGCTGCGCCCGGACGGCCCGACGGACCCCGCCACACCGCCAAGCATCGAGTTCCGATGATGGCGTCCATGCAGGACGACGGCGATGGCGACGACCGCGCCGAACCCGTCCGCGTGCCGGCCGTTGAGGGTTCGCCCGATCGCGGCACCCAGGGCTAGCCTGGTGCGCTCGCACGCGGGGCTATAGCTCAGTCGGTTAGAGCGCACCCCTGATAAGGGTGAGGTCGAAGGTTC
>JBKPHE010000155.1:0-7521 GCA_046744485.1 Actinomycetota bacterium | reverse complement strand
CGCGGCCGTCCCCGCCGACCCGACCCCCGTCGCGGCCGAGCCGACTGCCGCTGCGGCCTACCCGGCGGGTGCCGAGGCAGTGACAGGTCCCGGCCCTCCTCCCACCGGCGTCGCTTCGCCCGGCGACGAGCGCCGTCCCCCCTCCCCCCAGCGCCGGCCTGAGCACGGCCAAGTGGTACCGCTGCAGCCGCGCGCGACGACCAGGCTCAAGGCGACGGGTGAGCTGCTGGTGCTGGTCGCGTTTCTCGGGCTCGTGGTCTCGAGCATCATCGTTGCCCTGGCCGTGGCCGGCAACCAGGTCCTGAGCGGGCTCTGACCGGCGACGGACGAGGCCATGCCCCGGCAGATGTCGGACGCCGTGACCCGGCGACGGGCGGCGGCCGTGGCCGGGCACCAGGGCGATGCCGCCACGGCCCGCGCCTTCCTCGCGGATCCGGAGCCGTCGGTGCGGGCCACCGCCCTCGGCGCCTTGGCCCGCGCCGGATCGCTGGCTCCCGCCGACCTCGTCGCCGCGCTGGCGGACCCGTCGGCCATCGTGCGGGCTCGGGGGGCCGAGCTGGCGGCGGGCATGCCCGGGGACGTCGATCCCGCGCTGGCCCCGGTCCTCGACGACGCGGATGCCGCCGTCGTGGAGGCGGCGGCCTGGGCCTCGGGTGAGCGCCGACCCCCCGAACCCGGGGTGGTCGCCGCGCTGGCCACGGTGACGACGGGACATGACGACCCGATCTGCCGGGAGGCGGCGGTCGCGGCGCTCGGCGCCATCGGCGACCCCGCCGGCCTGCCAGCCATCCTGGCCGCCACCACCGACCGCCCCGCGGTCCGCCGGAGGGCGGTCCTCGCGTTGGCGCCGTTCGAGGGCCCGGAAGTCGAGGCCGCGCTCGAGCGGGCGCTCACGGATCGCGACTGGCAGGTCCGGCAGGCGGCGGAGGACGTGAGCCGCTAGTGGGCGCTCGTGGCGCCTGCGCCGCTAGGGATCGTCGCCGCTCACGGCCCGCTCCACGTCGACTCCCAGGCGGCGACCTCGGCCCCGAAGGACGCTCGGATCTCGGGGGGCGCGAACGACGCGGACATCGCCCGCCGCTGCAGCGCCGCCAGCCCGCCGGTGTCGACCCCGTGGTGCTCGGCCACGAGGGCGAGCTCCCGCTCGAGCGTGGTGGAGAAGTAGCCGGGGTCGTCGGTGTTGACCGACACGTCCATGCCGAGCGCGATCATCTCGCCGATCGGGTGGTCCGCAATCGAGGGTGCGGTCACGCCGAGCAGCACGTTGGAGGTGGGCGAGACCTCCAGTGGCACCTGCTCGTCGACCAGACGCCGCGCCAAGGACCGGTCCTCGAGGGCGCGTACACCATGCCCGATCCGTACGGCGTGGAGGCGATCGAGGGCTCCGGTCACGCTGGCCGGACCCGCGGCCTCGCCGGCATGGACGACCGCCGGGACCCCGGCCGCCCGGGCGCGGGCGAACGTGTCGCCGTAGAGCTCGGGCGGCCACTCCGCCTCCGGCCCCCCGAGGCCCATCGCCACTGCGCCGGCCGGGGCATTGGCGCCGGCCAGCAGCGAGGCCGTCAGGTGGTCGTCGGGAAGCTCCTCGCCCCGGGAGATGTCCAGGATCCAGCGGACCTCGACGCCGCGGGATGCGGCCCGCCGCTGGGACTCGTCGAGGGCCGCTGCGTAGGTGGCCTCCGCCCAGCCCCGGGTGCGGACGTGATGGACCGGCGTGGTGGTGACCTCAGCCCAGCGGACGCGCTGGCGCGCCAGCTCGTCGGTGAGGGCGTCGGCACAGCTGACCAGGTCCTCCGGTGTGCGCAGGACCGCGAGGCCGGCGCGGAACAGGTCGATGAAGTGGAGGAAGTCGCGGAATCGGTAGCGCTCCGCCAGCTCGGCCTCGGACTCGACCCCGAGATCGATGCCGTTGCGCTCGGCCAGCGTCAGCACCGTCGACGGCCGCATGGACCCTTCGAGGTGGACGTGGAGCTCGACCTTCGGCAGCGCGGCGATGGCCGCGGCGGGGACGAGGCCGGAACCGGGATCAGGGGCGGCAGCCGCGCGCGTTCTAACGGGCCGCACCGTGGGACGCCTCCAACACGCCGCCGCACCCCCGGCACCGGGCCCGCCACCCCGTCGGCGTGACCTGCACGGTCAGCCAACGACCGCAGTCCACGCAGAAGCGCCAGGGCTCGTAGGCGCCCGAGCAGCCGGGGCACTCCTCCACCGGGGCCCCGCACCCCGAGCAGTGACGCCAGTCGGCCGCTGCCGGCAGGGTCGAGTCTGCGGACCTCGGCATCAGATCGAGAGCCTGCCGACGGGCATGCGCAGGTTGTCGAGCATGACCAGGTCCTCCTGTGGCGCCCGCCCCAACGTCGTCAGGTAGTTGCCGACGATCAGGGCGTTGATGCCGGCCGTCATCCCCATCTCCTGCAGGTCGCCGAGCGTGACCTCGCGGCCGCCGGCATAGCGGAGGATCACGTCCGGCAGGGCCAGTCGGAACAGCGCGATCCAGCGGATGGCCTCCAGCGCCGCCACCAGCGGGCGACCGGCCAACGGCGTGCCCGGGCGGGGATCGAGGAAGTTGAGCGGCACCTCGGCGGGCCCCGCCTCCCGCAGCTGCCCGAGCAGCTCGATCCGCTGCTCGTCGGATTCGCCCATTCCCAGCAATACGCCGCAGCACAGCTCCATCCCGTGTCGCCGCACCAGCCCACACGTGGCGAACCGCTCCTCCCAGGTGTGGGTGGTCACGATGTGGGGGAAGTGTGACCGAGCCGTCTCAAGGTTGTGGTTGTAGCGGTGGGTTCCGGCCTCGGCGAGGCGACGGGCCTGGCCGTCGTCGAGGATGCCGGCGCTCACCGCCACGTCGAGGCCCGTCTCCCGGCGGACCAGGGGCACGACCTCCTCGAGGTGCGCCATCAGCCGCTCGTCGGGGCCCCGCACCGCGTAGACCAGGCAGAACTCGCTCGCACCCAGCGCTGCCGTCTCCTTGGCCGCGGCCACCACCTCGTCGTGCGCGAGCAGCGGGACGGCCTTCACCGGCGAGTCGTAGCGCGCCGACTGTGAGCAGAACTGGCAGTCCTCCGGACAGCCGCCCGTCTTGGCCGAGAGGATCCCCTCGACCTCGACTACGTCACCGCTCCACGCCAGGCGCACCTCGTGCGCGAGCGCGGCCAGAGCCCGGACCTCCGGATCGGACACCGCCGCCAGCGCCGACAGCTCGTCGAGCGTCAGCTGGCGCCGGTCGTGGAGCAGCGCCCGCCGGGTATCGGCGAGGAGTTCGGTCGCGGCAGGCACGGGGCCGGACCCTAGTGTCTCGCCTTCCGTCGGCGCCCAGGCCCGGTGCGGGCCACCGGCGCTGACAGGGACCCGAGGGCTCCGAGTGGACCCCTGCTCCCACTAGCGCCCGGCCTGGAACACCACGCGCAGCGCCGCCGGCTCCTCGATGCAGCGGCCGGCGCCGAGCACGACACACTCGAGGGCGCTCTCGACCAGGTGGACGTCGATCTCGGTCTCGTGGGCGATGCGCTGATCGAGGCCGCCCAGCATGCCGCCCCCGCCCACCAGGTGCAGGCCCTGCGTGATGAGGTCGTGGGCCAGCTCGGGCGGGGCGTTTCCGAGGCACGCGACGACCGACTCGATGATCTCCGTGATCACGTCGTCGATGGCGGCGCGGATCTCGGCCGGCGTCAGGATCACCGTCTTCGGCAGGCCCGACGCCAGGTCACGGCCCCGGACCTCGGCCTTGAGCTCGTCACGCACCGGCCACGCCGAGCCGATGGCGATCTTGATCTCCTCGGCGGTGCGCTCCCCCACAGCGATGCCGTACTCCCGACGCACGTAGGCCTGGATGGCGCCGTCGATGTCGAAGCTCCCGACCCGCACCGCGTCGAGCGCCACCACCCCGCCGAGCGACACCAACGCGGTCTCGGTGGTGCCGCCGCCCACGTCGATCACCAGGCTGGCGATGGGCTCGTGGATCGGGAGCCCGCAGCCGATGGCGGCGGCCATGGGTTGCTCGATGAGGAAGGCATCGGTGGCCCCTGCCCGCCGGGCGGCCTCGGCCACCGCTCGGCGCTCGACCTCGGTTATCGCCGAGGGGACACACACCACCACGCGTGGGCGGTTGAAGCGCCCGACACGCACGCGGTGCAGCAGCAGCCGGATCATCCGCTGGGTCACGTCGAAGTCGGTGATGGCGCCCTGGCGGAGGGGGCGCTCGGCGACGATGTCACTGGGCGTGCGCCCGATCATCTGCCAGGCGTCGTGGCCCATCGCGAGCACCTCACGGGTGCGGGTGTTCAGGGCGATGACGGTCGGCTCGTTGAGGACGATGCCGCGTCCCCGCTCGTACACGAGGGTGTTGGCCGTGCCGAGGTCGATGGCGAGGTCGCGGGCCACTAGCGCTTCCACCAGCGTCGGGGCCGGACCTCACCGTCGCGTGGCGCCAGGGCCTCCATCTCGCGGCGGAAGCTGTCGATGCTGGCGTCCAGCGAGGTGGGGGGACGGTTCCGCACGTACAGCACTGTCAACCCGACCGCTGAGATCACCACGGCGATCAGGAGGAAGGCGACGGCAGCCACGGAATCACCCAGCTCCCGCGTCGACGATGTGCTGCGCCTCCAGCCCCCAGCTCTCGCCGCCCGTCCACGACTCGCGCTTCCAGATGGGAACCGAGCGCTTGAGGGTGTCGATGCAGAAGCGGGCGGCCGCGAAGGCCTCGTCGCGGTGCGGCGCGGACACGGCGACGACCACCGCGCTAGCGCCGATCTCCAGAACGCCGACACGGTGCAGCAGGGCGACGCGGCCCACCATCGGCCACCGCACGCGCGCCTCCTCGGCCACGTCACGAAGGCGGGGGACTACCTGCTCCTCGTAGGCCTCGTACTCGAGTCGGTGGACCCCGGGTCGCCCCTCCGCGTGGTCGCGGGCGGTGCCGGAGAAGAGGACCAGGCCCCCGCAGTCAGGGCGCACCGCCCAGGCCGCGGCTTCGGCGACCGGGAGCGGCGCTGCGGACAAGCCGATCCAGGTGTCGCCCTCGGGCGGCGCGAGCGCGGGTCGCTCGGCCTCGTTGCGCGGCCTCTCCATCGTGTTCATGCTACGCAGGCCCTGACCGGTGGGCGCGGTCTCTCGGCGGCCACCCAGAGTTATCCTCCGCGCCGTGCCCTTCGACGATGACGCCGAAGCGGATCTCTCCCGGTTCCGTCCGCCGCCGCACCCCGACGATCGGCTGTGGCGCCACCCGTCGGAGCTGGGGCCGCAGCGCGGCGAGGGCGCAGGTGGCCGCGATCGGCAGTCCGGGCTTCCCTGGGGTGTGGTGGCGGTCGCCGGCACCGCCGGTGCCGTCCTCGCGGGCGCGGGGGTTCTGGCGTTCGGCGTGGGCGAACGGATCGTCGATCGCCCAGTGGTCGAGCGGGTGGCCCTTGACAACGTCTCGTCCTCGCCGCGGGCCGCAGATCAGACCGTCAGCGGCATCCGCCAACAGATCGCGCCGGCGGTCGTCGCCGTCGACGGGGGCGGCTCCGGGATCGTCGTGCGCGACGACGGGATCGTGCTCACCAGCGCCAGCGTCGTCGACGGAGCCGGACCCCTGCGCGTCCGCCTGGCCGACGGGTCGTCGACCGAGGCGGAGGTGGTGGGCTCCGACCAGTCGACCGGCATCGCGGTGCTCGACCTGGACGGGCATGGCTACCGCACCGGCCTGCTGGCGAACGAGGCCGGGCTGGTCCAGGGCCAGACGTCGTTCACCGTGAGCGTCGGGGCCGCGGGCGGCGCCACGACGGTGGCGGCCCTCGTCGGCCCCACCCGGCGATACCAGGCCTCGACGGGTGCCACGCTCGACGCAGTCGTCGAGACCACCGGCGACACGCCGGCACACGCCGTGGGGGCGCCGCTGGTCAACCCCCGCGGGGTGGTGGTCGGCATCGTCACCGGGGTCGACGATGGCAGCGCCTCGTACGTCGTCCCCGTGGAGGTGGCCCGGAAGGTCGCCGAGGACCTGGTGGCGATCGGCAAGGTGGAACGTTGCTGGCTCGGCATCGAGGGGAGCGACGCCGGCGATCCCGACGTCGCCGGCGGCGGTGTCCTGATCGCCTCGGTGGCGCCCGACAGCCCGGCCGATCGGGGGGGCCTGCGGGTAGGCGACGTGCTCGTCGAGATCGACGCGCGCATGATCGGCCACGTGCCCGACCTCATGATCACCCTGCGGTCGCGGTCTCCGGGCGACCAGATCGCCGCCACCGTGGTGCGCGACGACAACCCGACGACGCTGACCGTGACCCTGGGAAGTCAGCGCCGGACCGACACCTGAGCGCCGCCGCGCCCGCGAACGCCGTCCGGCGCCGGGCGCCGATGGTTGCTAGCGACGCGACCGCAACAAGCGGCGGGCAACCAGCACGCCGCCGGTGGCGACCGCGGCGAGGCCGGCGCCTGCCACCCCGAGCGCGATCTCCTGGCGCCGGCGGGGACTCATCGTGGCCCAGGCGCCGGCCTCGAACGCATCGACGCAGGCTTCCTCGTTGGTCACCGTGGGGGACCAACCCTGGGCGCGCAGGCGGTCGTTGGCGATCGTCCACGGGTGCAGCGTGTAGGCCACCAGCTCCGGGGGCGTCGGCCCGAGGCCCCAGCGGAATCCCCACCGCACCAGGCGGCCGGCCACCCGCTCCGGCAGCGGGACCTTCAGCGGTGCGCCGGTCAGCGAGCGCACCTCGTCGCCGGGGACCGATCCATCGGGCGCCACGTTGAAGGCACCGTCGAGCCGCTGGCTCCGGCCCAGGTCGATCGCGGCCGCCAGATCGCCGACGTCCAGGAACTGGACCGGGGGCTCGTCGGCCGTCTCGGGGACCGCCGGGCCCGGGCGCAGCGCCGGCACCAACCACTCGCGAGCATCGGCCCCGGCGGTTCGCGCCGGGCGGAGCACGGTGAGCACCACACCGGGATGGGCACCCCGCCACTCGGCCGCCAGCCGCTCGATCTCGGCGCGCTCCGCGGCGAAGGCGAACCCGGGGTTGGGGCGCAGGGTCGCCTCTTCTGTCAGCGGCACCGGGTTGTTGGGCCAGGCGCCGTAGACGGTGGCGCTCGACAGAACCACGAGGTGCGGCACCGCGGCGTCCCCTGCGGCCTCGAACAGGCGACGGGCCCGGTCGACGTCGCGGGTCGGCGCCGTCGGCGAGGCCGGCACGGAGGTCGCCAGGTGCACGACGGACTCGGCACCCTCGAGGTGCGGCTTGACGTCGTCGGTGCCGAGGTCGACGCGCCGGACGTCCACCCCATCGGGCAAACCCACGACCGACCGATCCGCGAGGGCGACCACGGCGCCGACGCCCGGGGCGCCGACGGTGAGCGTGGCGACACGGCGGCCGAGCGGCGAATCGGCACCCGTGATGACGACGGTACCCATGGCTCTTACCTTGCCAGTTGGAGCCGGCCCAAACACCACCGGGGTGAAACCGCCACGCGCCGCGGTGGCCGGCGGCCCGGGTGACGGTAGCGTCGCGCGGGTGAGCGAGCGTCAGCGAGCGAACCATGAGCACAATGCGC
>JBKPHE010000032.1:0-12717 GCA_046744485.1 Actinomycetota bacterium | reverse complement strand
CGCCAAGATCGCCGAGGACGCCGGCGCCGTGTCGGTGATGGCGCTCGAACGGGTGCCCGCCGACATCCGCCGCGACGGCGGCGTCGCCCGTATGAGCGACCCCGAGCTGATCGAGGGCATCAAGTCGGCGGTGACGATCCCGGTCATGGCCAAGGCCCGCATCGGCCACTTCGTCGAGGCGCAGCTCCTCCAGGCCCTGGGCGTCGACTACGTCGACGAGTCCGAGGTCCTGACTCCGGCCGACGAGGCCCACCACATCGACAAGTGGGCGTTCACCGTGCCGTTCGTGTGCGGCGCCATCAACCTCGGGGAGGCGCTGCGGCGTATCAGCGAGGGGGCGGCCATGATCCGCTCCAAGGGCGAAGCCGGCACCGGCAACATCGTCGAGGCCGTGCGCCACCTGCGCTCGATCCTGGGCGACATCCGCAAGATCACGCAGGCCGACTCGGCCGAGGTCTACGACTGGGCCAAGCAGCTGCGGGCGCCGGTCGGCCTCGTGCAGGAGATCGCGGAGACCGGCACCCTGCCGGTGCCGCTGTTCTGCGCCGGCGGCATCGCCACCCCGGCCGACGCGGCCCTGGTCATGCAGCTCGGCGCCCAGGCCAACTTCGTGGGCTCGGGCATCTTCAAGAGCGACGACCCGGCGCGGCGGGCCAAGGCCATCGTCGAGGCGACCGCCCACTACGACGATCCGGGGATCGTGGCGAAGGTGAGCCGGGGCCTGGGTGAGGCCATGCGGGGCCAGGAGATCGCGCAGCTCGACACCAAGCTGGCCGAGCGGGGTTGGTGATTCCACGTTTTCCGGGGCGGGAATGGCCGCGGTAGCGGCCGATCCCGCGGAGGAAACGCGTGAGGTGGCGCTACCGGTCGATCCTGTCGGACTCCCAGATGCCGACCCGGCCGTAGTCGGTGCCGGCGATGAGCACCCGATCGTCGTCGACGACGATGCTGGTGACCGACTGCCGGCCGGTGCCGCCGAGCTCGGGCTCGCCTCGATCGCGGCGGGAGATGTCGCCGTTGTCCGCGAGACGCCACAGGGCCACGTCGCCGTCGCCGACCGCCGTATCCGTGCCGCCGATCAGCCAGCCGCCGCTGGGCACCGCGGCCGCGGCGCTGGCCCACTGATCGCCGCCGCCGCCGAACAGGCCCGACTCGGCCCGGGCCCATTCGAGCCCGTCCTCGGAGGTCCAGACGCGGGCGTCGGCGTCACCGCTGCGGTCGTCGGAGCCGACGACGACGAAGCCGTCCTCGCCTGCGGCGCAGCCGTAGGCCTGCTGGTTGCCGCCGCCGCCGAACGAGCCGTCGTCGCTCACCTCGGACCACTTGCCGTCCTTGGCGCGGTAGCGCACGAGGACGTCGGAGCCCTCGGCCCCGCCGGAGCTGCCCACGGCGATGGCGGCGCCGTTGGCGACGCAGACGTCGCGGAAGCGCTGGGTGCCGGCACCACCGGCGCCGGCGTTCTCGCCCTTGAGCGCCTTCCCGTCGGGGGACGTGACCACGATCGGGTCGGCATCTCCACCCATGTAGGCGACGCCCACGGCGATGAAGCCGTTCCCGATGGGCGCGGCGGCATCGAGCGATCGCACGCCCGGGCCGCCCGCCGGTGCCACGGTCTCCGGTGGCTGGCTGGCCAGGATTCCGGCGATGACCGGTGCCTGGTTGGCGTCGGGGTTCTCGATCACCTCGAGATCCCCCTCGGTCACCTCGGACAACGTGACGCCGAGGCGGGTCCACTTCCGGCCATCGGGTGACGTCCACACCAGCCCGTCGGGCTGGCTGTCGCCCAGGAACTGGCGGCCTGCGGCCACGCCGAAGTCCTCGGTGCCGACCGCGACGAATCCGCCCTTGAACGGGACGACGTCGGTGAGCTGACCGGCGGCCAGCTGCTTGCTGTCGATCGCTTCCCAGCCGCTGGCGCCTCGATCGAGCCAGATCTGCCCGCCGAACGTCTCGCGCGTCGCGCCCTTGGGTGCGCTGTGGCGGTACCCCGCAGCCACCGTGGCCTTCGGTCCGACCGCCAGCGACGTTGCGAAGGGCTGAGCGCCGCCGCTGGGGAACGCGTCGCCCGAGGCGTCCTGCCAGCGGTTGGCCGAGTCGATGTAGAGCACGCTGGGCTCGCTGCCGATCGCCACGCGCAGACTGCCGGCCGCCGCGGAGTCGACGAGAGCCACGCCGTCGCCGAACAGGCCGGCGTGCACCGGGTTGGGTAGGAGCCGCCACGACTGGCCCCCGTCGGTGGACCACCACGTGTGCGGGCGCCAGTTGTTGCCGCCACTGGCGGTGATCCCGGTGCCGTCGAAGGACAGCCCGGTCACGCTGTAGTCGGCCGCCGCCGTCCGGCCGTCACGGTCGAGCGCCAGGGGCGCCGAGGGGTTGCTCCATCGGGCACCGTCGGTCGACCGCCAGATCACCGGCTGGCCCTGGCCGTTGGCGTCGGTGGCGTAGCCGCCGGCCACCACCACGTCGCCGGTCCAGACCACCGACTCCACCGCCTGGCGGCCGGGACCGCCCAGGCTGGGGGCCTCGACCTGCGACCACGTCGTGCCGTCGGGTGAGAACCACGCCGCGCCGTCCTGGCCGTCGCCGGCAGCCGACCCGACGGCGACGAACCCGTTGGCTACGGCGGCGATGTCGCGGATCGACTCGTCGCCGGTGGCGTCGAACGGTCCCCCGGCACCGTCGTCGACGTTGTGCCAGGCCTTGCCGTCGGCACTGAACCACAACCGGGGACGCACCTCCCCCCAGACGTTCTCGCCGCCGGCCACCAGGATCCCGGTCTCGTTGCTGGCGACGTCGAAGGCCCATTGCTCGTGGTCGCCCCCCATCGCCTTGGGGGCGCGGAGCGTCCAGCCCTTGTCGTCGCCGGAGGCCCGGTAGCGCCAGATGGCGGCGTCGGACTCGGGCTCGTCGCCGACCCAGCCCACTGCCAGCAGGTTGCCGTCGGCGTCGCGCTGCCCGGCCGTCATGACCTCGCTGACACCCTTGTGGGCCGGTTCCACGTCGGACCTCTCCCAGCTGCGTCCGTCGGCGGCCGACCACGTCGCGGGCACCGTGGTGCCGGACTTGGGGTCGAACACGGATCCGAGGATGAGCCACGGTTGGCCGTCGGCGGCGGGTGCCAGCAGGTCGGCCACGTCGGCCACCGGCTCCTCGTAGGCGATGGACGACCCCGCCGCCCGCTCGAAGGTGGGATCGGCGCGGCGCGAGGAGGCGTTGCTGCCGGCGCAGGCGCCTGCGACCAGGGCCAACCCACTGGCTGCGACGACTGCTCGACGGCTGGCGTTGGTGCCGGTCGTGCGGCCGCTCACCTCTGGCCGCTGGATGCCGCGGGTCTTGGCGTGCACGGAGAACCTCCAGTCGTCGATCGAGTGCCTGACGAGCTCCCCCAACGTCCCAGTCGGTGTTCGATTCTCGTCGCTGGGGACTGCCCCGTACAATCGAACCGTCATGCGCCAGGCAGCGAGGCCCCCAGGTGAAGGTCGGCGTGCTGGCCCTGCAAGGGGCGTCAGCACGGCATGCGACCGTGCTGTCACGGCTCGGCGTCGAGCCGGTGGCGTGCCGTCTGCCGCCTGATCTCGACGACGTCGACGCCCTGGTGCTGCCGGGCGGCGAGTCGACGACGATGTCGATGCTGCTCGAGTCTTCGGGGTTGTTCGAGCCGGTGGCCGAGCGGCTGGCAGGGGGGATGCCGGCGTTCGGCACCTGTGCCGGGATGATCCTGCTCGGCCACGAGATCCTCGACGGCCGCGACGACCAGCGCTGCTTCGACGCCATCGGCATCGCGGTGCGCCGCAACGCCTTCGGCCGACAGGTCGACTCGTTCGAGTCGGATCTCGACGTGGCCGGCATCGACGGCGCACCCCTGCACGCGGTGTTCATCCGTGCGCCGGTGGTCGAGGCCGTCGGTGACGATGTCGAGGTCCTGGCCACGGTCGACGGCCGACCCGTCCTGTGCCGCCAGGGCCAGGTGCTGGTGGCGGCGTTCCATCCCGAGCTCGGCGACGATCCCCGGCTCCACGAGCTGTTCATCGACGAGGTGATGTGATGTCCGGCCATTCCAAGTGGGCGACCATCAAGCACAAGAAGGCGGCGACCGACAAGGCCCGCGGCAAGCTGTTCGCCAAGCTCCTGCGGCAGGTTGAGGTGGCGGCGCGTGAGGGGGGCGGCGACCCCGAGGCCAACCCCACGCTGCGCACGATGTTCCAGAAGGCGCGGGACAACTCGATCCCGATGGACACGATCGAGCGGGCCATCAAGCGGGGCACGGGCGAGCTGGAAGGGGTCACCTACGAGGAGGTGACCTACGAGGGCTACGCCCCCGGAGGCGTGGCGGTGATGGTCGAGGTGCTCACCGACAACCGCAACCGCGCCGGCGCCGACATCCGCAACATCTTCAGCAAGAACGGCGGCTCGATGGCGGAGCCGGGCGCGGTGGCCTGGCAGTTCGACCGCAAGGGGACCATCGTCGTGCCACGCTCGGTGGACGAGGAGGAGCTGATGCTGACCGCCCTCGACGCCGGGGCCGAGGACATCGTCGACGACGGCGATTCCTGGCGGGTCACCACGCCGCCCAGCGAGCTGCACGCCGTGCGCACGGCCCTGGATGGCGCCGGCATCGGCGTCGAGTCGTCGGACGTGACGATGGTGCCGCAGACGACCATCCCACTCGACACGGCCGAGGGGGCCAAGAAGGTGCTGCGCCTCATCGACGCCCTGGACGAGCACGACGACGTGCAGGCGGTGCACGCCAACTTCGACATTCCGGACACCATCCTCGAGACCGTGGAGGCGGCACCGTGAGCGAGAACGTAGCGGTGGGCCGGGCGGCGCCCGACTTCACCCTGCCGGGCACAGACGGCACCCCTGACGGGCACCGCGACTACACGCTGTCGGAGTTCAAGGGACAGCCCGTGGTGCTCGTCTTCTATCCGGGTGACAACACCCCCGTGTGCACCCGGCAGCTCAACAGCTACACGGCCGACATCGACCAGTTCCGGTCGGTCGACGCCCAGGTGCTGGCGATCAGCCCCCAGTCGGTCGAGAGCCACGACGGCTTCAGCGCCAACCAGGGCGGGTTCGCCTTCCCGCTGCTGGCGGACTCGGACAAGGCCGTCGGCAAGGCCTACGGCATCCTCGGGCCGGTCGGGTTTTATCGGCGGTCGATCTTCGTCGTGGATGGTGAGGGCACCGTCCGCTACGGCCACCGAGCGGTGGCCGGCCTCTGGTTCCGGCCCACCGACGAGGTGGTCGAGGCCGTTCGCAGCGCATCGGCGTAGGTCGTCGGGCATCCACCGGCCGGGGGCGCGGGTCGACTAGCTTTCGAACTCGTGTTCGTGCTCGGCATCGATCCCGGCCTGTCGCGGTGCGGCTACGGCGTCGTGGAGCGCCTCCGGCGCGGTCGATCCCGGGCGGTGGCGGCCGGCGTCCTGCGCACCGATCCCGGTTCGGAGGTCCCGCAGCGCCTGGCCGCCCTGCAGGCCGATCTGCGGTCGTTGCTCCGCGAGCACCGGCCGGCGGTGATGGCCATCGAGCGGGTGCTGTTCCAGGCGAACGCCCGCACCGCAATCCCGGTCGCCCAGGCGGCGGGGGTGGCCATGGTCGAGGCGGTGGCGGCGGGATGTCAGGTCGTCGAGTACTCGCCCAACCGCGTCAAGCAGACGATCACCGGCCACGGTGGGGCCGACAAGGACCAGATGGAGCGCATGGTGCAGACGCTGCTCGGCATCGCCACGCCGCTGCGCCCGGTGGACGCCGCCGACGCCGTGGCGGTGGCGCTGTGCCACCTGGCCCACGCCCCGCTGCGTGAGCGGGTCGGCGCTGGTGCCACCCCGTCGGCCCGAGGCAATGGGTTCCTCGGAACACAGGCCGAGGCAATGGGTTCCGGGTCCGGCACCCATGACCTCGGGTGCCGTGCGGCGGAACCCATGACCTCGGGTGTCCAGGTGCCGGGACCAACTCCCGCGGGGGGCCCACGATGATCGGGTCGTTGCGGGGCCGGCTGCTCGACCGGGGTGCCGCCGACGGGGCCGCCGGCGAGGTGCTCGTGGAGGTCGGCGGCGTCGGCTACCGGGTGATCGTCGCGCCCACCACCGCGGTCGCCCTGGGCGACGTCGGTGACGAGGTGTTCGTCTGGGTGCACCATCACGTGCGGGAGGACGCCCACACGCTCTACGGGTTCCGCGGCCGCGACGAGCGGATCACGTTCGAGGCGCTGCTCGGCGCGCACGGGGTCGGCCCCTCGCTGGCGCTGGGCATCCTCTCGGTCCACGATCCCGTGGCGCTGGCCCGCATCCTGGCCACGGACGACGTCGGGGCCCTGTGCCTGGTCCCGGGCGTGGGCAAGAAGACTGCGGCCCGCCTGCTGGTCGAGCTCAAGTCGCGCCTGAACGTTCCCGAGATCGACGCGGGGGCCGCCGTCGGCCAGGGCTACGCACCGAACGCCAACGGAGCCGGGGCCGCCCACGAGCCGTCCGCGCGGTCGGACGTGCGGGAGGCCCTCGCCGGGCTCGGCTACTCGGCCGAAGAGATTCATGGCGCGATCTCCGAGCTGCCCGACGATGGCGACGCTTCACAGCTCCTGCGCCAGGCGCTCCAACGGCTCGCAACGGCCCGCGGGGTGTAGTGCCGTGCGCGAAGAGCTGCTCGATCCCGAGTCCCAGCCCGACGAGGCGGCGGACGAGAGCGGCCTGCGCCCGCGTCGGTTGGCGGAATTCGTGGGCCAAGCCGAGCTCAAGGCCCATCTCGACATCGTGCTCGAGGCCGCGCGGCGGCGGGGCCAGGCGCCTGACCACCTGCTGTTCTCCGGGCCCCCGGGGCTGGGCAAGACCACCCTGGCCACGATCATCGCCAACGAGCTCGACGCCCACCTGCAGGCCACCTCCGGGCCTGCGCTCGAGCGAGCCGGCGACCTGGCGGCCATCCTCACGCAGCTCGACCACGGGGACGTGCTCTTCATCGACGAGATCCATCGCCTGCCCCGCCCGGTCGAGGAGGTGCTCTACCCGGCGATGGAGGACTTCCAGGTCGACATCGTGCTAGGCAAGGGCCCCGCGGCCCGGTCGATCCGCCTCGACCTGCCGCGCTTCACCCTGGTGGGCGCCACCACCCGCACCGGCTCGATCACGGGCCCGCTGCGCGATCGGTTCGGCCTGGTGGCCCGGCTCGACTACTACACGGCCGCGGACCTCGAGGCCATCGTCCGGCGGACAGCCGGGATCCTCCACGTCGGCATCGACGAGCCGGGTTGTGCCGAGATCGCCCGCCGGGCCCGGGGCACGCCCCGCATCGCCAACCGCCTGCTCCGGCGCGTGCGCGACTACTCCGAGGTGCGGGGCGACGGCTCGGTCGACCGGCGGACGGCCGAGGACGGGCTGGCCCTCTTCGGCGTGGACGGGCGGGGACTCGACAAGGTCGACCGGGCGCTCCTGTCCGCCGTGTGCGAACGCTTCGGCGGGGGCCCAGTGGGATTGTCGACGCTCGCCATCGCCGTGGGGGAGCAGACCGAGACGGTCGAGGATGTCTACGAGCCCTTCCTCATCCAGCAGGGCCTGCTCATGCGCACCCCGCGAGGGCGGGTGGCGCTGCCGGCCGCCTGGGAGCACCTGGGCCTGGCGCCGCCGCCGGCCGGCGGACCGTCGGGCGTCGCGCCCACGCTGTTCGGGGGCTGATCACCGACCAAGGGCGCCGGTAGCGTTGCCACACCCCATGGACGTGGCCGACTTCGCCTACGAGCTGCCCGAGGCTTCGATCGCCCAGACGCCGATCGAACCCCGCGATCGTGCCCGGTTGCTCGTCGACCAGGGGCCCGGCGAGGTCCCCGAGCACCGCACCGTGGCCGACCTGCCGGCGTTCGTCCGCCCCGGCGACATGGTCGTGGTCAACAGCACCCGGGTGCTGCCCGCGCGGCTGCGCCTCAACAAGACGACGGGGGGAGCGGTGGAGGTACTGCTGCTCGAACGGCTCCCGAGCGGCGAGTGGGAGGCGCTGGTCCGCCCCAGCCGCAGGGTGGCAGCGGGAACCGAGCTGCCGGTCGGGGCCGACCTGCGCGTGCTCTTCGGGGGGCCCGGGCCGGGGGACGGCACCAGGCTCGTCGAGCTGCGGACGAGAGGTGCCGCCGACGAGCTGGCGATCCTGGACCGGTACGGCGTCGTGCCACTACCGCCGTACATCAACAATCCGCTGGCCGATCCCGAGCGCTACCAGACCGTGTTCGCCGACCGGCCGGGCTCGGTGGCGGCCCCCACCGCCGGACTCCATCTCACCCCGGGCGTCCTCGACGGCTGTCGTGCCGCCGGGGCTCGCATTGCGATGCTGGACCTGGTCGTGGGCATGGGCACGTTCCGCCCGATCGCCGCCCCGAAGGTCGAGGACCACCACATGCACGCCGAGCGCTACCAGGTGAGCCCCGAGACCATGGCGGCGTGCCGGGCGGCACGGGCCGCCGGTGGGCGGGTCATGGCGGTGGGCACGACCACCGTGCGGGCGCTGGAGTCGGCGGCGCTCTCGGGCCGGCTCGACGGGCGGACGGAGCTGTTCATCCATCGTCCCTGGCGCTGGCGCGTCGTCGACGTGCTGCTGACCAACTTCCACCTACCTCGCTCGTCGTTGCTGGTGCTGGTCGACGCCTTCGTCGGTGCCCGATGGCGCGACCTCTACGGCGATGCCCTCGCGGCCGGCTATCGGTTCCTCTCCTTCGGCGACGCCATGTTGCTCGACCGGAGCCTCTAGTCGATGGCCCTCGATTTCACCATCGACGCCCGCTGCGGAACGGCGCGGGCGGGCACCGTCGCCACCGCCCGCGGCAGGTTCCGGACGCCGTGCTTCATGCCCGTGGGGACCCGGGGCGCGGTGCGCACGCTGTCGTCGGCCGACCTCGAGGACCTGGGGGCCGAGGTCATCCTCGGCAACACCTACCACCTGGTGCTGCGGCCGGGCGCTGAAGTCATCGCCCGCTGGGGCGGGCTCCACGGCTTCGCGGGTTGGCGGGGCCACGTCCTGACCGACTCGGGCGGCTACCAGGTGTTCTCACTCGAGCCTCGGGTCGACGATGAGGGCGCAACCTTCGCCTCCACCTACGACGGCAGTCCCCACCACCTCACACCCGAGGGCGCGGTCGACGCGCAGGTGCTCCTCGGCAGCGACATCCAGATGGTGCTGGACGTCTGTCCACCACTGCCGTCGCCGCCCGAGGTCATCCGCGCGGCCGTGGATCGGACGGCGCTGTGGGCCGAGCGGGCCCGGAAGACCTTCCTCGCCCACGAGCGCCCGGACCTCAGCCAATTCGGCATCGTCCAGGGGGGCGCCGACCCCGAGCTGCGGTCCGAAAGCGCGGCGCGCACGGTGGCGATCGGCTTCGAGGGCTACGCCGTGGGCGGGTTGTCGGTGGGGGAGCACCGCTCCGAGATGCTCCCGGCGCTAGCCGCCGCTCTGGCCGGCCTGCCCGAAGACCGTCCCCGCTACTTCATGGGACTCGGCGATCCCCTGGGGATCGTGGACGTGGTGGGGCTCGGCGTCGACATGTTCGACTGCGTTCTGCCCACCCGCCTGGGGCGGCACGGCACGATGCTGACGTCGACCGGGCGCCTCAACCTCCGTAATCAGCGCTTCGCCGCGGACACGGGACCGATCGACGACGCGTGCGCCTGCCCGGTGTGTGCACGCTGGTCGCGGGGCTACCTCCGCCACCTGTTGTCGGTCGACGAGCCCAGTGCACCCCGGCTGCTCACCATCCACAACGTGCACTGGACCCTCGAGCTGGTGCGACGGGTCCGGCGGGCGATAGCCGAGGGTTCGCTGGTCGCGCTGCGGGCCGAGCTGGCGGAGCACTGGCCCGACCGGGGCATTCCCGTCGGCCGCGATGGCGAGTCACCCGGGGGCACCGGCTAACCTCAACCGGCTGCCTATGCAAGCGCTGATCGTCCTCGCCGTCACCTTCGTGTTGCTCTGGGTGTTCTTCATCCTCCCCCAGCAGCGGCGGGTGCGAGCCCACCAGCAGCTGGTGGCCGGGCTCGAGGAGGGCGACGAGGTGGTTCTCACGGCCGGGATCCACGGACGCATCACCGAGCTGGGTGCCGAGGACCTGAAGCTCGAGGTGGCCCCCGGTGTGGAGCTCCGGGTGGCCCGCCAGGCGGTCCTGCGCCGCACCGAGACGGTGGACGCCGACGACTACCCGGCACCCACCGCCGAGGCCGCGACCAACGGCGACTCGGGCACCGCCCCGGTCGAAGACCCACGCCCCGCCGGCAGCGACGTGGTCACGCCCACCGATCCCACCTGAACGCAATGCGACGCAAGATCTGGTTCCCCCTGGTGTTCATCGTGCTGGTCGCGATCGGCGGCCTGGCAGCCACGCTGATCTCCGGTAGCAGCCCCGAACTCGGGCTCGACCTCCAGGGCGGCGTCTCGGTGGTACTCGAGCCCACCTCGGAGGCGAGCAGCGACGCCCTGGGGCAGTCGGTCGAGATCATCCGTGACCGGGTCGACGCCCTGGGCGTCGCCGAGCCCGAGATCACCCGCCAGGGCAACGCCATCGTCGTGCAGCTGCCGGGGGTGAAGAACCGTGACCGCGCGCTCGAGTTGGTGGGACAGACGGCGGAGCTGCGCTTCCGCCCGGTAGTGCAGGATCTCACGGGATCCGAGGTGATCCCGCCCGACGAGAGCGCGAGCACGACCACCACGACCGCCGAGGGCGGCGCCGGGACGACCACCACCACCGCAGGTGGGGCGACGACGACCACCACGGCGCCCGACGAGAACGCGGCGGGACTCCCGCTGGGCGAGAGTGCCGGCGCTGCCCAGGAGCCGACCACCACGACGACCGCGCCACCGACGACCACCACCACGGCGCCGGCGCAGCCGGCCGAGCCCGGGCCGGTGCAGCTGACCTCACGCGAGGACGACAAGCCCGATGCCACGGTGACGCTCCAGGGCAAGGACGGCGAGGGCGTCTACCAGCTGGGGCCGTCCTTGGCCACAGGGCAGATCGTGTCGTCGGCACGCGCCGAGATCCCCCAGGGGCAGTGGATCGTCGCCCTGTCGATGAAGGGTGGCGCCGACGGCATCGACAAGTTCAACGAGATCGCGGCGCAGTGCAACCCGCCCAGCGCCACCGGCCCCACGGGCCGCCTCGCCATCGTCCTCGACTCGGTCGTCCAGTCGGCGCCGACGATCAACGAGTCGAGCTACAGCAAGGACTCCATCTCGATCAGTGGCAGCTTCACTGAGGGGGAGGCCAAGGACCTGGCGCTGGTGCTGCGCTACGGGTCGCTGCCCGTGGAGCTCGAGCGGCAGAGCGTGCAGACGGTGTCGGCGTCGCTGGGTGAGGACTCACTGCACGCCGGCATCATCGCCGGCGTCGTGGGCCTGATCCTGGTGGCGCTGTACATGCTGCTCTACTACCGGGCGCTGGGCCTGGTGATGATCGTCGGCGTCGGCATCTCCGGGGCGCTCCTCTACAGCATCGTGTCGTGGATGGGCGAGACCCGGGGACTGGCTCTGACGCTGGCCGGCGTGACCGGCATCATCGTGTCGATCGGCGTGACCGTCGACTCCTACGTGGTGTTCTTCGAGCGCCTCAAGGACGAGGTCAAGGCCGGCCGGACCCTGCGCACGTCCACCGAGCGGGCGTTCAAGCGCGCCTTCCGCACCATCCTCGCCGCCGACATCTCGTCGTTCCTCGGCGCCGCCGTCCTGTGGTGGCTGACCGTCGGGTCGGTGCGGGGCTTCGCGTTCTTCCTCGGCCTCTCGACCGTGCTCGACGTGATCGTGGCCTGGTTCTTCACCCGGCCGGCGGTCATGTTGCTGTCCCGCAACCGGTTCTTCACCGAGATGCCCGGTTTTGGCGTGGCCCGCGGGTTGGCGTCCAGCGGGGCACTGGCTCGCCCGGTGGCGGCACCGGTTCCGGGGGCAGGAAAATGACCGACAAGACGGCCGCACCCGACGCCGACTCGGTGGACAACGGATCCGGCGACGGCGTGGGCGCCCCGAAAGCGAAGCGGCGCTCCATCTGGACCCGGCTCTACCACGGCGAGACCGACTTCGACTTCGTCGGGCGCCGCAAGCTGTGGTTCACCCTGTCGCTGGTCGCCGTGCTGATCGGCATCGGTTCGCTTGTGACCCGCGGGCTCAACCTCGGCATCGACTTCGAGGGCGGCGTGGTCTGGGAGGTGCCCGCCGGCGACGCGTCGGTGGCCGACACCCGTAACGCGATCGACCAGTTCGGCTTGGCGGGCGCCACGATCCAGGAGCTCGAGAGCGACGAGGGCGTCGAGCTGCGGATCGAGGCCGAGCCGGTGTCGTCCGACACCAGCGACCAGGTGACCGATGCGCTGGCCAACCTGACCGGGTCGTCGCCCGACGACGTCAGCCTCACGTCGGTGGGCCCGTCGTGGGGCCGGGAGATCAGCGACAAGGCGATCCGGGCGCTAGTCGTCTTCCTGGTCCTGGTCACCATCTACATCGCCCTGCGCTTCGAGCTGAAGATGGCCCTCCCCACGCTGGTGGCCCTGGTGCATGACGTGCTGATCACGGTCGGGGTGTATGCCGTCACGCAGCTGGAGGTCACCCCGGCGACGGTGATCGCCGTGCTCACCATCTTGGGCTACTCGATCTACGACGGCATCGTCGTGTTCGACAAGGTCGACGAGAACACGCGGCTCGTGTCGTCGACCGGTGGCCTGAGCTATGGGGGCATGGTCAACGTGTCGCTCAACCAGGCCC
>JBKPHE010000197.1:0-6089 GCA_046744485.1 Actinomycetota bacterium | reverse complement strand
TTGGTTCCAGTGGTCGGTCCAGTCGTCGATGGCGTCGATGAGGTCGTCGACGGACTGGAACGCCGCTCGGCGGAGGCGACGGTTGGTGATCTGGCGGAACCAGAGCTCGACGAGGTTGGGCCACGAGCTCGATGTCGGGGTGAAGTGCAGGTGGACCCGGCGGTGGCGGGCTAGCCACGCCCGCACGTTGGGGTGGGTGTGGGTGGAGGAGTTGTCGACGATCACGTGCACGTCGCGGCCGCGGGGCACGCTGTCGTTGACCATCTTCAAGAACGCCAGGAACTCGCGGTTGCGATGCCGGCGCTGGCACAGCGTCATGACCTTCCCGGTGGCGACATCCAGCGCGGCGAACAGGTTGGTCGTGCCGTGCCGGCGGTAGTCATGGGTCATCGTCGCGGCCCGCCCGGGCGTCATCGGCAGCGACGGCTGGGTGCGATCCAAGGCTTGCACCTGAGTCTTTTCGTCGACGCAGAACACGACGGCTCGCTTCGGGGGATCCAGGTAGAGCCCGACGATGTCGGTGAGCTTGTCCTCGAAGGCCGGGTCGGTGGACACCTTGAACGTCTCGACGCAGTGGGGGCGGATGCCGCGGGCCCGCCAGATCCGGGCGACGGTGTCCTTGCCGATCCCGAAGCGGTCTGCCATCAGCCGGGTCGACCACTGCGGCTCGTCGCCCGGCGGCGCCTCATGCAACGTTGCGTGCACCACAGCGGCGGCGACCTCGGCTCGCACCGTCGGCTTGCGGCCCCGACCCGGCGCGATCACGCCGACACCGGCCACCCCCGCCTCGGCGAAGCGCGCCCGCCAGCGACGCACCGCGTTCGCTGTGGTGTCGCAGCGACGTGCGATCTCGTTGTTCGCCACACCCTCTGCCGCCAGCAACAGCCCTCGAGCCTGCACCACCACCCGATGCGGCAACGACGACGACCGGGCCATCGTCTCCAACGCCACCCGCTGCTCATCGCTGAGATCCAATCCGGGCGCCGACACCGTCAACATGCTCGCACCCTACCCACTGCCGCTAATTCAGCGACGGACCACTAGGACTACGCCCGCCGCCAGATCTCATCGGCGTTGGCCGCCAGTGTGGGAGAAACCTCGAAGAAGAGCCGGTGAATGGGCGATGGAGTCGGAGCCGCCGTTGGCTCATTCGGCCGCGGTCTTGGTGGTGCTCGAGCTGATCGGCCAGGCGCTCGGCTGTGGCGACGACTCTCCGGCGATCCGTTGTCCGCCTGCGCCGGCATGGATACAGTCCCCGACGTTGAGCGCCGATCTCGATCAGCTGTGCATCAACACGATCCGCACGCTTTCGATCGATGCGATCCAAAAGGCGCGCTCGGGACACCCCGGCACCCCGATGGCGATGGCGCCGGTCTCCTACACCCTGTGGCAACGCTTCCTCCGGTTCGATCCCATCGACCCGATCTGGCCCAACCGCGACCGCTTCGTCCTCTCCGCCGGCCACGCCTCGATGCTGCTCTACGCACTCCTGCACCTGACCGGAGTGCGGGCCGTCGACCCCGACTACGAGGTCGTCGGCACGCCGTCAGTCAGCCTCGATGACATCAAGTCCTTCCGCCAGCTCGACTCCAAGGCCGCTGGCCATCCCGAGTACCACTGGACCTCGGGCGTGGAGACGACGACCGGCCCGCTGGGTCAGGGCATCGCCACCAGCGTCGGCATGGCCATCGCCGGTCGCTGGCAGGCGGCCCACTTCAACCGCCCCGGCTTCGAGCTGTTCGACTACGACGTCTACGTGCTCTGCGGCGACGGCGACCTGATGGAGGGGGTCTCCAACGAGGCGGCGTCGATCGCCGGCAACCAGCGGCTCGACAACCTCTGCTGGATCTACGACAACAACCACATCTCGATCGACGGCCGCACGTCGATCACCTACACCGACGACGTCGCCGTCCGCTTCCAGGGCTACGGCTGGAACGTCGAGCGTGTCGGCGACGCCAACGACCTCGACCTGTTGACGAGGGCATTCGCCGCCTTCCACGAGGCGCGGGAGCGGCCGACCCTGATCGTCGTGGATAGCCACATCGGCTACGGGTCGCCGCACAAGGTCGACACGGCGGCGGCTCACGGCGAGCCCCTGGGCGTCGAGGAGGTACGTGAGACCAAACGGACCTACGGGTGGCCCGAGGACGCCGAGTTCCTGGTCCCCGACGGCGTGTACGAGCACTTCGCCGTCGGCATCGGGGCCCGTGGCCGCGAGCTGCGCACCGCCTGGCACGCATTGCTCGACGGCTACCGGGGCGAGCATCCCACGCGCGCCACCGAGATCGGGCAGATGCAGCGCCGTCAGCTGCCCGACGGCTGGGACGCCGACATCCCGGGCTTCGACCCCGACGAGGACCCGGTGGCGACGCGCAAGGCCTCCAACGCCGTCCTCAATGCCATCGCCCCCAGGGTTCCATGGTTGGTCGTCGGCTCAGCGGATCTCACCGAGTCCACCGCAGTCGGCCTGAGCTTTGGGGGTGTCGACCCGGTCGAGCCCGCCACCCCGGCCGGCCGCCAGCTGCACTACGGGGTGCGCGAGCACGAGTCGGCCGCCATCGCGAACGGGCTCTCGCTCTCCAAGCTCCGCCCGGTCTGGTCCACCTACCTGGTCTTCTCCGACTACGCGCGACCTGCGATCCGCCTCTCGGCGCTGATGGAGCTCCCGGTGATCCACATCTTCACCCACGACTCGATCGGCCTCGGCGAGGACGGCCCCACCCACCAGCCCGTCGAGCACCTGGCCGCGCTGCGCGCCATCCCCGGTCTCTGCGTCATCCGCCCGGCCGACGCTAACGAGGTCGCCGAGGCGTGGCGGGTGGCCATGGAGCAGCTCCATCAGCCGGTGGCGTTGGTACTCACCCGTCAGGGTGTGCCAGTGCTCGACCGCTCGCGTTACGCGCCCGCCGAGGGACTGCGCCGCGGCGGCTACGTGCTCGCCGATCCCGACGACGGCGACCCCGAGCTGATCCTGATCGCCACCGGCAGCGAGGTTGCGTTGGCGGTCGAGGCCCACGAGACCCTGGCCGCCGAGGGCGTGCGCTCGCGGGTCGTCAGCCTGCCCTCGTTCCACCTCTTCGACCAGCAGTCGCCCGACTACCGCGAGAGGGTCCTGCCCGCCGCGGTGACCGCCCGGGTCTCCATCGAGGAGGCGTCGACGTTGGGCTGGGACCGCTACGTCGGGCCGGGCGGCGCCATGATCGGCATGCACACGTTCGGCTCCTCGGCGCCGCTCAAGGACGTGACGCGCAGATACGGCTTCACCCCCGAGCGCGTGGTGGACACCGCGAAGGCGCTGCTGACATGAGCCCGGAGTCCTGCACCGGTGACGTTCTCTTCGACATCGACGGCACCCTGATCCAGACCGACCGGGGGCTGTGCGACCGGCCCCCTGTGCGGGGATGAGGGCGGCGGAGACCGGCGGGGGTGCAAACGATGCGAGGGGGCACTACAGCGACTGGCTGGGCCCGGCCGCCATGATCCTCATCGCCCTGACCGGCGGTGTCGCCTGGATCATCGACCAGCGGCGCATCCATGAGCTCGACGACGGCTGAGCGGGGCGACGCGGCCGGGTCCCCGTCCGAGGAGGCCCGGCGCTGGCTCAAGGCCGCCGCTGCGCCCGGGCGCGGTTCGCTGCGGCTGGCGGCTACGAGCCAGGCGCTCGAGACGTTGTTCACCGTCGCCCAATGGGCGGCGCTCGCCTGGATCGCCCAGCGGGTGCTCGATGGCCGGGCCCAACCAACCTGGCCCCAGTTGGGCGTCCTGGTCGCCGGCGGTCTCCTCGCCGCCGGGGCGGCGCGGAGCGCAGCACGATTTCAAGCTGCCGGCCACCAACGGATCAGCGAGGCGATCCGGCGAGGCCTCGTGGCCGGGCTGTTGCCCTCGGGACAGCGACGCGGGGAACCCGACGCCGCCGCCGCAGCGCTGGCGACGGTCGAGCTGGCCGCCGACGTCGCCGACCACCACAGCCAAGCGCTCCCTCAACACCTGTCGGCTCCTGCGTCGATGGCGGTCATCTTCCTGGCCACCGTCGCGGTCCAGTGGCCGGCTGCGGCGATCCTGGTCCTGGCCAGCCTCCTCCTCCCACCGAACATGCGCCTGGTGGGCCTGTTCGCCAAGGAAGGCGCCGCCGAGCGGCTGGCGGCCAGCACCCGACTCGGGGCCGTCGTCCTCGACAGCTTCCGTGGCATGCGCACGCTGCAGAGCATCGGGGCGCTGGCGCGCCGACGCGACGAGCTGGCCGGCGCCGCCGCCCGCCTGAACACCACCACCATGGCCATCGTGCGGCGGGCTTTGCTGTCCGGTTCGGTGATGGACGTCGTCATCACCTTCTCGATCGCCGCCAACGCCACCTACATCGGGTTGTCCCTCCTCGGCTACATCCGGGTCGGGGTCGCACCGCACGTCACGCTGTTCAGCGGCCTGCTCGCGCTGCTGCTGTGCCCGATGTACTTCCAGCCGCTGCGGGCGATGGCCGCCGCCTACCACACCAAGGAACGCGCGCTGTCGGCTGCGCCGACGCTCATGACGTTGCTCGCCGACGTGCAGGCGGTGCCCGAGACCAGCGAACGCCCGGCGCCGGCACCTGTCGGGCCCGTCGCGGTCGTCCTCGACGACGTCGCGGTGCGGTTCCCCGGCGCGAGCGAGCCGGTCCTGCACGATGTGAGCCTGACGTTCGAGCCCCGGCGCTGGACGGCTGTCGCCGGGCCGTCCGGCGCCGGCAAGACGACCCTGCTCTCGCTGATCGCCGGCCTCCGCCAACCCACCAGCGGGACCGTCCGCTGGGTCACCCCCACCGGGGACTCGCCGCCACACCTCGGCGGCTGCGCCTGGATCGGCCAGCAGACCGTGCTCCTTCCCGGGTCGATCGCCGACAACATCCGCATCGGACGGCCGACGGCAAGCCACGCCGACGTGGAGCAGGCGGTCGCGGCCGCCCGGCTGGCCGACGTCGTCGCGCGCCTGCCCGAAGGACTGGCCACACCGCTGGGCGAGGGCGGCTGGGGCCTCTCCAGCGGCGAGGCTCGCCGGGTCGCCATCGCCCGAGCGTTCCTGCGCGACGCCGAGCTGTGGGTACTCGACGAGCCGACCGCCCACCTCGATCCCGACGCCGAGGCGCATGTGATCGATGCGCTCTACCAGGCCACACGAGACCGGACCGTTGTCGTGGCCACGCACTCGGCGGCCCTCGCCCGCTCCGCTGACACAGTGCTCAGCGTCGCCGACCGCACCATCCACGCCGGACGCGACGCGGTGGCGGCATGAACCCGGACGCGCCGCGCGGTCGGAGCCGGCACAGCCGCCAGGGCCTCGTGACCGCCGCCGGACTGAGCCTCGCCGTCCTCGCCGAAGCCTGCGCGGTGGGGCTCCTCGGGCTCTCGGGATGGTTCATCGCCAGCTCCGCCGTCGCGGGAGCCGCCGCGTACAGCCTGTTCTCCTACGTGGACCCCAGCGCCGGCGTGCGCGCCTTTGCCGTAGGCAGGATCGCCACCAACTACGCCAACCGGCTCGTCCTGCACTCTGCTGCACTACACCGGATCAGCGTCGCTCGGCTCGGCTTCTACGACCGCGCCGCCGCCGAACCCGGCACACACGGCACCTGGTCCGGGCAATCCCTCGATCGCGTCATGGCCGACGCCGACACCACCGGCATGGCACTCATCCAGGCCACCACGCCCAGGGTCGTGGCCGCGGCCATGACGGTCGGGGGCTGTCTCGCGATCGTGATCGCCGGTTATCCCGTCACGGCCCTGGTCGTCGCCGGCGCCGCCGCGGTGTGCACCGCCCTCGCCGCTACCGGGGTGAACCACGCCGACGACGTCAGCCGGGCCCGCGGCGAGGCGCGAACCGAGCTCGTCACCGCCGTCGAAGCCTGGCCCGAGATGGCGTCGCTGGGCGCCGCGGATCCACTCGCGCACCGCACGCTGCGGCGTCTCGACGCCTTCGAGGGCCGTCGATTCCAGCTGGCGGCAACCCAGACGCGGACCAGCGGCGCCGTCCGCGCCGTCACCGCCGCCACGTTGCTGCTCACCGTCGTGACGGCCGCACAGGACGGCGCCGACGTCTCGACGCTCGTCTTCCTCGCT
>JBKPHE010000085.1:0-10585 GCA_046744485.1 Actinomycetota bacterium | reverse complement strand
GGCGATCCGCAGCGCCTCCGGGTCCAGCGTGACGTAGACATCGATTCGCCCCGATCCGTGCAGGACGGCATTGGTGAACAGCTCGCTCGCGACCAGCAGGGCGTCGTTGACGACTGAGTTCTCGCCCCATCGGAACAACGTGTCCCGCACAAACGCCCGAGCCTTGGTTATCTGGTCGCTGGTACGGCCGAAGCGGGCGTAGGCCTGCATTGCCCCTCCCCTCCCCGCCCGAACGTCCGAACTAACAGGAAACGTCAGGTTCACGCTGCCGTTCCGCGTCCGCGCGTCACCAGTTCTCCAGCTCGTCGTCGGGAACCGGACGCTCGTCGTCGGGCAGCGGAGTGGCGCCCGGGGCGGCGTCGGCACCGCCGTCGGGAACCGGGCGCTCGTCGTCGGGCACTGGTTCGTCGCCAGGTGCGACTGGTTCGATCTCCGCGACGGGCCGCTCGTCGTCGGGGATCGGAGTCTGTTCGGCCACGGCCACCTCCCGGGCTGTCTGGTCGGTGCGATCGGTCGTCGTGACCGTCAGTGCGACGAACACCACCACCAGCACCAAATACGATCACATGAGCCCTGCCACAATCATTCCCCGACAGGCCAGGGAGAATGCGCCGGTTTCGCCGGACTGCTGGGGGGAATGGTTCGGGCGTGGCTCCCGGAGGTGGACATGACCACAGAGGATGAGCGGGAAGCCGGGGGGTTCTCCGTTTCCACCCGTCGTGACGGCTCCCGCGGCGTCGTCGCCTTGGTCGGCGAGCTCGATCTGCATACCGCAGCCGAGCTGACGACGGCGGTGTCGGGCCTGCTCCGGCAGAAGGTGACCCGCGTCGAGGTGGACGCCGGCGGGCTGAGCTTCGCCGACTCGGCGGGGCTCCGAGCGGTGCTCATGGCCCGTGCGGCTGCGGAAGACGCCGGTGCCACGTTCGGCGTGACTGTCGTCTCGGCCAGCGTGGAGCGGCTCATCGAGATCACCGGTCTGTCCGACCTGCTGGTCGACAATCCGTAGGAGGTCATCCGACCCTCGCCGCTGGTCACGGGTCGGCGGCGCGTGAGCGAGACGCCCGAGCAGGCGGCGTCAGGGAGGTTTCCGTGGCGGTGCGCGAGGTCGACCCTGCCGGGCCGGGACTCCGTCGGCGCCGCGCGGGCCGGGGCTTCAGCTACTTCGACAGCGACGGCCGGCGCATCACCGATCCGGCGGTGATCGATCGCATCAAGGCCCTCGTCATCCCCCCGGCGTGGACCGACGTCTGGATCTGCGTGGACCCCCGGGGCCACATACAGGCCTTCGGGCACGACGCGCGGGGGCGGCGTCAGTACCGCTACCACGACGAGTGGCGGGCCCAGCGTAACCGGGACAAGCACGATCGGATGCTGGAGCTGGCCCGTGCCCTCCCTCGGCTACGGCGGCGGTTGCGGCAGGATCTCGCGACGGACGGCATGGGCCGGGACCGGGTCCTGGCATGCGCCGTCCGCCTCCTCGAGCTGGGGTTGTTCCGGGTCGGTGGCGAACCGTACGTCGCGGAGAATGGCAGCTATGGCCTGGCGACATTGCGCAAGGGTCACGTGCGGGCCGTCGGCGACGAACTGCGCTTCGACTACCCGGGCAAGGGCGGTCAGCGTCGCGTCGTCACCGTCGGTGACCCCGATGTCGCCGACGTCGTCCGGGCGCTCAAGCGCCGCCGTGGAGGAGGCCCGGAACTGCTGGCCTTCAAGGACGAACGGGGTCACTGGGTGGACGTTCGCTCGTCGGACATCAACGACTACCTGCGGAACGCCCTGGGATCGGAGTTCTCGGCCAAGGACTTCCGAACCTGGACGGCCACCATCCTCGCCGCCGTGGCCCTGGCGGGCGAGGAGGAAGCCGACACTGCGAGGCAGCGCCGCCGCGCCGTGGTGCGGGTCGTCCGCCGGGTGGCCCAGGTGCTCGGCAACACGCCCGCCGTGGCGCGCGGGTCCTACGTCGATCCGCGGGTGATCAAACGTTACGAGAGCGGCGAGACCGTCGCCGAGGCACTTGACGCCGCCGATGTCGACGCCGTTGTCGACGCCGTGCTCGTCAACGGAAGCGGCGACAACGGCGGCGGTGGGCAGGGTGACGACGAGGGCGACGACGAGGACGAGGACGAGGTCGCAGCGCTGGATGCCGTGCCTCGCCGGCTCCTGGCGGAGGTCGACGCCGCCGTTGTCGACCTCATCGAGCGGTCGCCTCGGCGTCGGGCCCGGCGCCGCCGCCGTCGTTGACCGGCGTCATGCCTCGATGCGCGTCGCCAGGAGGCAGATGTCGTCGCGGGCGGGGCCGTCCACCAGCACATCGGTCACCCGCTCGCACAGCTCATCGGCACCGCCCGTGAAGCCCTCGACCGACTTGCGTAGCAGCGCCAGTCCGTCCTGCCCCTCGCGCTCGGGCTGCTCGAGCAGGCCGTCGGTGTAGAGCAAGAGGGCAGTGCCCGCCTCCAACGGCACCGGGCCGAGGACGTCGCGGGGGTCGTCAGGCGGAGCCACGCCCAGCAGCCGGCCGTGCCCGCCGGTCAGCATGTGTGTCGCGCCCTGGGGATCGATCACGATCGGGGGCGGGTGGCCCGCATTGACCAGCTCGAGCATCAAGGCGTCGAGATCGATGACGGCCAGCACCAGCGTGGCGGTATGGAGGTCGCCGAGGTTCTGCAGCAGCACGTCCACCCGCCGGACCACGTCGTCGAGCGGACCGTCCTCCACTGCGTAGGCGCGGGTGCCGAGGCGGAGCTGACCCATCACCGCCGCCTGGCGGACACCGTGGCCCATCACGTCGCCGATCACGAGACCCACCCGATGGCGGGACAACTCGATCACGTCGTACCAATCGCCGCCCACCTCGCTGGCGACCCCGGCCGGCAGGTAGCGCACGGCCACGTCGAGGCGGTCGAAGGAGGGCAGCGCCGCGGGTAGCAGGCTGCGCTGCAGGCTCAGTGAGATGTCGTGCTCCCGGGCCGCCCGCGCCTGCGCCTCCCAGAAGCCCCGCTGGGCCATGTCGAAGGTGGACAGGCTCTCGACGAAGAACTCCATGCACGCCGCCACGGTCTCACCGTCGGGCCTGTCGGCCAGGAGCTCACCGACCGCCTCGCTGTGGATGGTCGCCAGCTCGAGGAGGCCGATCTCCGCCTCCACGGCCGAGTGGCCAAGCTCGTAGGCACGGCTGCGACCGGACTCGTCACGGGTCTCGAGATAGTGGCGGAGCGCGGCGCGATACCCGTCGGTCAACCGGTCGCGATCGGTCCTCATCGGCGGCCGCTCCTCAGCGCGCGTCGTGGACAAGCGTCACCCCCGCACACGGGCCACGGCCACCAGGGCATCGTCGGTCGCCCGGGCGTGCCCGTCCAGGATCGTGGCGGCGATGCGGTCGACAGGGCGCCCCGTTGCCACCCCGGGAACGAAATTCCGGCTGAGGCCGTCGGTGGCCATGATCAGCAGATCGTTGGGCCGCAGCTCGACGACCGAATCGCGCAGGCGCGGCAGCCGGTAGCCGACCGTCCCTCCGAACAGCACGGCGCTGGCGACCATCGAGCCGTGGCCGCTCTCGGTGCGCCGTACGAGGTAGGCCTCGACGTTGCCCACGCCGACCCATTGCACCATGCTCGCCCCGCACCGGACGCGCGCCAAGGTGATGGCGGCCCCGCGCGTGCGGGCCAGGCCGACGTGGCAGTGGCGCAGGACGCCGGCGAGCGGCTCGCTGCTGTGCGCGGCGATGGTGTCGCGGGCGATCGCGGCGGCCTCCGCCGCCTCGGCGCCATGTCCCAGTCCGTCGATGGTGGCCAGCAGCGCGCCGTCGCCAACCGGCATGCATGCGGCGAGGTCGCCGGACACCTCCTCGCCCGGGAGCGGGCGTCCCGACACCGCCCAGTCGAGGCAGGAGACGCTGGCCGCCCGGAACTCCCCGACGCCCCCGGCATCGGGCTGGAATCCCGGCTCATCCACTACGGGCACCACTTTCGCATGACCACCGTGGTTCCCACGCCGGGCTCGGACCGAACCTCGAAGTGGTCCATCAACCGCCCCGCGCCCGGCAGGCCGAGGCCGAGTCCCGCCCCCGTGGAGTAGCCGTCCTGCATGGCGCGCTCGATGTCGGCGATGCCCGGGCCCTCGTCGCTGGCGACCACCTCTATGGCGTTGCGCCCGTCGATCGCCACCGCGCTGATGGCGATCTCGCCCCGCCCGGCGTGACTCATGATGTTGCGGGCGATCTCGGAGATGGCGGTGGCGATCATCGTCGACTCGATGCTGGAGCAGCCCATGCGCTCGGCCAGGTCGCGCCCCTGCTGGCGCGCCGTGACGATGTCCACGTCCGCGGCAATCGGGACCCGCAGGGGGCCCTCCGGCGCCACCCTCAGTCCTTCCCGGTCCGGGCATCGAGGAAGCGCAGCCCCTCCTCGAGGTCGAGCGCCGTGTGGACGTCCTCGAAGGTCAGGCCGAGCTGGACCATGGCGAACGCCACCTCCGGCTGAACGCCGACCACCACCGTGTCCGCCCCCCGCAGGCGGGTCATGTGCGCGATGGTGCGCAGGGACCGGGCCGCGAACGAGTCCATGAGGTCCAGCGCCGTGAGGTCGACGATGATGCCCCGCGCCCGGTACTGCCCCACCTGGCGGACCAGGTCGTCGCGGAGCCGCAATGCCTCGGTGTCCGTCATCGCCGACTGGACCGTGGCGATCAGGTACTCGCCCTGCCGCAGGATGGGGACTGCCATCGGGCTGGCTAGCGCAGTTCGACGACCGGCTCGAGAGGCTCTGTGCGCGAGACCTCGTAGCCGAGCAGGCGCTCGGCCGCTTCGATGCCACCCTGCAGGTCGCCGACGGCGTTGACCTTGGACAGCTCCACCCCGATGGTCACGAGCGTCAGCGCGATCTCCGCCGACAGGCCACTGATGATCACGCTCGCGCCCATCAGGCGAGAGGCATCGACGGTCTGCACGATGTGGTTGGCCACCGTGGAGTCGATCTCGGGGACGCCGGTGATGTCGATGACCACCACCTTGGCCCGGTTGGTGCGGATTGCCCGGAGCAGCTGCTCGGTGAGCTGGCGGGCCCTCTGGCTGTCGAGGGCGCCGATGATGGGCAGGATCACGAGGCGCGGCCGCACCTGGAGCACCGGCGTGGACAGCTCGCGGATCGCCTCCTGCTGCTGGCGGATGATGCGCTCGCGTTCCTGCACGAAGCTGACGCCCACGGTGTTGGCGATGCGGTTGGCCGCCGGCTCGTAGGCGTCGAGTACCCGGTTGAACAGGTCGAAATCGGTCTGGTACTTCTCGAACAGCGATCGTGCCAACACGTCGCGCAGCAGGAGCACGATCCCGAGCACCTCGTCGGTCTCGACGCCTCGGGGAATGATGCGTTCCGACAGGCTGCGGGCGTAGTTCTCGAGCGCCTCGACGCTGCCGGTCTCCAGCGCCTCGACGTAGTTGTCGTAGACGGAGGTCGCCTCGGAGAAGATCTCCTCCGGGGTCATCGCCGTGAGCAACCCGGCGTCGGTGATGCGCCGGGCCCACTCCTCGCGCAGCTGGGCTCGGCTCTTGCGCAGGTGTGCGACCAGCTCGGGGAGGAGCACCTCGCTGCCCTCCCGCGTCGCCTCCGCGGCGTCCTCGGCTGACCGCGACCTACGCCCCGCGGGCACCTGCGCGGTCGGACGACTACGCGTCGCCATGGTTACCTCCCCCATCGCGTGCTTGCCTTGCGCCGTTGCTGCTTGCGCAGCGGCCCCGCGTCCTTTTGCGGTCAGCCTCGGAGCGTCGGCCGCACCTTATTCCGCGTCGTCCATGCACGACGACACGATCGCGCCGTGGCGCGCCGTGCCGTGCCTCACGGCCGGCTTGCGGTGGCCTCCGGTGCCCGGCGCACGGGCGGCAGGTAGAGGCCCACCTCGGACCGCACCCACCACGCCCGGTCTGCCCGGCGCTCGGCCCGCGTCGTGTAGCGGTAGCGGAACAGGCGGGCGCGCACGAAGGCCGGGGGGTGGTCGGGGAACGGGTTGCCCCCTCGGCGGAGCAGGCGGAGCGTCGCCTCGTCGCCCTCCAGCAGCTTCGCCGCCAGCCGGGGCAGCCACGGCTCCGCGTACCCCGGCGACAGCGCCGCGAACCACATCAGCCAGTCCAACCGCAGATGGTAGGGCGCTACCTGCGGTGGCCGACGGCGGGGATCGCCCGGCTTCCCCTTGAACTCGTAGGACCGCCAGTCGGTGGTCGGCGTGATGGCCGCGTCGTCGGTGCCCTCGATCACGACCTCATGCCGCTCCCGGCTGATGGACCCGAAGGCCCCATAGGTGTTGACGAGGTGCAGGCGGTTGAAGCTGAGGTTCATGGCCTGGTGCGACGAGAGCATGTTGCGGACGGGCCACCAGCTGAGCACGACGAAGCTCGCCGCGAGTGCCAGGGCCAGGGCGCCGAACCAGGCCGGCGGGTCTGGCAGCTGCGCCGGAGGCGAGGCCGGCAGCACTGTCTCGAGGATCCGGTTGTCGAGGGCGCTGAACGCGAGGGTCATCGTCACCACGTTCAGCCACGAGAAGTTGCCGCTCAGCACCAGCCAGCACTGGGTGACGATCATGACCACGCCGGCCACGGAGGCGTAGGGCTGGGGCGTGAACAGCAGGAACGGCACCACCAGTTGGGTGACGTGGTTGGCGGCCACCTCCACCCGGTGCAGGGGCGTCGGCAGGCGGTGGAACCACCAGCTGAGAGGGTTGGGCATCGGCTGGGTCTCGTGGTGGTAGTCGAGGCAGGTCAGGCGCCGCCAGCACGGGTCGCCCCGCAGCTTGATGAGGCCCGCTCCGAACTCGACGCGGAACAGCAGCCAGCGCAGGAGCAGGATCACCGGCAGCGGGGGGGCGACGTCGGTGGGCCCCAGGAAGATCGCCAGGAATCCGGCCTCGAGCAGGAGCGACTCCCAGCCGAAGCCGTAGAACGTCTGGCCGACGTTGACGATCGACAGGTACAGCACCCACAGCACGAACCAGACGAGCATCGATGCACCGATCGGGCCCTGCTCCGGCAGGCCGAGCACAACCAGCGCGGCGAGGCCCGCGCCCGTCCATGCCACGACCCCGAGTAGACGGTCGCTGTAGCGGAGCGTGAAGAGGCTGGGTGCCCGGGACCAACCGGCCAACCGGACGTAGCGCGGGACGGGCAGCAGCCCCCGTTCGCCCAGTAGCGGCCGGAACTGGTTGATGGCAACGGCGAACGCAACGAGGTAGATGACGCCGAGCCCCCGCTGGATCACCAGTCGGGCCAGGTAGTAGTCGGGTGCCGCGAGCCAGTCCATGCGGTCGCTCCCCCCAGGCGTGTGACCTCCAGCTTCGCGCTGTACGGGCCGTCAGGCGGCCAAACCGAACACCCGGCGCAGCGCCACCTTGGCGGCCAGGAATCCGCCCATGCCGTGGACGCCGGGGCCTGGGGGCGTGGCCGCCGAGCACAGGAAGATCGCGGGATCGGGCGTGGCATACGGGACCCGGGCGACGACCGGCCGGAACAGCACCTGGCGGCCGTGGAAGCCACCGCCGGCGATGTCACCGTCGATCATGCTGCGGTTGTGGGCCTGCAGCTGCGGTGGGCCCCAGGACGACCGGCCCAGCACCAGGTCCAGGAAGCCGGGGGCGAACCGCTCGATCTGGTCGTCGATGGCGCCGGTCAGGTCGCCGCGCCAGCCGCGGGGCACGTGGCCGTACGCCCACAGGGTGTGCCGCCCCGCGGGGGCGCGTGACGGGTCGACGATCGTCGGCTGGGCCACGATGAGGAACGGGGGATCCGGCGGCCGGCCAGAGGTGACGGCGGCCAATGCCCCGCCGATCTCGCCGAGCGACGCGGCGAGGTGGACCGTCGCCGCCCGGCGGCATTCCTCGGCCTTCCAGGGGACGGGGTCGGCGAGGGCGTAGTCCACCTTGAACACCGCCGGCCCGTGCCGGTAACGGCCGAGCCTGGCCCGATACCGGCCCGGCAGCCGGTCGCCGGCGATCGCTGCCAGGTCGCGGGGCATCACATCGAACAGGTAGGCGCGGGCGGCGGGCAGCTGGTCCAGCGCCGTCACGAGCGTCCCGGTCTCGACCTCGCCGCCCAGCGACTCGAGATACGAGATGAGCGAGTCGGCGATCGCCTGCGACCCCCCGCGCGCCACCGGCCATCCCACCTCGTGGGCCGCAAGCGCCAGCATCAGCCCCACGGACGTCGTGAGGGGCGACGTCGGCGGGACGATGGCATGGCCGGCGATGCCCGCCAGCAGCATGCCGGTTCGCTCCTCGCGGAAGGCCCTGGCCGTTAGCTGGACCGGCAACACCGCCCGCAGGCCGAACTGCGCCAGCAGCACCGGGTGGCGGGGAAGGCCCATCGTGATCGGGGCGAGGATGTCGCCCGCCAGCTCCGGCCAGCGCCCGAGGAAGGGCCCGACGAACCTCCGCCAGGCCCGGTCGTCGCGCCCGAGCGAGGCGACGGTCTCGTCGACCGAACGGGCCAGCACCGCGGCCGACCCGTCGAGGAGCGGGTGGGCGAGCGCCAGGTCGGGGTGCACCCACTCGAGCCCGTGGTCGGCCAGTGGCAGCGCCGACAGCGCCGGGGACCCCACGCCGAAGGGGTGCACGGCCGAGCAGACGTCGTGGCGGAACCCGGGCAGGGTGAGCTCCTCGGTGCGGGTGCCCCCGCCCGGCTTGTCGGCGGCCTCGAACACGCGGACCTGCAATCCGGCCTGCGCCAGGGTCACGGCGGCGGTCAGCCCGTTGGGACCCGATCCCACGATGGCGGCGTCGAGCACGTCCTAGCTTCTCATCGCGGGTTCTTTGAAGGAAAAGTGGGCCATGGCACCCGAAGATCTTCAAAGACGTCGAGACGCCGGCGGGACCTCGCGGTGGGTGAAGCGGCCGAGGGAGGCCGTGTAGCCGGCATCCTCGAGGGCGGCGACCACGCGGTGGACGTGGTGCTTGTCGAGCGTCTCGATCGTCACCTCGATCTCGGCCGACTTGGCGGACATGTCCACGAACATGCGCTGGTGCAGGATCTCGACGATGTTGGCCCCGGCCCGCCCGAGGATCGTGGCGACGTCGCCCATGCTGCCCGGGACGTCGGGCACCTCCACGTGCAGGCGGGTCAGCCGACCGCTGCGGATCAGCCCCCGCATGATGACCGACGCCAGCAGCCGCGGGTCGACGTTGCCACCCGTGATCACCACGCCCACCTTCTTGCCGGCGAAGCGCTCCGGCTGCTCGACCAGGGCGGCGACCCCGGCGGCGCCGGCGCCCTCGGCCACGACCTTTTCGATCTCCAGCAGCAGGTTCATGCCCTGCTCGATGCTCTCCTCGCGCACCGTGATCACGTCGTCGGCCAGTGTGGCGATGATCCGGCCGGTCAGCTCACCGGCTCGGGGCACGGCGATGCCCTCGGCGATGGTCGATCCGCCGCACGGCCAGTCCGCCTGCTTGACGCGGGCGGCCATGGATGGATAGCGCTCGGTCTGGACGCCCACGAGCTCGATCGACGGCGACAGGCTCCGGGCGGCCACCGCCATGCCCGCGAACAGGCCCCCGCCGCCGACCGGCACCACCAACGCGTCGAGGTCGGGGTCGTCGGCCAGCATCTCCAAGGCGCAGGTCCCCTGCCCGGCGATGACCGCAGGGTCGTCGAAGGGATGCACGTAGGTCCGGCCCTCGTCGCCGGCCAGGCGCAGAGCCTCGGCTTCTGCCTCCGCCAGGCCGTCGCCCCGGAGCACGACGGTCGCCCCCAGCTCGCGCGTGCGTTGCACCTTCACGAACGGCGTGTTGGTGGGCATGACGATGGTGGCGTCGATCCCGAGCCGACTGGCGTGGTAGGCGACGGCTTGGGCGTGGTTGCCGGCCGACATGGCGACGACGCCCTTGGCCCGTTCGCCGTCGTCGAGCTGGAGCAGCTTGTTCAGCGCGCCGCGTTCCTTGAACGACGCGACGAACTGCAGGTTCTCGAACTTCACCACCACGTGGCACCCCAGCACCTGGGACAGGGTCCGGGAATGCGCGCTGGGGGTGCGTTCGATCGACCCGGCGAGGCGCTCGGCGGCGGCCACGACGTCGTCGGCGGTCACCGGCAACTCGTCGGCGGGCCCGGGCGTGGGATGCGCCGACTCCCCGGCCGTCATGTCGCGGCCCGTAGCATGCGCTTGTTCACCGTCATGTCTTCGAGCACCTCCGCCAGCGGCTCGATCCCGAGGCCGGGCCCGCTGGGCACGATCATCGTGCCACCCTGCGAGTCGAACGGGGGCGTGAGGTCGGTCGAGAAGTAGCGGGACGACGGTCCCAGGTCGGGGGGCAGGTTGCACCCCGGCAGCGCGGCGATGGCCAGGTTGACGGCACGGCCGATGCCCGTCTCGAGCATGCCGCCGCAGCGCAGCGACACGCCGGCATCGCGGCAGCGCTGGTGCACCCGGCGGGCCTCGACAAGTCCGCCGACGCGCCCGGCCTTGAGGCTCACCGCCCCACACGCCCCGAGCGCCAGCGCCGTGTCGAGGTCGGCCAGGGAGCCGATGGACTCGTCGAGGCACACCGGCACGTCGATCTGGCGGGCCAGGCGGGCGTGGCCCACGAGGTCGTCGGGCGCGAACGGCTGCTC
>JBKPHE010000154.1:0-7561 GCA_046744485.1 Actinomycetota bacterium | reverse complement strand
AGCCGGCGCCCAGGATGGGATTGACCCGGGTCATCAGGAACACACCGGCGGTCACCATGGTGGCGGCGTGGATGAGGGCCGACACCGGGGTGGGACCGGCCATGGCGTCGGGCAGCCAGATGTACAGCGGGATCTGCGCCGACTTGCCGACGGCGCCGAGGAACAACAGCAGTCCGATGGCGGTCGCCGTGACCGGGGCGATGGTCGGGACGCTGGCGAACAGGCCCTCGTAGTTGAGGGTCCCCACCGTGGCGAAGGCCAGGAGCATCGCCAACAGGAAGCCCCAGTCGCCGATGCGGTTGGTGATGAAGGCCTTCTTGCCGGCGGTTGCGTTGGCGTCGGACGAGAACCAGAACGAGATCAGCCAGTAGGAGCAGGCACCCACGCCTTCCCAGCCCAGGAAGGTGACCAACAGGTTGCTGCCGAGCACCAGCATGAGCATCGAGAAGACGAACAGGTTCATGTAGACGAAGAACTTGGGGAAGTCCGCGTCGCCGTGCATGTAGCCGATCGCGTACAGGTGGATGAGGGCGCTGACACCGGTGACGAACAGCGCCATGGTGATCGACAGCGGGTCGGCCAGGAACCCGACGTCGACCCGCAGCCCGCCCGCCGGCACCCACTCGAACAGCGTCTGGGTGAACTGGCGGCCCTCCTCGTTCTCGCCCACGAGGCCGGCGAACACCACCACCGCGGCGCCGAAGCTGCCGGCGCACATGACCGTCGCGAGCCAGCCGGCGGCGGGCTCGCCCAGGCGCCTCCCCGCGAACAGCAGGATCAGGAAGCCGGCCAGCGGCAGCGCGGGGATCAACCAGACGGCGTCGAGCACGGCGGGTCTAGCCCTCCAGGATCGCGACGTCGTCGGCGGTGGCGCCCGGTCGCTTGCGCAACAGGGCGACGATGATGGCCAGTCCCACCACGACCTCGGCGGCGGCCACCACGAGAACGAACACCACGATCGACTGCCCCCCTGTGTCGCGCACCATGCGCGAGAACGTGACGAACGTGAGGGTCACGGCGTTGAGCATCAGCTCGACGCACATGAACATCACCAGTGGATTCCGGCGGATCAGCAGCCCGAAGGTGCCGATCGAGAACAGTGCCGCGCCCAGGACCAGATACCACGCGGGCGTGACCTCGATGGCGGTGATCAAGATCTCACCTCCTGGGCTGGAGCGGGCTCGGCCCCGGGCTCGGGCTCAGCCTCGTCGGCGGTGGCCCCGTTGGGCGCGCCGTCGGTATGGGCCGCTCGGGCCTCGGCCCTGGCGATCCGCTCTGTGATCTCGGCCTGTCGCTCGGCCTGGCCGGGATCGACGATCTCTTCCTCCCGCCGCACCCGCCGGGCGAGCAGCACGGCGCCCACCACCGCGATCACCAGCAGGATGGACGTGATCTCGAAGGCGTAGAGGTAGCGGGTGAAGAGCGCCTCGCCAAGCTGGTTGATGTCGGGAACGGACTCGTCGACCTCGCCCACCGCCCCCGTCGCGTCCCAACCGGTGCTGGCCAAGGTGACCAGCACCAGGCCCAGGACCGCCGCGGCCACCACGGCGGCCGTCACGCGCTGGCCGCCACCCAGCGGCTCCACGCGCAGGTTGTCGGCCCGGTCGACGCCCAACAGCATGATCACGAACAGGAACAGGACGACGATGGCGCCGGCGTAGACGATGACCTGCACCGCGGCCAGGAAGTTCGCCTCCTGGGCGACGAACAGCACGGCGATGCCGAACAGCGTCCCCACCAGGGACAGCGCCGCATGCACCGGGTTGCTGCTGGCGACGACGCCAATCGCCCCGGCCAGGCAGGCGGTACCCGCGACGGCGAACACGACGAGCTCGATCACCGCTGGCCCTCGCCGTGCGCGTCACCCTCGGCGTGTTCGTGGGCCTCGCCGGCCTCAGCCGCCTCGCCGACGTGTCCGAGGTCCTCGATGGGCGTGTCGACCGGGTGGCCGCCCGGCTCGCCCGGGTGGCTCAGGATGACGTCGGCCTCGCTGGTGTCGGCCTCGCCCTCCGGCCGCGACTGGCCCACCTCCGGCGGGCGCACGCCGAAGCCGAGCTCGCCCGACCAGGCGACCCGGCCCTCGTAGGCCGCCGCTCCCGAGGGGGACGTGGCCCGCACCCAGGCCGAGGTGTGGGGCACGATCTGGTCGGCGTCGGTCCAGTCCTCCCAGGGAAGCTGCTGGGGCTTGCCGTCGTCGTCCACCACCAGCTCGGCCTTCGTGTAGATGGCGTCCTGGCGGTTGCTGAAGCTGAACTCGAACAGCTTCGACTCGGTGATCGCCTCGGTCGGGCACGCCTCCACGCACAGGTCGCAGTGGATGCAGCGGAGGTAGTTGATCTCGTAGATGTAGCCGTAGCGCTCGCCGGGCGAGACGGGATCCTCCGGCGGGTTGTCGGCGCCACGCACATAGATGCAGCGGGCAGGGCACACGCCGGCGCACAGCTCGCAACCGATGCACTTCTCCATGCCGTCCTCGTAGCGGTTGAGGACGTGCCGCCCATGGAGGCGGATGGGCTTGACGCGCTTGCCACCCTTGTCCTTCACGTAGTCCTTGGTGAGCCGCTCCTCGAACAGCTTGCGGAACGTGACCTTGAACCCGTCGAGGTAGCCCATCAGACGACCACCATCAGACGATCACCTCTTCCGAGGGGGATTCCTGGCGGCGCTGGGCGATGGCGACGGCGCCGGCCAGCCCCATGTAGCCGACCACCAGCGCGACGAACGACACGCCCACCACCGCCGCCATGTTCCAATCGGCGTCGCGGCCGACGTTGATGGCCCCGAGCAACAGCACCCAGCCGAGCGACAGCGGGATGAGCGACTTCCAGCCCAGGTTCATGAGCTGGTCGTAGCGGAAGCGTGGCAGCGTGGCGCGGATCCACACCTGCACGAACAGGAACACGAGCAGTTTCAGGGAGAACCAGATCAACCCCCACAGCCAGTGCGGCAAGACGCCGAACGTCGGTCCGGCCGGGCCGCCGAAGAACAGCACGACCATGATCGCCGACATGGTGATCGTGTTCATGAACTCGGCCAGGTAGAAGAGCGCGAAGCGGAACGACGAGTACTCGGTGTGGAAGCCGCCGACCAGCTCCTGCTCGGCCTCCACCAGGTCGAAGGGCGGTCGGTTGAGCTCCGCGGTGCCGGCGATGAAGAAGACAATGAACGGCACCAGCCCGGTGGCGATGACGTTCCAGCGGGGGAACGGGATGGCGCCGAACAGGTCGTAGCCGTCACCCGCCTGCGTGGCCACGATCTCGTGGGTCGACAGCGACCCGGCCAGCATGACCACCGTGACGGTGGCCAGGCCCAGGGCCGCCTCGTAGCTGACCATCTGGGCGGCGCCCCGAACCGATCCGAGAAGCGGGTACTTGGACCCCGAGGACCAGCCGGCCAGCATCACGCCGTAGATGGCGACCGACGACATCGCCAGGATCAGCAGCACGCCGATCGGCGGGTCGGCCAGCTGCAGGTAGGTGTCGTGCCCGAACAGGCTGACGACGCCCTCCCGATCGCCGTCGAAGGCCCCGGCGATGGGGACCACGGCGAACGTGACGAACGCCGGCACCGCCGACAGGAACGGCGCCAGGTTGAACACCCGGCGGTCAGCCTTCTCGGGGATGTTGTCCTCCTTGAGGATCAGCTTCATCCCGTCGGCCAACGTCTGGAGGATCCCCCATGGCCCGGCCTTGTTGGGCCCGATGCGGTTCTGCAGGTCGCCGAGCAGTTTCCGCTCGAACCAGATCATCAGGATGACGGAGCCGAGCAGCAGCCCGAACGCCACGACCGTCTTGAGCACGACGATCAGGACCTCGGCGAGCCCGATGCCGCCCTCCAACAGCGGGTCGAGGGCAATCAAGGCCGTTCCACCCGCACGTCGGTGACCGGGGTGTTGGCGTCGATCAGGACGTTGGCCCGCCCACCGGCCTTGTTGGCGTCGAGCACGGCCACGCCCCGGGGCACAGCGGCGTCGGGCCGGGTCGCCACCGTGACATGGCCGCGGCTCGAGGTGACGCGCACGTCGTCGCCGGGGACGATGCCGAGCCGGTCGAAGTCCTGGGGATGCAGCCGCAGCGTCGCCCGCTCGGCCAGGTCGGCCAGCGACGGCGAGTGGTGCACCAGCGTGCCCCGGTCGTAGAGCTTCCGGCTGACGACCAGCCGCAGCGAATAGGCGTCGAGCAGCGGCGGTTCGATCACCCGCCAGTCCGGCACGGGGATGCCAGGCTCGGGCGGCTGCGGCTGTTCTGGCGTCTCTGAGGCCGAGACCGCGGCGTGAGGGACGCCAGAAGCCCGGCCCGGTAGGGACACCAGGACGCCGTCCTGGCCGTCGGTCGACACCAGGATGTCCTGGGTCAGCCCCGCGAACGCCGGGGCGACCGCCTGGATCTCCTTCGCGATCTGCTCGATCGACTCGAGCCCGAGGTCCGCGCCCAACCGGATAGCGAGGTCGGCGGCGACCGCCCAGTCGGGCTGCGCGGTTCCGGGGGGCGTGACCATCTGGGCCAGCGTCGAGACGCGGCCCTCGAGATTGGTGGTGGTGCCGTCGACCTCGGCGTAGCCGGCGGCGGGCATGACCACGTCGGCCTGTCTGACCGACTCGGTGAGGAACTGGTCGCAGGCGATCACGGTCCGGGCCCCGGCCACGCCCCGCTCCGCCAGATCACGATCCGGGAAGTCGGCCAGCGGGTCCGCGCCGAGCAACACCAGCGTGTCGATCTTGCCCTCGGAGGCCGCCCGCAGGATGCCGGCGGCGTCGAACCCCCTGGCGTCCGGGACGGTGCGCCAGTGGCCGGCGAACCAGTCGCGACCGGCCTGGAGCGTGACCCGGCCCGGCAGGACTCCGGGCGTCATGCCCAGCTCGAGGGCACCGCGCACGTTGGCCCGCCGCAGCGCGGACAGGAACCGGACCTGCGGATGCGCCTCATGGATGACGTTGGCGGCGGCGGCGATGGACTTGGCGCCCTCGGCCAGGTTGGCGCGACCCAGCACGACCGTGACCGGGCGCTCGGCCAGCAGCGACGCGGCCGCCACGATGGCCTCCGGCGCCACGCCGGCCACCTCCTCCTCGGCTTCCGTTGGCGCCAAGAGGGCCCGCACCAGGGGCAACGCGTGCCCCGGACGGTAGCGCAGCGAGTGGGTCGCCAGGCGGGTGGTGCCGGTCTCCGTGGCCGCCAGCTCGACGATCTCGACGCCGTCGTTGAGCACCGCGTGACGCAGCCGCAGGAACAGCACCGGCAGCTCTTCCTTGGGGTCCGGCCCCAGCAGCAGCACCACGCCGCCGGGCCGGCAGGCGTCGTCGATGGTGGCCGGGGGCAGGCCGAGCACGGCCTCGGCCGGCAGGCCGTCGCCCAGCTGCGCGTCGACGTTGTCCGACCCGATGACGCCCTTTGTGAGCTTCACCCAAGCGTAAGCGCCCTCGTTTGTGAGCCGGGCGCCCCCGAGCACCGCGAAGCCTTCGGGCCCGCTCCGCTCCAGTCCCTCCTGGATCGATGCCGCAGCCCGCCGGAGTGCGTCGTTCCACGTGGCGGGCTTCAGCAACAGGCCCTCGTCCCGCACCAGCGGGCTCCCGAGCCGCTCCGACGAGCTGACCGCTTCGAAGTCGAAGCGCCCCTTGTCGCAGAGCCACCCCCAGTTGACGGCGTCGACGTCGACCCCGAGGTAGCGCAAAACCTGGTTGCGGCTCGACTGGATGACCACGCGGCAGCCGACGGAGCAGCTGGTGCACGTCGCCTCGACCTGTTCGAGGTCCCACGGCCGGGCCTTGAAGCGGTAGGGCGTGGCCGTCAGCGCCCCCACCGGGCAGATCTGCACGGTGTTTCCGCTGAAGTAGCTGGAGAAAGGCTCTCCGGGAAAGGTGTTGACCTGCGTCTCGTTGCCCCGGTCGAGGAAGCTGATCAGCGGGTCGCCCGCCACCTCGGACGCGAAGCGGGTGCAGCGGTCGCACAGGATGCAGCGCTCGCGGTCGAGCAACACCAGGTCGCTGATCGGGATCGGCTTCTCGAAGTGGCGCTTCTCCTCCACGAAGCGGCTCTCGCCCGGCCCGTGCGACATGGTCTGGTCCTGCAGTGGGCACTCGCCGCCCTTGTCGCACACCGGGCAGTCGAGCGGGTGGTTCACCAACAGGAACTCGAGCACGCCCTCCTGTGCCTTCCGCGTGGCCGGTGACCCGGTGGAGACGGTCATGCCGTCGGAGCACTCGATCATGCACGCCGGCTGCAGGGCGGGCCCGCGGCCGGTGTCGATGTCGACGATGCACACGCGGCACATCCCCACGGACCGCATTCGCGGGTGGTAGCAGAACCGGGGGATGTAGATGCCGTTGCGCTCGGCGGCGTCGATCACCAGCTCGCCCTTGGCGGCGGCGATCGCGCGGCCGTCGATGGTGACGTTGACGACATGCTCTCCGCTCCCACGGCCGCTCGGGCCGGGCGGCGCGTCTCGGGCGGCGTCGGTCGTGTCCGTCATTGGGTGGCTCCGACGGCCGACGGCGTCGACAGGTAGGCCTTGCCCTGGACCGGGACCGTGATCTCCCCGCCGCCGCAGTAGGCGAAGAACTCGTCCCGGAAGCGCATCACCGCCGAGGCAATGGGCGACACCGCGGAGGGTCCCAGCGGGCAGATGGTGGTCTGCTTGGGCGGCCAGGTGATCTGCGGGCTGATGTTGTCGCAGATGTCGAGCAGCTTGTCGACGTCGCTGGGCCGACCGAAGCCGTCGAGCATGCGGCGCAGGATCCGCTCGAGCCAGGTGGCGCCCTCGCGGCACGGCGTGCACTTGCCGCACGACTCCCGGGCGAAGAACCGCACTATGCGCCACGCGGCCTTGACGACGTCGGTGGTCTCGTCCATCACCACGATGGCGCCGGAACCGAGCATCGACCCCGCAGCGCCCACCGCACCGGTCTCGAGCGGCAGGTCGAGGTGCTCCTCGAAGAACCACGGCGCCGACGCCCCACCGGGGATGAACGCCTTGAGCCGGTTGTCGTGGCGGATGCCGTCGCCGTAGTGCTCGCCGTAGAGCAGGTCCCGGAAGGTGGTGGTCCCGAACTCGACCTCGTACACCCCGGGCCGGTTGACGTGCCCCGACACCGTGAACAGCCGGGTCCCGAGGCTCTTCTCGACCCCGAGCGCGGCGAAGGCCGCGCCGCCGTTGTTGACGATCCACGGCAGGTTGGCCAACGTCTCGATGTTGTTGACGACGGTCGGCTGCATGTAGAGGCCCTTGGCGGCCGGGAAGTAGGGAGGCTTGAGGCGGGGCATGCCCCGGTAGCCCTCGAGCGACTCGATGAGGGCCGTCTCCTCACCCACGATGTACGCCCCGGCGCCCCAGTGCAGGATCACGTCGACGGAAAAGTCCTCGTTGCCCATGATGCTCCGACCGATGTAGCCGGCGGCATAGGCGTCGTTGAGCGCCTGGGCGATGCGTTCCTGCGCCAGCGCCATCTCGCCGCGCACGTAGAGGAAGGCCTGCGTGGCGCCGATGGCGTAGCAGGTGATGAGCACGCCCTCGATGAGGAGGTGGGGATCGCGCTCCATGATGATGCGGTCCTTGTAGGTGCCCGGCT
>JBKPHE010000112.1:0-4016 GCA_046744485.1 Actinomycetota bacterium | reverse complement strand
GGCCGAGCCGGTCGCCACGGGCGGTGGCGATGACGATCGCATGCCGGAGTTGCCCGACCTCCACCGCGAGGGCCGGCCCGCGTCGGTGGAGGCCGCCGCCAAGGCCGTCGTACGCAAGGCCTCGCCACCCGGGGCGCCTGCCAAACCCAAGATCGGCGACACGATCCCCGCCGACGCGCTGCGGACCGCGGAGGCGGCCGTGCCGGCGGACGACACCGGCGACGGGGGCAAGCGGCGCCGGCGCCGGCGGGGCGGTCGCGGGCGCTCGTCGGGGTCCGGTGGAACCCAGGCGCCGGACAGACCCATCGAGGCGGTGATCGCCCATGATCCCGTCGAGCTCGACGAGGAGACCCTCGAACGCCGGCGGGGGCGCGAGCGCAAAGGTCGCCCGGTCGGCCGCTACATGATGACGGTCCATGTCACTCCGAGGGCCACGCAGATCGCCGTGCTCGAGGGGCGGTCCTTGATCGAGCACTACGTGTCCCACCCGTCGGACGACGTGACGCAGATCCACGGGAACATCTACCTGGGCCGGGTGCAGAACGTGCTACCGGGGATGGAGGCGGCGTTCGTCGACATCGGCACCCCCAAGAACGCCGTCCTCTACCGCGGCGACGTCCACTACGACCCCGAGGACATCGAGGGGGGCACGACCGCGGGTCGGCCTCGGATCGAGGACGTCCTGAAGCCGGGGCAGACGATCCTGTGCCAGGTCACCAAGAACCCCATCGGGGCGAAGGGCGCCCGCCTGACCCAGGAGGTGTCGCTGCCCGGTCGGTTCGTTGTGCTGATCCCCAACTCGTCGACCTACGGCATCTCCAAGCGGCTGCCCGACGACGAGCGGAAGCGGTTGCGGGCGATCCTCGACCGCGTGAAGCCCGCCCAGCACGGCGTGATCGTACGCACGGCCGCCGAGAGCGTCACGACCGAGGAGATCGAGGACGACGTGCGCCGGCTGCTCTCCCAGTGGGACCAGGTCGAGGGGCTTGCCAAGCGGTCCAAGGCCCCCGCGCTGCTCTACCGCGAGCCCGACATGGCGGTGCGCGTGATCCGCGAGGAGTTCAGCCAGGAGTATCGCAGCGTCCTCATCGACAACCGCGAGCTGTACGTGGCCGTGCGCGACTACGTGGCGTCGATCAGCCCCGAGCTGGCCGACCGGGTGGAGTACTACGACCCCGAGACCGAGTCGCTGCCCATGTTCGAGCGCCACCATGTGCACGAGCAGCTCCACCGGGCCCTGGACCCCAAGGTTTGGCTCCCGTCAGGCGGATCGCTGATCGTCGAGCGCACCGAGGCGCTCACGGTGATCGACGTCAACACCGGCAAGAACGTGGGTCGCTCGAGCCTCGAGGAGACGGTGTTCAAGAACAACCTCGAGGCCGCGGTGGAGATCGCCCGCCAGCTCCGGCTGCGCGACATCGGCGGCATCATCGTCGTCGACTTCATCGACATGGAGCGCCGGGACAACCGCGAAGAGGTGGTCCGCGTGTTCCGCGATGCCCTGTCGCGGGACAAGACGCGCACCCAGGTGTTCGAGATATCCGAACTGGGACTCTGCGAGATGACGCGCAAGCGCATCGGCGAGGGGCTGCTCGAGTCGTTCGCCGAGCGCTGCCCCGAGTGCGACGGTCGCGGCGTCCTCATCGACACGGAGCTGCTGCCCGATTGAGGGTCGATGACGCGGGATGTGCACGTCGCGCGCGCCGGGTCTGGCCGGGCCGCCGCACGCGGCCGGATCGACCCCCACCGAGCCCGCTGAGGTGGCGGCTCTCGCCGGGCGGCCGATAGGCTGACCCGTCCACATCACGAGGCAGATCGCATGTACGCAGTCATCAAGACCGGTGGCAAGCAGTACCGGGTCGAGAAGGGCCAGCAACTCGACGTCGAGCTAGTGGGCGGTGGCGACGACGACAAGGTCGAGCTGAAGCCCGTCCTGCTGGTCGACGGCGACACGGTGCTGGCCGGACCCAAGGCACTCGGCAAGGCCAAGGTCACGGCCAAGGTCGTGGGCGAGAACAAGGGCCCCAAGATCACCGGGTTCACGTACAAGAACAAGACCAACAGCTCTCGCCGCTGGGGCCATCGTCAGCGCTACTCGACCATCGAGATCACCGGCATCTCCAAGGGATAGGTGACGACATGTCCAAGACCAAGGGCGCCGGTTCGACCAAGAACGGGCGCGACTCGCAGGCCAAGCGGCTCGGCGTGAAGGTGTACGACGGCACCACCGTCAACGCCGGCACGATCATCGTCCGACAGCGCGGCACCCGCTTCCACCCCGGCGAGAACGTCGGCCGCGGCGGCGACGACACGCTGTTCGCCATGGCCAGCGGCACCGTCAAGTTCGGCCAGCGCAAGGGCCGCAAGCTCGTCGACATCATCCCGGCCGACTAGCGGGATCCAGACAGCACTGGGCCCCCTGGTGACAGGGGGTCCTTTCGCGGTTCGCACCGGCCGACGGGGGCCGTCATACTCCCGAGGCAGTGTCGCAATTCGTCGACGAATGCAATCTCCATGCCAAGGCCGGGGGTGGGGGCGCCGGGTCCGTGTCGTTCCGGCGGGAGGCGCACGTGGCCAAGGGGGGCCCGGACGGCGGCGATGGGGGAGCCGGTGGCGACGTGTGGCTGGTGGCCGACCACAACGTCGCCTCGCTCTTGGCGTTCAAGGACCAGCCGTTCCGGCGGGCCGGCGACGGCACGCACGGCCAGGGCAAGCGACGCCATGGCGCCGCCGGGCGGGATCTGCTGGTGCCGGTCCCGGAGGGCACCGTGGTACAGGACCGCGACGGCACCGTCCTGGCCGACCTGGTCCGCGCCGGCGACCGCTACCTGGCGGCCGAGGGCGGGCGGGGCGGGCGCGGCAATGCCCGCTTCCTCTCCAACCGGCGGCGGGCACCTGCGTTCGCCGAGCAGGGCGAGGAGGGGGAGGAGCGCTGGCTCCGCCTCGAGCTCAAGCTGCTGGCCGATGTGGCGCTGGTGGGGTTCCCCAACGTCGGCAAGTCGACGCTCATCAGCCGCATCTCCGCCGCCAAGCCCAAGGTGGCCGACTACCCGTTCACGACGCTGGAGCCGCACCTCGGCGTGGTGCGGCTCGACGACGGCTACGAGTTCGTGGTCGCCGACATACCCGGGCTGATCGAGGGCGCGAGCGAGGGACGCGGGCTGGGCGACCGATTCCTGCGCCACATCGAACGCGGCCGCGTCCTGTGCCTGCTGCTCGACCAGGCACCGGTGGCCGAGCGGCCGCCCGCCGAGCAGCTCGAGGTGCTGCTGGCCGAGCTGGGTGCCTACCAGCCGCACCTGCTCGAACGCGAGCGGGTCGTCATCGGTAGCCGGGCCGACCTAGTTGCGCCAGGCACCGACGGCGACCGGCCGGGCGACGGACCGGACCTGAGGGTGTCCGCGGTGACCGGCGCCGGGATACCGGAGCTGACGGGCCGCCTGGCGGACGCGGTTCGCCGTGCTCGGGCGGCCCTGCCGGAGCCGAGCCAGTTCGTGGTGCACCGCCCGGTCCGGGCCGGCTACGAGGTGGTGCGGGAGGGAGGCGGCTGGGTGGTCGAGGGCCGCGAGGCGACCCGGGCAGTGGCCCTGTCCGACCTGACACGGCCCGAGGCGCTCGCCGAGGCGCATCGCCGGCTCCACCGCCTCGGCGTGGATCGGGCATTGGCTCGGGCGGGGGCCAGGCCCGGCGACCCGGTGCGCATCGGCTCGCTCGTGTTCGACTACGAGGACGACGAAGAGGCGACGTGAGCGCGACGACCCGCGACGGGGGCACCGCTCGATGATCGTCGTGGCCAAGGTGGGCTCGTCGTCGATCACCACCGAGTTCGGTGAGATCGACGACGCGGCCATCGGCATGTTCTGTGCCGAGGTGGCGGCGCTCCGGCGCATCGGCCACCGGGTGATCATGGTGACGAGCGGCGCCATCGCCGCCGGGCTGCCCGCCCTGGGCCTCGAGTCCGCCCGGCCCCGCGACGCGGTGTCGCTGCAGGCGGTGTCCGCTGTGGGCCAGAGCCG
>JBKPHE010000130.1:0-5364 GCA_046744485.1 Actinomycetota bacterium | reverse complement strand
TTGATAGCTGTCGGCGCTGATCGCGGCATTGTTCTCGCTGCCGCTGACCACGGCCTTCGGGCGCCACGCAGCGAGCGTCTGCCAGAGATCGCCGACGATCATCAGGAAGCGGCCGCCGGGTTTCAGCGAACCCTTGACCCGGGCGTAGGGGGCGTTGCCGTGATTGTCCATGATCACGTCATAGCGCCGCCCGGTGCGCGTGAAGTCTTCCATTGTGTAGTCGATGACGTGATCGGCCCCGAGGCCCCTGACCAGGTCGGCGTTGGCGCCGCTGCAGACGGCGGCCACCTCGGCGCCGAGGTGCTTGGCGAGTTGCACGGCCATGGTGCCGACCGCACCGGAGGCACCGTTGATCAGCACGGCTTGATTGGGGGCGAGGTTCCCCAGCCGGAAGAAGTGGAGGGCCGTCGCGCCGCCGAAACAGAGTGCCACGGCGTCCTGATAGCTCAGGTTCTCGGGGATCCTGGCGATCGCTCCGTGTTCGGCGACGGTCACGTGTTCGGCGTGGCAACCGAAGTCGAACCCCCGCGAGGCGACCACCCCGTCGCCCGGCCGGAAGGATGTGACCGCCTTGCCCACCGCTTCGACCTGCCCGGCAACCTCGAAGCCCAAGAGGGGCTGCTGGGTTTGGTAAGGCCGAGCCTCAGCCGCATCGGCAGGCGCAGTCCGCGTGGGACGCGCAGCGCCCTCACCCGGGTGTCACCGGAATTGACCGTCGTTGCAAAGGCCTCGACCAGCACCTCGCCGTCCGTCGGCACCGGCTTCGGCACGTCCCTGATCTGCACGACCTCCGGCGGCCCGTAGCGTTCGCAGACGGCAGCCTTCATCGCTCACCCAACCGGCGCATCGCGGCACGGTATCAATGGCGCCCCATGCGAGGCCCCGACCATGATCGCCCAGTCAGGACCGCAACCGCGCCAGAGCTGCCTGATCAGCTCCGACTCGGGACACAGAAGGCCGCGACAGAACGGCCATCGCCCGGCCGTCGAGAGTGCGTCCGATCGGCGCATCCGTAGTGCGTCGGCGCGACGCGGTGCTTGCTCGCGTCGCCTCGTCTCACCGGCGTTCTGCTGTGCGATCGAGACGGCCGGAGGTGGCTTTGCTACGGCCGGATGTTGCAGGCGTGGGCGGTCACGCTGGGTTCGAGTGGACGCGGGTGGGTGAGACAAGGACGGCGGTTCGACGTTCGTCGCGCATCACTTGGTCGTAGGTGGCCCAGTCGTCGTGGGTTCCGCCGGCTGCGGCGAAGATGTCGCGGAGCAGAACCCGGAGTTGTTCGCCATTGACATCGGGGTGGGGGTCGTCGGGTCCGATCAGTTGGGCGGAGCCTTCAACGGCGGTCCACTGCCAGCCGGCTCGGACGACCACCGCGATGGTGGGGTTGGCGCGCAGGTGGGCGAGTTTGCGGGTTCCGCCCGCGGTCACGAACCCGACCGTGTCGGTCCCGGTGAGGGGGTGGGGAAGGACGCCGGCGTTTACGACGGTGGTGTGTGGGGTGTGGTCGGTGCGGAGCGTGACGACGACGCTGAGGCCGTGGTCGAGGGCTACCAGGTCTGCGAAGGGTGCCAGGTCGGTCATGTTCACAACCCCTTATCGGGCCGGCTCGGTTGGTGTGGGCCGCGCGCTGGTCTGGTTCGGTCGGAGTCGGCGTAGGAGCCGCACGTCACCGGTAATGGCCAGCCCGCGGGTCTTGGCCTCGGCGGGGTCGAGGCGGCGGGCGAGCAACCCGACGGTTGCGTCGGGCGGGCCGGTGAGGACGAGATCGGGGGCGGCGGCCCGGCCGGGGTGCACGCTGACTCGGCTTTTGGCCGAGCGGATGGTCATGGGCTCTTCGCCACAACGCACCTCAATGGTCAGCTCCGGGCGTGTCGGGTCGACACCCGGGAACAGGGCAGCGACGGGATGGGCGATCCAGTGGCCGCGAAACGTGTCGTCCTCCGCGATGCGGTCCATCAGGGGGCTGGCCCACCCGCTGATGGCCGACACCACCTCGCGCAGGCCCTGGCCCCTCTCGGTGAGCTGGTAGCGGTCGTCGTCGGTTTTGGCCACCAGCCCGTTGGCTTGCATCGTGCGTAGCCGTTCGGCGAGCAGGTTGGTGGCGATGCCCGGCAGTCCGTGGGTCAGCTCGCCGTAGCGGCGAGGGCCGTTGAGCAGCTCTCGCACAATCAGCAGCACCCAGCGGTCGCCGACGACATCAAGCCCTCGCGCCAACGCGCAGTACTGGCCGTATGACTTCACATCTCAAGCATAATTACTCGTGGAACTCATGCAGCTCTACCTGATTTTCTCTATCAAACCCCGGGAGTGCGTCGATCACTGGCCCGTTCGGCATCGACACACACCGTGGACCTCGTTGCCGTCCTCGACCGCGTCGGCGCCGGCACCGCAACCGTCGTCGGGCACTACTTGGGGGCTCGTCACCGTCTCCTGCGCCGCCCGCTACCCCGAGCGGATCGGGCAGGTCGTCCTCGTCGACGGTGGACTCCCGCTCGGCGTCGGGGCGCCGGCGGCATCCACGATCGATGACGTGCTGCGAGCGGTCCTCGGTCCCGCGCTCGGACGGTTGCGGCGCACGTTCGCCAACTGTGCCTCCCGAGGCCGAGGGAGCCCGACGGCACCTACCGGATGCAGCGGGCCGACATCGATCGCGTCCAGAAGTTCTACCGTTGCATCGAGTGCTTCCTGTGCCAACGTCTGCCACGTGATCCGTGATCACGAGGAGAACAAGCGCGTGTTCGCCGGCCCGCGGACGTTCATCCGTTACGCCGAGCTCGAGATGCATCCGCTCGACACCAACGATCGGCGTGAGCTGCTGCAGGCCAGCGCCGGGCTCGGGATGTGCAACGTCACCAAGTGCTGCACCGAGGTGTGCCCCGAGCGGATCCGCGTCACCGACAACGCCATCATTCCGCTCAAGGAGCGGGTGGTCGACGTCCGCTACGACCCGATCGTGTGGCTGGGGCGGAAAATCCGGCAGCGCAAGAGCGCGGGTCAACGCTGATCGGCCGCGGATCGCCTTGCGGGGGTTCGTTCCATTGGCCCTTGCCCGGTGGGAGCGACGTGCGGCACGCTCGTGTTGACACTCGCGCTCGGGGGTGATGCCGATGGCGAAGGTCCACTGGTTGCTCACCAGACCATGCGGATCGAGCGAGACGGTAAAGGCGCCGTCTTGCCACTCGGGGCGAGTCCGGGCAGGTGACATTGGCCCGATCCGGCGGGAGATCATCTTCGAGCCGATGCACGAACAGCCTGCTCCAGCGGAGCCTGCTCCAGCGGAGCCCGCTCCAGGCGCGCCCGAAACGGAGCCAGCTGAGCCCCTACCGGACCGGTCGTGAGCGATATCGCCGAGGCGTGCGGCGGCGGCGACGCCGGTCGTTCGCTGGTGCCGGGCTCGTTACGCGGATACCGGACGTGGCGTCCCGTCCGCCGGCGTGGGCGGGTCCCCGTCGGGATGCTGCCGTTGACCGCGGTCAGCCGCCGTCACGTCGTGTGGACCCCGACGATGCGCGCACGCTGTGAGCCACGAGACGCCTGGTACTCGAGCCCGGGGCCCTCGACGCTCCCGGCCGATCACCCCGCGCCGCGGGCGGGGTGTAATTGCGGCATCTACGGGTGGTATGCGCCCGAGGACACCGTGATGGCCGACGCCGGTGTCTTCGGCACGATTCAGGCGTCCGGTCTCATCCTCATGGGCGAGCTCGGGTTCCGCGCGGAGAGAGCCCGGATCGCCGCCGTGGTCACTCACAACCGCCGGGTGGCTGCGGCCTGCACCCGGGCGGGCATCGCCGTCTACCGGCGCCGGCGTGATCTCCTGCGCGACTACCCGCCCGACGATCTGTCATCGCTGCTCGGCGACGAGTTCCGCTGCCGCCCGGCCTCGCCATGGACCCGCTGGATCGCTCGGGTCGACCAATCCCTTTCGTTCGCGGCATGGGGCGCGCCACCCTTTGCGCCACCGTGGCAGCGATCCAGCCCATGGTCGCCGCCCACTTGGCCGTCCCCTTGGCGCAGCCAACCCCGATCGCCCCGACCGTGACCTGGCGGCGCGATCAGCCAACGCCCCACGGGCGGTAAGTGCCAGCTCGTACCATGAACTTGGTGGTCGAAGCGCGTAGCGATGTGGTCGGCAGCCTGCTCCGTCCGACGCGGCTCCTCGCGGCGCGCGAGCGGTTCGCTGATGGCGGGCTTACCATCGCCGAGTTCAAGGCTGTCGAGGACGGTGCCGTCGAGGAGGTTCTACGCCTGCAGGAGGAAGCGGGCGTCGCGGTCGTGACCGATGGCGAGATGCGCCGCATGTCGTTCCAGAGCCAACTTCCGGCGGCCGTCGAGGGCTTCTCGGGCTGGGATCTCGACGCCTTCCTGTGGGGTGACTGGCATGGCGGCGAGGAGGTCGGCGAGCTGCGGGTCGAGCGTCCAGAACTGGCGGTCATCGGCAAGCTGCGACGCCGTCGTTCCCTGTGCGCCGAGGAGTTCGCCTACGCGCGTGGGCGCACCGATCGGGTGCTGAAGGTCACTCTCCCCAGCCCCAGTCTCTTCGCCAACTTCTGGGATCCCGAGCGCGCGCCGTCCGACTACCGGAGCCTCGAAGACTTTCTCGCCGACGTGGCGGAGATCATCAGGGAGGAGGCCGACGAGCTGGAGGGCATGGGAGCCAGCTATCTCCAGCTCGACGCTCCGCATTACACGATGGTGCTCGATCCCCGCTACCGGGATTTCTATGCCAGTCGTGGCTGGCCGACCGAACGGTGGATCGAGCTGGGCCTCGAGCTCGACAACCGGGTCATCGGTGATCGTGCGGGGGTGACCTTCGGGTTCCACCTCTGCCGCGGGAACCAGGCGAGCCGGTGGCTCGTCGAGGGTGGCTACGAGGCTGTGGCGGATCAGATCTTCGGGGGCATACATGCTCGTCGTCTGCTGCTCGAGTATGACGATCCACGCTCGGGGGGCTTCGAGCCGCTGGCGCGCGTGCCCACCGACCGGTGGGTGGTCCTCGGCCTAGTGACCACCAAGCAGGCCCGTCTGGAGTCGGTCGACGACCTGGCGAGAAGGATCGAGGCGGCGAGCCGATACGTTCCCCTCGAGCGGCTCGCGGTCTCGCCCCAGTGCGGGTTCGCCACGTCGGTGCTCGGCAACGCCCTCACCATCGAAGACGAGCGGGCAAAGCTCGGCCTAGTGGCGGAGGCGGCTCGCAAGGTCTGGGGCTGACGGTCCACGTCGTGCTGGTTACGGTGGACGATCGGGCACGTGAGCGCGCCGGTCACGCCTGCGACGAGACGCATCCGCAACCGCGACGCCCAGCTCTCGGATGGGCCCGCTCACACCCTCGTGGGCGCCCGAACGCTCGAGAGCTTCTCGCCCGCCGCG
>JBKPHE010000102.1:0-6207 GCA_046744485.1 Actinomycetota bacterium | reverse complement strand
ACCCCGACGTGGACGAGGGCGTCGTCACCCAGTCCCAGTCGGTGTTGCTGTACCAGTCGATCTGCACGTCGAAGTCGGTGACCGGTATCGCATCGTTGTGGGTGGTGTGCTGCAGGCCGAGGAACAGTCCGTCGGCCATTCGCTCGCTCGGGTCGCGCACGAACGACATGAGCGTGTTGGCGCCGGGCCGGTGGTACATGAACCGCACATACTCGCCCCGGTCCATCTCCGACCGGGCGAAGTCGATGTCGAAGTTGCCGTCGACGTTGGAGATGGTGGGCCGGTCCCGGTGGTCGACGGCGCCGTCGCGGTCGCGGTCGCTCCACAGGTTCCCGTCGCCGTTGATGTCGGTCCAGTTGTAGGTGAGCAGGCGCCAGTCCTGGTCCTCGTCGTAGTCGACGTTGCCGTCGAACTGCTCCCGCGGATAGTTCATCCGCACCACCATCAGGTCGGCGTCGGGGTGGGCCTCGACGCGGTCGCTCAGGTCCATCAGGTAGTCGGGCGCGTTGAAGTTGAACTTGGACTCGTTGGCGACCGGTGAGCTCGAGAACGAGAGGTTCTCGCTGTCGGTGCGCACCATCTGCCGGTCGGACACCTGCCACGTGCCCGGCCCGTCCAGCGTGAACGTCTGGCTGTCCGAGCCGCCCGGGGCGATGGTGTGCGCGAAGACCGGGAACTCCTGGCCGCGGTAGTCGCCCACCCGCCACTCGTTCGGGGAGACGCGGGCCCGCCCGCCGGCGGCCGTCGCGGTGGCCTTACCGGCGTCGACCGACCCCGCGCCCTGGATCATCGAGTCGTAGCCGAAGTCCTTGGCCGACGACTTCAGGATGTCCTTGGCGGTGCTGTAGAAGCCGGGGGTGATCGAACCCCCGGCCTTGCGCCGCGCCTCGTACACGAGCGCGGTGGCGCTGGCCGCCACCGGGGCAGAGCGGCTCGTGCCGCCCCAGGTCACCCACGCGTTCCGGCCGTCGAGCACCGTGTTGAGCGTGGCGTCACCGGACGAGAAGGCGCCGTCGGCGACCACGTCCACCCCCGGGGTGGCGTTGGCCGCGGGACCGCGGTTGGACCACACCATCACGTCGTCCTCGGTGACCTGGCTGATGCGGTCGATCGAGTCCCAGCCGGTGCCCCCGAACTGCGTGGAGGCGCCGACGGAGATGGCGGACGACGGGCTGGGCGGGGTCACGGTGCCGAAGCCGGGCGCGCCGTTGCCGGTGGAGAACAGCGCGGTGGTGCGCTGGTTGCTGTGGATGACGTCGGCCTCCTGGCTGGCGGCGTCCCAGCCGTCGTTGTCGACGTCGGACGAGCCGTACGAGTTGGACGTCACGTCGACGCCGTTGCGGGTCGTCAGGAAGTAGCCGAGCTGGGTGGAGAAGGCGAACGAGAAGTAGATGTCGCCGAAGGGGGCGAGCCTGGCGTTGGGCGAGCCACCGAGCACCGCACCGGGATAGGTGTGACTGCGGGTGGGCAGGTCGCTGAACTTCGGCGCCAGGCCGTTGATCACGCCTTGGCCCACGACGTTGGACGCGGTCAGGGTGCCGTGACCGTCGATCGCCGGGTCGAAGTCGCCGGTCCAGGCCAGCAGCTCGCCGGGCCCGAAGGACGTGTCGAGCTCGCCGAACGCGTCGAGGCCGCCGGGGATCGGCGTCGCCCCGTCCGAGATGTAGTAGAGGAGCCCGCCCGACAGGTCGGTGAAGCCGTCGCCGTTGACGTCGCGGTACGAGGCCGGCGACGCCTTGGTGACGGGCTTCTCGTCGTCGAACCGGAAGTCGTTGTCGAGATCCACGTACACCGTGTCGTACACGCCGGCCGTGTGGGGGTCGGTGACGAGGAACGCCGGGCGCTCCCCGTAGAGCTGCAGCAGGTGATCGTCGGGGTGGCTGCCGAGGTGCACGTTGCCCGACTTCGTCCACGGGGCCGGGAAGCGGTAGGCGTGCGTGTTCGTGCCCGCAGGGGCGTCGAAGTTGCGTGACGGCCCGGTCTTGGTGGCGAACTCGACCGAGCAGGTGCCCGGGCGGCGCGGGCAGCTCGCGGGCTCGGTGGTCACGTACCACGACAGGCCCTGATCGATCTGGGCGGGCGCAGCCAGCCACTGGAGCGTGCCGAAGGGGTCGAAGGCCTTGGGCCAGCCGTTCCAGCCGGCCCTGGCCCCGGTGAGGCCCGACCAGACCCGCCACGTGCCGATCAGGTCGGGGTGGCCGAAGTCGGTACCGCCGTCGAGCACGCCCACGGTCGACCCCTCGCCCGTGTACCCGGCCTCCCAGGCCCCGACGAAGTTGTGCGTCTTGGCGTCCAGGACCCCGAGCTCCCTCAGCTCGTCGAAGTGGGAGCCGGCCAGCGGGGGTGCCTGTGGGAACGGCACCTCGTCGAGCCGCAGCGCCCGCAGGGCCGCCTGCTGCGCGGCGGCGTCCGGCTTCTTGCCCACCTCCGGATCCGGGATGCCGAGGGGCTGGCCATCCTGTTCGAAGCTGATGGGGCCGACGGCGACGATGCCGGCGGCGCCGGCGAGCTTGGGGAGCGCCGGGACCGCGATGGTGCCGACGACGAGGCCGGCACCGCCCGACTCCGCCACGTGCGCGTCGTCGAGATGGGCCGCGGCCGCGGAGGCGTCCCCGGCCGTGGTCGCGAACACGGGGATCCGCTCGGTGCTGCCACTCTCGACCTGCTCCCGGAGCTCCGGGGCCAGCTTGGCCATGGCCTCGTCGGAGTTGGTCCTGACCTCGTCGGGCGCCTCGTCGTCGGGCGCCTGGCCGGCGCTGTCGGGCGACGCGCCCGAGGGCACCGCCTGCGCCGCAGCCGACGCCACGAACACCGCGATGACCACCGCCAGCGACACCGACCGCTTCCACGTGACCGCTCGCATCAAGAGCCCCCTCCCGACTCGGCCCTGCTCTCCGGCGAGCGTGGGCAGCGCACACTATTCCCCTTCGGCGCCCTGTGTACCAGACGCAGGTCGCGCGCGGATTTTTCGTTTGACTGCCGTTTACGCCAGGTTCTCCGCCCGGCTGGCGACAGAACGCACGCCGATCAGCCCGTTCCCTCGTCGTGGTGCTGGTCGAGCAGCTCGAACCAGTAGAAGCCGTGGCCGGCGAGCGTCACGAAGTAGGGCAGCTCACCGATCGGCGGGAACGGCACGCGGCCGGTCAGCTCGATCGGGACCTTGCCGGCGAGCTGTTCGAGCATGAGCTCGCAGGGCTGCGGGAACCGGGACAGGTTGTTGACGCACAGCACGATGTCTTCCTCGCCGTCGTCGCCGATGCCCCGGCGGAGGTACGCCAGCACCGACGGGTTCTGCGCGTGCAGCATCTCGAACTGGCCCACGGCCAACACCGGATGCTGGCGGCGCACCGAGATCATCCGCCGCAGCCAGTGCAGGAAGCTCGAGCGGTCCCGCTGCTGCTGCTCGACGTTCACGGCCTGGAAGCCGTACACCGGGTCCATCAGCGGGGGCAGGAACAGCTGGGCGAAGTCAGCGGTCGAGAAGCCTGCGTTGCGGTCGGGCGTCCACTGCATGGGTGTGCGCACCCCGTCGCGATCGCCGAGGTAGATGTTGTCGCCCATTCCGATCTCGTCGCCGTAGTACATGACCGGGCTACCCGGCATCGAGAACAACATGGCGTGGAACAGCTCGGCCATGCCCTCGTCGTTGTCGAGCAGCGGGACCAGGCGCCGCCGGATGCCCAGGTTGAGCTTCATGCGGGGATCGCTGGCGTACTCCGTGTACATGTAGTCGCGGTCCTCGTCGGTGACCATCTCCAGGGTCAGCTCGTCGTGGTTGCGCAGGAAGATCCCCCACTGGCAGCCCTCGGGGACCGCGGGGGTCTGCGCCAGGATCTCGGTGATGGGGTGGCGCTGCTCCTTGCGGACCGCCATGAACATGCGCGGCATGAGCGGGAAGTGGAAGCACATGTGGCACTCGTCGCCGTTGCCGAAGTAGTCGACGACGTCGGACGGCCACTGGTTGGCCTCCGCCAGCAGCACCCGGCCCGGGTACTCGGCGTCCACCGTCTTGCGGATGCGTCGCAGGTACTCGTGGGTCTCCGGCAGGTTCTCCCCGTTGGTGCCGTCCCGCTCGAACAGGTAGGGGACGGCGTCGAGCCGGAATCCGTCCAGACCCAGGCTCAGCCAGAACCGCACCACGTCGAGCATGGCCTCCGCCACCTCGGGATTGTCGTAGTTGAGGTCGGGCTGATGGTGGAAGAACCGGTGCCAGTAGAACTGCTCGCGCTGCGGGTCCCAGGTCCAGTTGGAGGGCTCGGAGTCGACGAAGATGACCCGGGCATCGCCCCAGCGCTCGCTGTCGTCGCTCCAGACGTACCAGTCGGCCTTCGGGTTGGTCCGGTCGTCACGCGACTCCTGGAACCAGGGGTGCAGGTCGGACGTGTGGTTCATGACCATGTCCGCGATGACCCGTATGCCTCGGCGGTGCGCCTCGTCGAGGAACATGTCGACGTCGTCGACCATGCCCGATTCCGGGAGCACGGTGTAGAAGTCGCTGATGTCGTAGCCCCCGTCGCGGAGGGGCGAATGGTAGAAAGGCAGCAGCCAGAGGCAGTCGATGCCCAGCCATTCGAGGTAGTCGAGCTTCTGCTGCATCCCCCGGAAGTCGCCGAACCCGTCGCCGTCGGAGTCGAAGAACCCCCGCACCGCCACCTCGTAGAACACGGCGCGCTGGTACCAACGGGTGTCTCCGGTGTCGATCGGCGTCGGCATCCCGCCCAGGCTGGCACATGACCGGGCGGCCGGTGCGCGCCCCGGTCGGTGCCGTTCCCCTACACGAGGAGGAGGATCAGCGCCAGCACGACGATCACCAGCACGACGGCGACGCCGGCCAGGACTCCTGGCCGGACCCCGGGTGAGGTGCGGGTGTCGTTGCCGTCGCCGTGCTCGACGTAGGCACGGAACATGCCGGTGTCCGCGCTGGGATCGTCCTCGGGCCGCTCGTTCATGGCCCCGGATGCTACGCCGGGTGGTGCAGGTGGTTGGCCGTTCCTAAGGACTTGCGCAGATAGGTCACGTCTCGCGTGGCTTGCGGTCCTGCGTTGCCGGCGCGCCTCGCTGTGAGGACGCCTCCGGCCGCCAAATTCCCACGCGTGGGCCGAACGAGCTGGCCTATCCGCTCGGCTCGTTACTCGTGGCGCAGGGCCTGTGCCACGTCGGCCGCCGAGCGGGCGGCGTCCTCGGCGCGAGGGGCGAAGTGGGGCATCACGATCTCGACCCGGTCGACGGCACCTGCGAACGGGAACGGCGGGTCGTAGTCATCGCACACCGGGAAGCCCCGGTCGACGCCGATGTGCAGTCCGGCGCCGCCAATCTGCCAGCGGAAGGGCAGGTCGTGCGGTAGTTCCAACTCGGCGACGCGCTCACCGTCGACGCCGAGGTGGACGGCGCCGCCCCCCTCCCGGCGATCCCGGGCCCGTTCGTAGCCGAGCCGGACGAGCCGGCGGCCGGGCGCCAGGACCGCGGGGGAGACGGCGCGGTGGAGCGTCCCGAAGAGGCTGAACGCCACCGCGGGGCAGCCGTCGACGACGTACAGGGCCCAACCGTTGTTCCAGTCCCCCAGCGCGCAGACGACGCCCGCACATGCGCCGGATCCGTCGGCGGCGGGGACGTCGAGGTGGGCGGTGAGCTCGAAGCCACCGGCGAGCGGCGGCAGCAGGTCCTCGGCCACCCCGCCGCCGCCTGGCCGGAACACGCTCCGATGCCGGGGCAGGTTGGGCGACGGCTCCATCGCTACGGCACGACCGATGAGGCTGTCGTCGAGCGGTAGGACCTGGTTGCGGCCGGCCTCGTGCCACCACAGGGCCCGGAGCTCGGTCACCAGCTCGGGGTGCTGGTCGGCCACGTCGACGGCCTCGGCGAAGTCGGACGTCAGGTCGAACAGCGCCCAGCGGTCGGTGGCGAAGTCGTGGCTGCCGGGGACCCGCTCGCGCTCGACCGAGAGCTGCTGGCCGATGTGGTCGGTCGTGGCCTTCCAGCCGCCGTGGACGATCGAGCGGGAGCCGAGCATCTCGAAGTACTGCGTCCGGCGCGGGCTCGGGGCCCCGGGATCGTCGAACGTGGACCGCAGGCTGGCGCCGTCGATCGGCTGCTGGTCGACGCCGTCGACCACGGCCGGGGCGTCGATGCCCCCCGGGGCGCGGCCCCGGGGGCGCCGGTGGGTGGGGGGGCAGAACAGGTAGGGCACCCCGGCCGCCGCCGCCGGGG
>JBKPHE010000207.1:0-10555 GCA_046744485.1 Actinomycetota bacterium | reverse complement strand
TGCGCCTGGGCGGTCCCGGCGCTGACCGCGAGCGTGATCTGGCAGTGGATCTTCGACCCTCGCTACGGCGTCGTGAACTGGCTCCTCACCCGGCTGGGTGGCGACTTCCAGGGCCACTCGTGGCTGTCGGAGCCGCTGTCGTTCTACTTCGTGGCCACGCTGATCGTGGTCTGGATGGGCACGCCGTTCATCGCCCTCACCGTCTATGCCGGCATGACCCAGATCCCCGGCGAGGTCATGGAGGCGGCGTCGATCGACGGCGCCGGCGCCTGGCAACGGTTCCGCGACGTCACCTGGCCCAGCCTCCGCCCCCTGTTCGTGGTGCTCATCGCGCTGAGCACCCTGTGGGACCTACGGGTCTTCACCCAGATCTTCGTGCTGCAGCAGGCCGGCAGCATCACCCGCGAGACCAACCTGCTCGGGACCTACGCCTACCGCGTCTCGGTCGGTGCCAACGACTTCGACATCGGGGCCGCCATCGCAATCGTCATGGTGGGCCTCACGCTCCTGTTGACGCTCTTCTACCTGCGCAACATGTTCCGGCAGGAGGAACTTTGACCGACGGATCGGTTCACGCCGCGGTCGTGGTGCCCGTGCCCGGCAGCGTGGTCGGTGACACGATCGCACCGGAGCTGGCCGCGGAAGAGACGTCGGAGGCCGCGGTCCAGCGCCGCCGGCTCCGCGCCCACAGGATGCTCCTCAACCTCGTCGGCATCGTGGTGATCGTGCTGGCGGCGTTCCCCGTCTACTGGATGATCAACACGTCGCTCCGCACCAACCTCGACATCCGCAGCGAACCCGAGTTCCTGCCGTTGCGGGGCACCCTGGCCAACTACCGCACGGTGTTCGAGCGCGACTTCTTCTGGACCGCCTTCCGCAACAGCATCATGGTCACGCTGCTCACGGTGGCGCTGGCGCTGTTCGCGGCCTTCCTGGCCGCCCTCGCGATCTCCCGGTTCCGCTTCCGGGGCCGGGTGGGATTCCTGGTGCTGATCCTGATCGTCCAGATGGTGCCGGCCGAGGCGCTGATGATCTCGCTGGTGAAGGTGCTGGACGGCTGGCACCTTCGCAACTCGATCATCGGCCTCACCATCGCCTACCTGGCATTCGTGCTGCCGTTCACCGTGTGGACGCTGCGCGGCTTCGTGGCGGGTGTGCCCAAGGAGCTCGAGGAGGCCGCCATGGTCGACGGCGCGAGCCGGCTGCGGGCCTTCTTCACCGTCACGTTCCCCCTGGTGGCACCGGGATTGGTGGCGACCGGCATCTTCGCCTTCATCCAGGCATGGAACGAGTTCACCTATGCGTTGGTCATCATGGACCGACCCTCGAAGCAGACCCTGCCGGTGTGGATCCAGTTCTTCAACGAGGGCGAGCGCGGCACCAACTGGGGCGGCGTGATGGCGGCCTCGACGCTCATCACCATCCCCGTGATCGTCTTCTTCCTCATGGTCCAGCGCCGGGTCGTGGCCGGCATGACCGCCGGGGCGGTGAAGGGATGAGCTGGCTTCGCCCGTCCGCGCCCCTCCGCTCACGGGTCCTGTCGCCTCCGGTGCGGCACCTACCGCCGCCGGCTCCGGCACGCGCCGCCAGCGGTGCTGCATCCTCAGTGCCACCCGCTCGCTACCCGCCCTCCGCCGGAGGCAGGAGAGCGGCCTCGGCCTGCGTCCGAGTCGAGGTTTTCCGATGACCGACGCGCTGTCGCGTGCCGCGGCGGCCACATTGCTGGCGTCGTTCCCCGGGGAGCGGGCGCCGGCGTGGCTGCTGGGCCGGGTCGCCGGCGGGTTGGGCGGCGTGTGCCTCTACGGCTCGAACCGGACGGCCGACCTGCCGGCCGTGGCGTCGACGATCCACGGCGCCCGACCCGGCGTGCTGGTGGCGCTGGACGAGGAGGGTGGCGACGTCACGCGCCTCGAGGCCGCCACCGGCAGCTCGGTGCCCGGCAACGCCGCCCTCGGTGCGGTCGACGACCTCGATCTCACCCGTGACGTCGCTGCGGCGCTCGGCGGGGCCCTGCGCGCTGCGGGCATCGACCTCGACCTGGCGCCCTGCGCCGACGCCAACACCGATTCGACCAATCCGGTGATCGGCGTGCGATCGTTCGGCGCCGACCCGGAGCTGGTCGCCCGCCACACGGTCGCCTTCGTCGACGGCCTGCAAGGGGCGGGCGTGGCGGCGTGCGTCAAGCACTTCCCGGGCCACGGCGCCGTCGACGTCGACTCGCACCTCGATCTGCCCACGCTCACGGCTCCCATCGAGCTGTTGCGCAGCCGGGAGCTGGTGCCGTTCCGGGCGGCTATCGACGCCGGCTCGGCCGCGGTCATGGCGGGCCATCTGCGGGTGCCGGCGCTCGATGCCGATCCCGCGACCGTGAGCCGCCGCATCCTCACCGGGCTGCTGCGCGACGAGCTCGGATTCGCCGGCGCCGTCGTCACCGATGCGCTGGACATGGCCGGAATCGGCGGTCTCGCCGAGATCCCGGCGAACGTGGTGCGGGCCGTGGCCTCCGGCGCCGACCTGTGCTGCCTGGGACCGGACAACACCGCCGAATTGGTCGACGCCTGCACGTCCGCGCTCGTCGAGGCGGTGGCGGGTGGCGAACTTCCGGAGGCCCGGCTGCTCGACGCCGCGGCTCGGGTGAGCGCCCTCCAGCCCGACCCCCAGCCGCCGCCCCGTGACGGCGTCGGTCTGACGACCGACTCGTCGCCTGTTCTGCCGCGGGATCGGTGGCCAGAGCAACCATTTCTGCGGCAGGTTTCCTTGCTTGGCGCGGTCGGCGCCGAGGCCGCCCGACGGGCGCTGCGCATCGACGGCGAACTGCCGGCGGCGCCGTCCGGCGCCCACGTGGTAGAGCTCGACCGGCCCGCCAACATCGCGGCCGGAACCGTTCCGTGGGGCCTCGCCGGGGCGCTGACCGCCGTCGATGCCACCGCCACCGCCGAGCGCCTGTCCGAATCGGCCGACGAGGACGCGGTGGCCCGGACGCTCGCCACCAGCGGCAACAGGCCCCTGGTGATCGTCGTGCGCGATCCCCAGCGCCGCCCGGCTCAGGCGGCCCTGCTGCACACCCTGCTCGCCGCCCGCCCCGACGCCATCGTGGTCGACATGGGCTGGCCCCCCGCCGAGCGCCTACCCGAGTCGGCAGCCCGCCTCGTCACCTTCGGCGCCTCCCGCGCCAGCGGCGAGGCCGCAGCTGCCATCCTGGTCGACGCCGGCGCCGCAATCCTCAGGAGGACCTCACGTGGCTGACATCGCCATCCGCGGCGCCACCAAGTTCTACGACGGCGCTGCGGTGCCGGCCGTCGACGCCGTCGACCTCGACATCGCCGACGGCGAGCTGTTGGTGCTCGTCGGCCCGTCGGGGTGCGGCAAGTCCACGCTGTTGCGCATGATCGCCGGCCTCGAAGAGGTGACCGCCGGGTCGATCTCGATCGGCGGCCGCGAGGTCACCCACCTCCCGCCCAAGGACCGCGACATCGCCATGGTGTTCCAGAGCTACGCGCTCTACCCGCACATGACCGTCCGCAGGAACATCGCCTACCCGCTCAGGCTGGCCAAGACCCCCAAGGACGAGATCGACCGCCGCGTGAAGGAGACCGCCGAGCTGCTGCAGCTGACCGACGAGCTCGAGCGGCGCCCCGCCCAACTCTCCGGCGGGCAACGCCAGCGGGTGGCGATGGGGCGGGCGATCGTCCGTCACCCACGGGCGTTCCTCATGGACGAGCCGCTGTCCAACCTCGACGCCAAGCTTCGGGTCGAGATGCGGGCCGAGATCGCCCGGCTGCAGCGCGAGCTGGCGGTCACCACCGTGTACGTCACGCACGACCAGGTCGAGGCCATGACCATGGGCTCCCGGGTCGCCGTGCTCCAGAAGGGTCGGCTGCAGCAGGTCGCCACGCCCCAGCGGCTCTACGACGAGCCCGACAACCTGTTCGTCGCCACCTTCATCGGGTCGCCGGCCATGAACCTGTTCCCGGGCCGCATAGAGGCGGACGAGAACGCCGACGACGGACTCACGCTCCGCTCGGGCCAGCACCGCTTGGCGCTCGACCGCACGACCCTGGCTTGCCACCCGGCCTTGCCTCGGATGGTCGGCCAAACCGTCGTCGTCGGCATCCGCCCGGAGGGACTGGCGGATGTGGCGCTGGAGCCGGGCGTCCCGGCCGACCGGGTGATCGAGGCGACTGTCGACCTGGTCGAGTCACTGGGCGCCGAGCTGATCGTGCACGTCACTGTCGCCGACCCCGCCGCACCGGTCGACGCAGCCTCGGACGCCTGGCGCCAGGTCGTGGCCCGCCGGGGGCGGGCTGTCGCGCGTCTGACCACCCGCAGTCGCCTGTCCGCGGGCGACGTGGTGAAGCTGGCCGTCGATACCACACGGCTCCACCTGTTCGACGCCGAGACGGGCGCCTCGCTACGAACCGCCGGCGCGGCGTGAATCGAGGCCGCACGTGTCCGATCTCCTTCTCGCCGGACTCGACATCGGCGGCACCAAGACGCTGGCGGTGGCGGTCTCGGTGCCGGCGACCGTCGTCGCCGGCGCCCCGGCCGTGGTCGAGGGGTCCATCGTCGCCACGGTGCGACGCGCCACGCGGGGTGGGCCGGATGAGGTGCGCAGCTCGGTCGCAGAGACGCTCGCCGACCTCGCGGGCGCGGCGGGAGTGCCGCTGGACGGTTTCGCGGCTGTTGGCATGGGCATTCCCGGCCTGGTCGACCGGGAGGCCGGGACGGTACGCCACGCGGTCAACCTCGGCCTCGGCGAGGAGCCATTGGCGCTGGCCGACCATGTCGGTGACCTCACGCGGGCGCCGGTGGTGGTCGACAACGACGTGAACGTGGCCGCCGTCGGGGCCGCCTCGGCGCTCGGCTGCCCGGGCGATCTCGCCTACCTGAGCGTGGGGACGGGCGTGGCCGCCGGCTTCGTCCTGGGGGGCCGCATCCGCCAGGGCGCGCACGGCGCCGCCGGCGAGATCGGCCACCTACCCGTCGACCCGAGTGGTCCGCTGTGCGAATGCGGCCAGCGGGGCTGCCTCGAGGCCGTTGCCTCGGGCACCGCCATCGCCAGGCGCTGGCCGTCGGCTGGCGGCGCGGCGTCGGCGGCGTCGGCGCTGCTGGCCGCGGCCGCGGCCGGGGACGGCGTGGCCGCCGAGGTGCGTGCCGAGGTGGCGGCGTACCTGGCGGGTGCCGTGGCGCTCATCGCGCAGACGGTCGACCCCCAGATCATCGTGCTGGGCGGCGGTGTAGCCGAGGCCGGCGCGCCGTTGCTCGACACCGTGGTCGACGCCTTGCACGCCCGGGCCGAGCGGTCGCCCGTCCTGGCCGCGCTCGACCTGGCCGGCCGGGTGGCCCTGGTTCCAGAGGGCGTACCCGCGGGGGCATTGGGGGCAGCCCTGCTGGCCCGTGCGCACCTTGCCGCAGACAGTGTCCGCACTGCCGCTGACAGTGCCGGCGATGGGGCCCGGGGGCGGACGATGGGGACTCGCCAGGCGACATTGTGAGCATGCGATCGCCGGATTCGCTGGTCGTTTCGGGCGGAAACGTGCTGACAGCGGACGGATTGTCAGCCTGCGACGTGTTCCTCGCAAATGGCCGCATCGTCAGCGTCGGTTCCGACGTTGGCACTAGCGGGACAGGAGGCGGTGGACCAGGCGAACCGACGGAGGTTGGTACGGCCGGTGCCGGGGCCGAGCGTGCCGCCCTCCGACTGTTCGCCTCGAACGAAACCGTGGAGGTCGCCGGGGGAGAGGCCCCGGCGACCCGCGGTGACCCGTCGTCGTCCACCGGGCCCCGTCTGGACGCCGCCGGGTTGCTTGTCGTTCCGGGCTTCGTAGACCTCCAGTGCAACGGCGCAGTAGGCGTGGACATCACCGCCGAGCCGGAACGGCTCTGGGAGGTGGCGGCGGCGTTGCCGCGCTGGGGCGTCACCGCCTGGCTGCCGACCATCGTGACCGCCCCGGCGGCCATCAGGGCCCGGGCACTGGCGGCACTGCGCCGGGGATCGCCCCGCGGGTCGTCCGGCGAGCGGCCGTTCGCCGTGCCCCTGGGCCTCCACTTCGAGGGGCCGTTCCTGGCCCCCGAGCGACGGGGCGCCCATCCGGCCGAGCACCTGCACGCCCCGGATCCGACACTGGTCGCCGACGAGGGATGGAGCCGCCAGTCCGGTGTGGCCCTCGTGACGCTCGCCCCCGAGCTGCCGCGGGCGCTCGACGTGGTCGGCGACCTGGTCGGAGCCGGGGTGGTCGTGTCGGCGGGCCACTCGTCCGCAAGCGCCGAGCAGGCCACGGCCGCCATCGACGCCGGCGTCACTGGGGTGACGCACCTGTTCAACGCCATGGGACCGCTGCACCACCGCGATCCCGGCCTCGCCGGCGTGGCGCTGACCGACGAGCGCGTCCGGGTGGGCGCGATCGCCGACGGCCTGCACCTGCACCCTGCCACGGTGGCCCTGGCGGCACGCGCGTTGGGGGAGCGGCTGTGCCTGGTGACAGACGCGGTGGCGGCGCTCGGCATGCCCGCGGGTCGGCTGCCGCTGGGCGTGCTGGAGGCGTTCGCCACCGACGACGGCGTGCGGCTGGCCGACGGCACACTCGCCGGCAGCGACCTGTCCCTCGATCGGGCGGTCCGCAACCTGATCGCGTTCGGCGGTGTGTCCCTGCCCACGGCGGTGGCGGCGGTGACCGCGTCGCCGGCGGCGCTGCTCGGCCTTGGTGACCGCGGCGTGATCGGCCCCGGGGCGGTCGGCGACCTCGTGCTGCTGGAGCCCGCCGGTGAGGTCGTGGCAACCGTGATCGGAGGCCGGGTCGCCTTCGACCGCCGCGCGCCCTCGCCGGGGCGCACCGTGAGCGGCCGAGAGGACCCGTGGAGGTCGTGATCGTCGCCGCCTCCGACGAGGCCGGTGAGCTGGTGGGGGGCGCCATCGCCGCGCTCGTGGCGCGCAAGCCGCGCGCCGTGCTGGGCCTCGCGACCGGGACCTCGCCGCTCGCGGTCTACCGCGACCTCGCCGGCCGCCACGCCGCCGGCGGGCCGAGCCTGGCCGGGGCGCGGGCCTTCCTGCTCGACGAGTACGTGGGCCTGTCCGCCGGCCATCCCCAGTCGTACCGGTCGTTCATCGCCCGGGAGCTCGAGGCGCACGTCGACCTCGCGCCCGGCGCCATCCGCGGGCCCGAAGTCCACGCCGACGATCTGCAGGCGGCCTGCGACCAGTACGAGGCGGCCATCCGCGACGCCGGCGGCGTCGACATCCAGCTGTTGGGGATCGGCACCGATGGGCACATCGGGTTCAACGAGCCCGGGTCGTCGCTCGCCTCGCGCACCCGCATCAAGACGCTCACCGACCAGACCCGCCGGGACAACGCGCGCTTCTTCTCCTCACTCGACGAGGTCCCGCGCCACGTCGTCACCCAGGGCGTGGGCACGATTCTCGAGGCCCGCCACCTCGTGCTGCTGGCGTTCGGATCCGCCAAGGCGGGGGCGGTGGCCGCGGCGGTCGAGGGGCCCGTCACGGCCATGGTCCCGGCCTCGGCGCTCCAGCTCCATCCCCATGCCACCGTGGTGGTCGACGCGGCGGCGTCGTCCCGGTTGCGCCTCGCCGACTACTACCGCGAGACGTGGGCCCACAAGCCGCCGTGGCAGGGCCTGTGACCAGGCGCAGTACCCGTTCCGTCCCGGCCGTGTCAGGCGAGGAAGTCGAGCAGCCGGCGTGCCGTCTCGCCCGGCGCTTCCTCGGGGAGGAAGTGGCCCGCCGAGATCGGGCCGCCGTCGACGTCGTCGGCCCAGGTCTTCCAGACGTCGAGCGGCTGGTACCACCTGGCGAGGGGACCGGTATCGCTCCAGAGCACCAGCGTCGGGCACGTGATTCGGCGCTGTCCACGGTCGGCTTCGTCGTACCGGCGGTCGAGCGTGGAAGATGCCCGGTACTCCTCGCAGATCGCATGGACGGTGGTGCGGTCGCCGAACTTGGCGATGTACTCGGCGCGGACGTCGGGCGGGAAGGCATCGCGGTCCGACCACGAGTCGAGCATGTGGTTGACGAGAACCGCCGGCGCCTCGGCGATCAGCTGCTCGGGCACCGGCTCCTCGGCCGAGAGGAACAGCCAGACCCAGAACCCCCGCACGAAGTCCATGTCCGCCTGGCTGAAAGTGTCGGCCGTGGGGACGATGTCGAGCACCGCGAGGCGGCCGACGGCGTCCGGGTGGTCGAGGGCCAAGCGGTACGCGCAGCGGGCGCCACGATCGTGGCCGACCACGCCGAACCGGTCGTACCGCAGTGACTGCATCACCTCGACCTGGTCGCGGGCGATCTCCCGCATGCTGTACGGCGCATGATCCGGCGTGCTCGGAGGGGTTCCGCTGTCGCCGTATCCCCGGAGGTCGGTGGCTACCACGGTGAAGCGCTCCGCAAGCTCGGGCGCCACCCTGTGCCACATCAGGTGGGTTTCCGGGATGCCGTGCAGCAGCAGGACCGGTGGGCCCTCGCCGCCCCGGCGACCGTGGATCGTCGTGCCGGTCGTGGCGATGTCGAACTCCTCGAAACCGTCGAACACGGTCACGCTCCTTCCGGGCCGGGCTCCGCCTGGTGACCGCGCTTCCCCGCTCGCGTGGCCGCTATGCACCGGGAACCGCTTCGGGGCCGAGTGACACCGGTCGGTACGATCCCCGGCATGTCGTCCCAAGGACCGGAACCGACAGTGCGCATCGCCTTCCTGGGGCCCGAGGGCACGTTCACCGAGCAGGCCCTCGTGTCGCAGGCCGACCTGGTGGGACACCAGCTGGTGGCGCTGCCGTCGATCCCCGATGTGCTCAACGCCGTCGAGGACGGTCGCGCGGACCTCGGCTTCGTCGGCATCGAGAACTCGATCGAGGGCGCGGTGACCGTCACGGTCGACGCGCTGGCGTTCGAAACCGAGCTGCTCATCCAGCGCGAGGTCGTGATGGGCGTGCAGATGAACCTGCTGGCGCCGAGCGGGGTGGCGCTGGGCGACGTCCGGCGGGTGCTGTCCATGCCCGTGGCCACCGCCCAGTGCCGGTCGTACCTGCACCGCGAGCTGCCGGGCGCGGTCACCGTCGCAACGCCGTCGACGGCCGAGGCCGCCCAGCTGGTGGCCGGCGCCGAGCACGACGGTCACACCGCCGCCATCGCCCCGGCGGTCGCGGCCAAGGTCTACGGGCTCGACGTGCTGTCCACCGACATCGAGGACCACGCCGACAACGCGACCCGGTTCGTGGTCGTGGCGCGGGACGGCATCCCCGCACCCTCGGGGCACGACAAGACGTCGATCGTGGTGTTCCAGCGCCACGATCGCCCCGGCTCGCTGCTCACGATCCTGCAGGAGTTCGCCGCCCGGTCGATCAACCTGACGAAGCTCGAGTCGCGTCCCACCAAGAAGGGTTTGGGCAACTACTGCTTCCTCATCGACCTCGAGGGCCACGTCGGCGACGAGCTGGTGGCGGACTGCCTGCGCGACCTGCGCTCCAAGGTCGAGGACGTGAAGTTCCTCGGCTCGTACCCCGCCGCCGGCGAACACGGACCCGCCCGGCGCCGCGAAGCCGAGGCCCGCTGGCGGGCCGCCAGCGAGTGGGTCGACGGCCTGCGCCGCGCCATCCGGTAGCGCGGTTCGCCGCCGGGCTGCGTGAACCCAGAGCGGTAGCCTGCGTCCTGGTCGGAGCGGTGGCCGAGTGGACGAAGGCGGCAGTCTTGAAAACTGCTGACCCTCCGGGGTCCGTGGGTTCGAAGCCCACCCGCTCCGCCCAGCGGTCCCGTGAACCGCCCCGGGTCTCGTGGAGGCTCTCTACCGAACCCGGGGCCGTTCGGTAGTTCCCAATCGGCAGGGTGGCTCGGTGTTGGGTCAGGACAGGCGTCGGCGGATCCGCCAGAAGCAGAACCCTGCGAGGCCGAGGGCGAGGGCGGTGTAGATCCCGGTCTCGTACCACTGGAAGGGCCAGAAGCGGCTGGAGGGGTGGTAGGTCGCCTCTTGCCGGTAGCCGAGCCGCTGGATCTCGGCGAGGCACTCCGTGACGCGCGCTTCGTCCAGCGTGCCGGTGGGTGGTGCGCAGGGTCCTGAGGACGAAGACATGGAGATGGAGTCGACGGCGTGTCCGGACGGGTCCACGCTGTGGCTGGACAGGACCCAGGCACCCGCGGGACCCGCGTTCGACCACACCTGCAAGACCTCGCCCGAGTCGTCCCAGTGAAACCCGTCGATGTTCGATTCGGTGAGCTCGATGGTCGAACGGGTGGGCGGGAGGAGGTGGGGCCGGACCAGCAGCGGCATGGCGATCTGGGCGGCCACGAAGATGGCCAGGGTGATGGCCATGGCGGGGACGGTGCGCCGGACCAGCATCCCGACGGTCACCCCGAGGGCGAAGGCGAAGGCGGCGTAGCCGATGGGGACGATGCCGCGTGCGGCGAAGAGCAGGGGTGCCATCCGCGGGAACTCGGTGGCGGTCTTGTCGATGGGGCTGGACCACCAGGTCACCACAAGGCTGCCCAGTCCCGCGGCAGTCATGGCGGCCAGGCCGGTGAGACCGAGCTTGACGGCCAGCCAGCGGGTGCGGGTGA
>JBKPHE010000226.1:0-27700 GCA_046744485.1 Actinomycetota bacterium | reverse complement strand
GAGCCGATCACCGACGACTATCCGGGCACGAGCCCCTACGCGTTCACTGGGGGCACGATCAAGCAGGCGATCGTCGACGTCTCCGGCGAGCCCTTCGTCGACCTGGAGAAGGAAGCCATCGCGCTCATGGCGCGCGAGTAGGTCCCGCGCCCGGGCTACCCCGCCACCGGGGATTGACGGGCTGGCGCCGTTGCCTGGGTGGGCGCAGGAGCCGCGGGCGCTGTCGGCGCGGCAGGGGCTGGGGCCAGTCTCTCTGTCGCGACGTACGCGATCGCGACCGCGATGATCACCAGCGGCGTCACGTCGATGCCGTCCGACCCCAGCAACAGCGTGGCCAGCAACACCGCGCTCAACGGCAACCCCAGCATCACGACGACCATCGCCCCCATGCCCATGGCCGCGCCGGCCACCGGATCAAGCCCGGGCAGGTGGGAGAGCGCGACTCCCCCCACGGCTCCCACGAACAACGCCGGGAAGATGGGGCCTCCTCGGAAGCTGCTCAGCGCCGCGGCGTAGGCGAGGGCCTTGCACGCGAGCAACAGGATGACCGCGCCGGCCGAGTAGCTCGCCGCATTGTCGAGGAACGGTCCGAGTGCCTCCTGCCCAGAGAACAGGACGAGCGAGGAGCTCTTGTCGGTGACCTCGGCGAACAGGATCGCCAATCCGGCGATGGCCAGCCCGACGATCGGAGTGAGCACCAGGATCCGCCGCTCGACATGGGGTCGCAACGAGCGGGCAATCCTCCGGATGCCGAGTCCGATCGGGGCGGCGACCACCCCGATGGCGATCGCCCAACCGAACTCGGCGAGCGTTGGCGACCCTGCGGCCGGAAGGTCGGGGATCGCGAGTGAGAACTTCCCGAGCCCGGTCAAGGAGTCCAGGCCGACGAAGATCAGGGTCCCAATGCCTGCCGCCACCAGGCCTGGGACCAACACCAACCCGAGCATCGGTCCCCCCAGGCCGATCGCCTCCATCAAGATGAACGCGGCGATCAGGGGCGAGCCGACGAGCGTGCTGAACGCCGCGAAGCTCCCTGCCGCGGCCACGACCGACAGGGTCGTCGCGGGCACATCCCGGCGGGCGAGACGCACCGCGCAGACACCAAGCCCGGCGCCCAGCGCGATGAGTGGTGCCTCTGGCCCGATCACGGCGCCCAGAGCGAGACCGGTCAACGCAGCAATGAAGATGCTCGGCAGCTCGATGGGCGTCGGTGGTGGGCCACCGGCATGGAACCCCTCGGCCGGCGATTCGCCGCCGTGGCCGGGGAGGTACCGGATGGTCAGCGCGACCAGTAGGCCGGCGAGCGCCAGAAGGGGCAGGGGCCACCACGTCGGTACCTCGTCGAAGCCGAGCCCGCTGGGAAGGTCCGTGTACAGCCACTCCTGCGCCTCGTTGACCAACCAGAGGAAGCCCCAAGCGGCGGCCGCGATCGGCGCGCCGATGATGGCAGCGAGCACCAGGAGCTTGGTGTAGTCCGGGCTTCGCAGGGCCGCGCGCGGATCGGCAGGCATCGTCATCGTCGTCCTCCGTCCTTCGCCACGCAGCATTGTCTGGCTGGCAGAGGCATGCGCGCATCACCCCGTACGGGGGAAGCCGGCGGTCGTCGCCGAGCTGCGGTGCTTTGACCCTCAGCCCGCCGTCACCGGTTGGGTGAGCAAGATGCTGGTCCCCACGAGCAGCCCGACGACGGCGAGCCCGAGCAGGGCGGCGCGGGCGCGCTGGTAGCTGAAGCGTTCGGAGATCGCGGCGAAGAAGAGCGCCGCGGCGAAGAACAAGGTCGTGGCCGTGTAGGTGTCGGAGACGCTGTTGGCGTCCTCGCCTTCCTTGAACTTGGCCTCGGCACGGGCGGTGAGGTCGGCTGCCTCCTGGTCGTCCGGGAGCCGGTACTCGGACATTGCCAACGGGCTCGGCGGGGCATCAGGGTTCGTCAGCGGGTTGAGGGCGGTCCACGCGTCGTACGCCGGCTCGAACTCGTCACGGAAACGCTGGCGGTAGAAATTGGCCAGTTCCGTGTCGCCGTCGAGCGTGGCATCGATGAAGTTCTCGAACACGCTGAGGTCACCCAGGCGGAACTGGTTTGCCTCGGTGAGCTTCTGCGAGGCCTGCGTGCGCAGCGCCGACGCCTGCGTGTAGTTGCTCGACTGGATGCCGTCCCACAGGGACGCCTGGTAGCCGCTCCAGGCCGTGGCCAGCGCAGTCAGCCCGAGCAGGACGGTGGCGACGATCTCGAACCGCTTCTCGCGCCCGCTCACGACGTCCGGCTCGGAGTCCCGGGGCGGGGCGGCGTCAGTCGGCGGATCGCTCACTGGAGAAGCCTTGCGTGTTTTCGCGGTGGCGTTACGGGCCGCTTGCCCTTCCACCGTGGGATGTTTCGTCGGCTCATGAGGCGCAGGGTCGGCTCCTCGCCGCATCGTCCCGACAGGATGAATCAGTACCGTCACCTGAACGCCCGCTGACGCCACCGCGCCCGCGTCACCCGCCGCGTTCAGCTGCCGCTCAGCCGCCTCCCGGCAACATGCGGGGCCGGAGAGCTCGCTCGACGCCGAGCGACGACGAAAGGACGGCGGCATGCTCCTCCATCACCTCCGGCACCGACGGATTACGCACCCGTCCTCGCGCCCACGCCACCCATCGAGGAGGTTGCTCGGCGGCTCCCTGGTGGTGGCACTCGCGGCGGCCGCGTGCAGCGACTCCGGCGGCTCGGGCGCAGCGGAGGACAGTTCGACCTCCGCGACGCCGGCTTCCGACACCCCGACGCAGCCCACGGCACCCGACAGCCAGCGGGTCGACCTCGTGGAGCCGACGTTCTCGGTTCCCACGACCGTGGACAACCCGCTGTTCCCCATCAGCGACCTCCACTCGGCCATCCTGCTGGGCAACGACGAGGGCAACCCGCTCCGGATCGAGACCGTGCTGCTGCCCGAGCCCAAGGTCGTCGACGTGGGCGGCCAGGAGGTCGAGACGCTGGTCTCGCAGTTCGTCTCGTACCTCGACGGGCGCATCCACGAGGTCGCGCTCGACTGGTATGCGCAGGACGACGCCGGCAACGTCTGGTACTTCGGCGAGGACGTCTTCAACTACGAGGACGGGGTCGTCGCCGACACCGACGGCACCTGGATCGCCGGCGAGGACGGGCCGCCGGGCATGATCATGCCCGCCGACCCCGAGGTGGGGCAGGCCTACCGGCCTGAGAACATCCCCGACCTGGTGTTCGAGGAAGTGACCGTCAAGACCCTCGACCTCACGGTGGACGGACCGCGCGGCCCGGTCACCGGTGCGATGGTCGGCACCGAGAACCACCTGCTCGAGGGGAACTACGAGGACAAGACGTTCGCGCCCGGCTACGGCGAGTTCACCTCGGGCGTCGGGGCGAACCTGGAGGCCCTCGCCCTCGCCGTCCCCACCGACGCCCAGCCCGGCGGCGTGCCGCCCGAGCTCGAGGCCATCTCGCAGGGAGCGGCGGAGGTCTTCGCCGCCGCCGACAGCGGGGCTTGGGGCGCGGCGACGCAGGCGCTGGACGCGATGACCGCCGCGTGGGAGGCCCATGGGGCGACCGGCACCGTGCCTCCGCTGCTGGACGTGCAGATGGGCCAGGCTCTCGACGCACTCCGCGGCAACGCGTTGATGCCGGCGGTAGACGACCGCAATCGGGAGGGCACCCGCAACGCCGCGCTCGACGTCGAGATGGCGGCGCTGGACCTCGAGCTGCAGTATCGCCCGCCGACCGAGGTCGACCTCGAGCGATTCAACCTCTGGGCCAACCAGCTCGCCGTCGACAGCGCCAGCGACGAGGCCGACCCCGGTCACGTGGCTGCCGACGTGAGCTCGCTCGAGTGGATCTGGGACCGGATCGCCGGCAGCCTCGACCAGGCCGACGTCGACGACGTCGGGAGCCAGCTGACCGAGCTCAGAACGGCCGCCGACGACGAGGACGCCGACGCCGTCGCCGAGGCCGCCCCCCGGTTCGTCGAGACCGTCGCCGGCCTGCAGCTCGAGAGCTGATCGGTTCCCCGCGCGTGCCAATGCCCCGGCACGGGCTGCGCCGGGGCATTGGCAGTGGGGGATGCCGACGGTCTACGGGGTCGCGGTTCCAGTGGTCGTGCCGGTACCACCAGTCCCGCCGACGATCCTCGCCTTCATGGACTCGAACTCGGCGTCGGTGATCGTGCCGTTGTTGCGCAGGTCTGCCAGCCGCGTGAGGTCGTCGACCGGTCCGGTTCCGGTGGACGCCGCGGTCGACCGGACGTAGCTGTCGAACTCGGCACGAGCCTGCTGCTGCTGCGCCGCCGATCGCTCGGCCATGCCCTGACCGCGGGCGATGAGGTATACGAGCGACCCCAGCAGCGGGAAGATGATCAGGCCGACCACCCACACCGCCTTGGCCCACCCCGACAGTTTGTGGTCCCGGAACAAGTCGCTCAGGATCATGATGAAGACCCAGATGAACATGATCAGGAAGAAGATCACGATCGTGGTCCAGATCAGGTCCCCCAGGTCGACGTCGGCAAGGACCATGGCCACCTCCCGTTGCACGGCACCGACGGTGCCTCCTACGGCAACGAAGCAACATCGTCGGGGCCATGTCCTCACCCTCGACGGGTGGTCCTGTCCACGACGGCTCCGCTCCGGCCACGAACGCGTCGGACGGGCTGTTTCGGCTGTCTGCTGTAGACTTCCATTCTTATACATCTAAGGCGACAATCGCCGGAACAGCCGAGCAACCGCACCGGGTACCGCCAGGAGGGGCTGTCGCATGGGGGACGTAACGCTCGACACCTCGGACGTCGACCGCTGGGTGGGCGTCCCGCTCGGCGGCGGGTACCTCAAGGATCCGGTCCACGTCAACGACATCCGGCGCTGGGCACAGGGCATGCAGAACCCCAACCCCCTCTACTACGACGACCGCTTCGCCGCCGAGGGGCGTTTCGGGCGCATCGTCGCGCCACAGTCGTTCGCCGTGGCCACCGACGTCGGGCACGGTGCCGCGCCCGCCATCCAGGGCACGATCCCGGGTTCGCACATGATCTTCGGTGGGGACGAATGGTGGTTCTTCGGCCCCCGCATCGAGCCCGGCGACCGCATCAGGGGCGAGCGGATGCTGTTCGACTACCGGGTCACGGAGACCAAGTTCGCCGGTCCGACCATGTTCTCCCGGGGCGACACGACCTACATCAATCAGCGCGGCGAGATGATCGCCAAGCAGCGGTCGACGTCCATCCGCTACCTCGCCGAGGAGGCGCGCAAGCGCGCCCAGTTCAACGAGAAGGACGACCCCGAGTGGAGTGACGACGCCCTGGCGGACATCGAGGAGCAGAAGTTCTCCTACTACGCCACGTTCCGCGGCCACGACAAGGTCCTGTGGAAGGACGTGAGCGAGGGCGACCGCCTGCCCACCCGCCCCATCGGGCCCCACACGCTGATGAGCTTCACCACCGAGTGGCGGGCCTTCAACATGAACATCTGGGGCGCCGCCGACTACTGGGGCGTGTCGACGACCGACGCGGCCGGTTGGCTGCCCGAGATGAGCCGTGACCCCCGCCAGGCCGCCATCGACCCGACCAAGGCCGACGGCCTCTACCACGGCGCCTCCCGCGGCCACGTGCAGCCCCGCTACGCGCGGCTCATCGGCATGCCGCGCGGCTATGGCTACGGCGCCACGATGGGCGCGTGGATCCTCGACTACCTCACCAACTGGTCGGGTGAGTGGGGCGAGATCGTCCACTCGAACGCCCAGTACCGCAACCCGGCCTTCACCGGCGACGCCACGTTCCTCAACGGCACGGTCACGGGCAAGGACATCGACCCGAGCACCGGTCACCACCTCGCCTTCGTCGAATACACGATGACGAACCAGAACGACGCCGTCATGGCGAAGGGCACCGCGGAGATCTCGCTGCCAAACGAGTGAATCGCGCCGCGACGCCGCGGTGAATCGACAGCAGGCCACGCCCGCCGAGCCATGAAGGCCGGCGGTCGTGGCGCAAAGGGGGGAACAGCAGTGCATTCCGCCGCTCGTCCTGGCGCTCGCCATCGCGGGCCTGTTGGGCCCGAGCCTGCGCAACATCGTGATCGCGCTGGCGATCATCTTCGTGCCCAGCTTCGTGCGCCTGATCCGGGGACAGGTGCTGGCGGTGAAGGAGGAGACGTACATCGACGCGTCGCGCTCGGTGGGGGCGTCGAGCGGCTACATCGTGCGCAAGCGCGTCCTGCACAACGTCGCGTCGCCGCTGATCGTGCAAGTCTCGATCACGCTCGGTTTCGGTCTGTTGGCCGAGGCGGGGCTCAGCTTCCTCGGGCTGGGCATCCAGCCACCCGAGCCGAGCTGGGGTGTCATGCTCAGCCGGGCCTATGACTACATCGGAAGCGCATCGTCCTGTCGGGCGACGTCCCCAGCCCGGCCGATCCGCCGAGCGGTCGCCGCTTCCACAGCCGCTGCCCGTACGCGATGGAGATCTGCAAGGACGTGGACCCCGAGCCCTTCCCCCGTCGCGGGGGCTGGGCCGCGTGTCATCTGCACAGCCACGGACCGAAGCTGGCCGGCGCGGGAGTGGCCGGTCTTCCCGTCGCCGCCACCACCGGGAGGACAACCGATGCCAGAGACCGAATTGTCGTCGATCGGTGAGCTGCCGCCGGTCGGCGAGGTGCCGGAACGGATGCGGGCCCAGGTCATCCGCCAGGACCGCTTCGGCGACCCACGCACGGCGTTCCAGGTCGAGGAGGTCGACGTCCCGCGCCTGGCCCCCGACCAGGTCCTGGTGGCCGTGATGGCCGCGGGCATCAACTTCAACAACGTGTGGGCGGCCCGCGGCCTGCCTATCGACGTCATCCGCGTCCGCCAGAAGGCGGGCGAGCCCTGGGACTTCCACATCGGCGGCTCGGACGCATCGGGCATCGTCTACGCCGTCGGCGACGCGGTGCGCGACGTGGCCGTCGGCGACGAGGTGGTCATCCACCACGGCTGGTGGGACGCCGACGACCCCTGGGTCGCCGGCGGGAAGGACCCGATGCTGGCGCCCTCGGCGCGGATCTGGGGCTACGAGACCAACTTCGGCTCGTTCGGTCAGTTCACGGTCGCCCAGGCCCACCAGTGCCTGCCCAAGGCGCCCCAGCTCTCCTGGGAGGAGGCCGCGGCGGCGACGCTCGTCGGCACCACGGCCTACCGGATGCTCCACGGCTGGCCGCCGAACACGCTCCAGGACGGCGACCCGGTTCTGGTGTGGGGCGGCTCGGGGGGCCTCGGCACCCAGGCCATCCAGCTGGCGGTGGCCGCCGGCGCCCGACCGGTGGCGCTGGTGTCCGACGACGGGCGCGGCGAGTACTGCAAGAAGCTCGGTGCCGTCGGCTACGTCAACCGGCAGGGGTTCTCGCACTGGGGCATGGCGCCGCATTGGGAGGACGCCGACGGCCAGAAGGAATGGACCGCCGGCGCCCGGGCCTTCGGTGCCAAGGTCTGGGAGGTGCTGGGCGAGCGACGCAACCCCACCATCGTCTTCGAGCATCCCGGGGAGGCGACGATCCCAACCAGCATCTTCGTCTGCGAGGCCGGCGGCATGGTCGTGGTCTGTGCCGGCACGACCGGATACAGCGCCGTCGTCGACCTCCGCTATCACTGGGTGCGGCAGAAGCGCCTGCAGGGATCGCACGGCACCAACGACGACCAGGCCCGCGCCTACAACGACCTGGTGCTGGGCGGGGTCGTCGACCCCTGCCTCGGCAAGCTCTACCGGTTCGAGGAGATCCCCGACGCCCATGACGAGATGGAGCGGGGTGTCGACACGTTCGGCAACCGGGTGGCGCTGGTCGGCGCCAGGGAGCCCGGCCTGGGGAGGAAGTGATGGGCGGCAGCTATCTCGGCCTGCCGGTGGCCGCCGAGGACCTCACGCACGGCCGCTTCCTGGCCCAGGTGAGCGAGCGCTATCGCGGGCACGAGGCGCTGGTCTTCGGCGACCGCAGGCTCTCCTACGAGCAGCTGCACCACGAGGTGCGGGCGTTCGGCAAGGGCCTGCTGGCGCTGGGCGTGACGAAGGGGGCGAAGGTCGCGGTGATGCTCGGCAACCGCCCCGAGTTCGTGGTGGCCGCCTACGGGGCCGCGCTCGTGGGTGCGGTCGCCGTGCCCGTCAGCACGCTCGCCGCCGCCGACGAGCGCGACTACATCCTCGGGCACTGCGACGCGTCGGTCCTCGTCACCCAGGCGACGCTGCTCAACCGGCGGTTCGTCGACGAGCTGGTCGCCGATCATCCCGGGGTCGGCGACGCCGAGCCCGGGATGATCGCGGTCGCCAGCTTCCCCCACCTGCGGAGGGTCGTGTGTGTCGGCCCCGTCGCGGGTCCCCGAAGCATCGACACCTGGGAGGCCGTGGTCGCTGCGGGCGCGGCGGTGGACGACGAGGTGCTCGACGCCGCCGCCGCCAGCGTGGTTCCGAGCGACGACGCGCTCATCATCTACACGTCCGGCACCACCGCCCACCCGAAGGCGGTGCTGCACCGGCATCGGGGCCCGGTGGTGCAGAGCTGGCGCTGGGCGGAGCAGCTGGGGCTCGATCCCTCCGATCGGGTCTGGAGCCCGTTCCCGTTCTTCTGGACCGCCGGGCTGGCGTTCGTCCTGGGCGGGACCCTGGCGTCCGGCGGCTGCTTCGTGTGCCAGGAGGCCTTCGACGTCGGCGCGGCGCTCGAACTGCTCGAGCGCGAGCGGATCACCACGGTCCATTCGTTCGCCCACACCGCCGCCGCCCTCGTGGAGCACGAGGACGCCACCAAGCGGGACCTGTCGTCGCTGCGTCGGGTCGCGCACGACAGCCCGCTGCGGCGGCTGGCCCGGATCGAGGGCGACCCCGGTGACCCGCGGGCGGCCTACGGCCTGACCGAGACGTTCACCATCTGCACGTCGATCCCCTCCGACTCGCCGCTCGAGCTGCGGGAGACCACGCACGGCGTGACGTTGCCGGGCATGGCGATACGCATCGTCGATCCCGACAGCGGGCAGCCGGTGGGCGTGGGGGAGACCGGTGAGATCGCGGTGAAGGGCGTGACGCTGATGCGCGGCTACTACAAGGTCGACCCCGAGGAGTGCTTCGACGACGAGGGCTGGTTCCGGACCAAGGACTCCGGCCATCTCGACGAGGCGGGGTACCTCCATTGGCACGGGCGCCTGTCGGGACTGATCAAGACTGCCGGCGCCAACGTGTCGCCGGCCGAGGTCGAGGGCGCGTTGGCGAGCTGGGGGCGCCTGAAGTTGGGAAGCGTGGTCGGGGTGCCGCATCCGCGGCTCGGGGAGGCGGTCGTGTTGTGCGCCGTCCGCAGCCTCGAGCCGGTGTCCGCCGAGGACATCACCGGTCACCTACGCGGCGTGCTGGCCTCTTACAAGGTGCCCAGGCAGGTGCTGTTCTTCGACGACGAGGAGCTGACGTACACCGGCAGCCAGAAGGTGCGACTCGAAGACCTCCGGTCACTCGCGGCGCGGCGTCTGGCAGTGGGCGACGACGACTGGGCGCGCTTCCTGCGCGAGCAGCACACGGAGCTGATCGCGGCGCCGGTCGAGGACGCCTAGTGGGCGCCGACGTCCCGCCGACCGCCGTCGTCACCGGCGGCGGGTCGGGCATCGGCGCCGCCTGTGCGGCGCGGTTGGCGGAGGCCGGCCACATGGTCGTCCTGGTAGGCCGGCGGCCGGAACCGCTGCGGGAGGTGGCGGACGCGATCGGTGCGGGTGGCGGCGTCGCCCGCTCGTTCCCCGCCGACATACGCGACTGGGATCGACTAGGCGAACTGCGCGACGCGATCACCGGTTGGTCGGATCGGGTCGACGTGGTGGTGAACGCCGCCGGCGGGCAGTTTCACGCGCCCGCCGCGCAGCTGACCCCCAACGCCTGGCGAGCGGTCGTCGACACGAACCTCACCGGCACGTTCTTCGTGTGTCGCCAGCTGTTCCCGCTCTTGTCCGGGCGGGGTGGGGCGATCGTGAACGTCGTCGCCAGCGTCTGGCGGAGGCCGTTCCCCGGCATGGCCCACTCCGGGGCGGCGCGGGCGGGCGTCGTCAACCTCACCCGGACGCTGGCCCTGGAGTGGGCGAGCCACGGCATCCGGGTCAATGCCCTGTCGCCCGGCTTCACCGACACACCCGCGTTCCGATCGCAGGTGGGGGACCTGGCGGGCCTGGCGGCCCGCGTCCCCCTGCGTCGGGTCGCCAGCGCCGACGAGGTGGCCGACGCCGCCATGTTCCTGGTCCGCTCCACCTACACGACCGGCGAGGTCCTCACCGTCGACGGTGGCTTCCAACTGCTGTGAACCTTCGCCCGGTGCGCCGCCGATGAGTTCCGACGCACGGCGTCGTCCTATCGAGGCAGAAGCCGGCGAGGGATGCGAGGTGGTCGTGGGCAATATCTCCGAGCGCTACCGGAGGGTGGCTGGTCAGTTCACCCGGCGGGTCGAGGCGGTCCCCCACGATGCCTGGGACAACCCCGCGCCCTGCGAGGGCTGGGTGGCCCGGGACGTCGTCGGGCACCTGGTCCCGTGGCTCCCGGCCTTCTTCTTCGACCGGTGGGCGATCGAGGCTTCCCCGATCCCGCCGGTCGACGACGACCCGGTCGGGGCATGGCACGCCGTCGACGGTGCGATCCAGGCGGGGCTCGACGATCCCGAGATCGCCCGCCGCCGCCGCGACACCCCCCTGGGGCCGGCGACGTTCGAGGAGACGATCGACACCATCTGCACGGGGGACGTCCTCGTCCACACCTGGGACCTGGCGCGGGCCACCGGGCTCGACGAGACGCTCGATCCCGAGGAGGTGCACCGGTACCTGGAGGGCTCGGACCCCTACGAGGAGCAGATGCGCCAGTCGGGCCACTATGGCCCGCCGGTGGAGATCCCGGACGATGCCGACGAACAGACCAGGCTCATCGCGTTCACCGGCCGCCGCCCCTAGGCCGATGCCGGCCCCCGCCGGCCACGGCACGGCGGTGTGGTCGAGCCCGGAATGGCGGAGCCAGGCACTGTCGTGGCTCGACGAGCGGCTCGCGAACGCCGGCATCGAGCGTCGTGGCGACGTCGAGCAACCACACCTACGGCCCTGGGCGACCGTCCTGAAGGTTCCGACGTCCGCCGGGGTGGTGTGGATGAAGGCCGCCGGCCCGGGCACGGCGTTCGAAGCGGGCCTTTACGAGCTGCTGGCCACGGCCGTCCCCGACCGGGTGCTGACGCCGATCGCCACGGACGCGGCGCGTGGCTGGATGGTGCTGCCCGACGGTGGCCCGGCCCTCGGAGAGCGGTTGACCGGCACCGATCTGCTGGAGCCGCTGGTGGCGGCGCTGGTGGACTACGGCCGGATGCAGCTGGACCTCGCCCCGCACGTCGACGGCCTCCTGTCGCTCGGGGTGGCCGACATGCGACCTGCCGTCATGGGGGAGCGATTCGAGCAGGCCCTCGCCGCCACCGGTGCCGACCTCGACGGCAGGGAGGCCGATCGATCGATCCAGCGGCAGGTGGCGGCCATGGGCGAGACGGTCGCGTCGTGGTGCGAGTGGCTGGCGGCGTCCTCCCTGCCGCCGAGCCTCGACCACAACGACCTCCATCCGTGGAACATCCTGGGCGGCGCCGGAAGTGTGAGGTTCTACGACTGGGGCGACAGCGTGGTGGCCCACCCCTTCGCCGCCATGCTCGTCCCCCTGGGCTTCGTGCAACGCCTCCTCGAGGTAGGCGTCGACGATCCCCGGTTCGCCGACGCCCGCGACGCGTACCTCGGCGTTTTCAGCCCCGTCGCGCCCGGCGAAGATCTGGGCGCGACGCTCGAGCTCGCCTGTCGGGTCGCCAAGATCGCCCGGGTCCTCACCTGGGACCGGGCGGTGCGAGCCGCACGGGACGAAGGCCAAGAGGTCGACGAGGCCTGGACGAGCGCACCCATGGAGACCCTGGCGTCGCTCCTCGACGGCTCCTACCTCGGAGGCGCGTGAGCCGGAGTCGGCGGACCGCCGGGCGACTCAGGTGTCCTTGGCCGTGAGCTCCCAGACGTTGCCATCGGCCCCTCGGAAGTGCAGCCACGCGAGCCCGCCCCCGCGCTGGATCGACCTGAGGACATCGATCCCGGCGGCCTGCAGCTCGGCCAGAGCGGACTCGATGTCGTCGACCGCGAAGCCGACGACGGGGCCCGTGGTGAAGTGCTGATGGTCGGGCTCGTCGGTCGTGAAGACCTCCACCGTGTCGCCGTTGTCGAGCCCGAACACCGCGATGCCCGGGAGCTCATGGCTGCGCCGCAGCCCAAGGTGCTCTTCGAACATCCCGACCGTCTCGGACCAGCGGTCCGTGCGGGTGCCGACCCATGCAATGCCCTGTACATGCATGCTTTGCTCCTCCTATCGCGTCATGGCAACGCTGAGGTCATGGGACAGGTAACCATTCGGGCATTCACCGACGCGGACCTGCCGTGGGCCGAGCGCCTCATCGGTGGCTTCGGCGGTCGTCTCCAGGCCCGGCTCGGCTCGGTCGTCGACCCGCTCGCCTGCCCGGGGCTCGTCGCCGAACGGGAGGGCGAACCGATCGGCATCGTCACCTTCGAGGTCGACGGCGGCGACGTCGAGGTGGTGTACATCGAGGTCACGGAGGAGCACCGGGGCGTCGGGACCACGCTGCTGGATGCGTTGCAGGCCCGAACCGAGGCACAACGTCTCTGGCTCGTGACGACCAACGACAACCTCGACGCCCTCCGCTTCTACCAGCGTCGGGGGTTCCGGATCACCCAGATCCGGCCGGGTGCCGTGGACGAGGCCCGCGCAACCCTGAAGCCCTCCATATCCGACGTGGGTAGCTTCGGCATACCCATTCACGACGAGATCGTGCTGGAGCGAGTCGGCATGCGGCGCCCCTGAGCGGGCAGGGTCACTCGCTGCTGGACGCAGCCCAGAGGTTGATGTCGGCGTCGGTGGCGTACCGGTCGATGGCATCCAGCTCCGCGTCGGTGAACGCGAGGTTGTCCAGCGCCGCCAGGTCGGCCTCCAGCTGGGCGACGCTGCTCGCGCCGATGACCAGCGACGTCATCCGCGGGTCACGCAGTGCCCAGGCCAGCGCCAGCTGGGCGAGGCTCTGCCCGCGCGCCTCGGCCAAGCCCGCCAGCGCCCGCACCCGGGCGAGGTTGTCCTCGGAGATCATGTCGCGGCTCATCGCGCCGCCGGTGGCCACCCGCGAGTCGGCGGGGATGCCGTCTAGGTAGCGGTCGGTCAGCAGGCCCTGAGCCAACGGTGAGAAGGCAATGCACCCGGCGCCCACGGTCTCCAGCGTGTCCAGCAGGCCGTCGTCTTCCAACCACCGGTTGAACATCGAGTACGACGGCTGGTGGATCAGCAGCGGCACCCCGTGGTCGGTGAGCAGCCGCGCCGCCTCGACGGTGCGCGCCGACGAGTACGACGAGATCCCCGCGTACAGCGCCTTGCCCTGGGTCACCGGGGTCGCCAGGGCCGACATCGTCTCTTCCAGCGGTGTGTCGGGATCGAAGCGGTGCGAGTAGAAGATGTCGACGTAGTCGAGGCCCATCCGCCCGAGCGACTGGTCGAGCGACGCGAGGAGGTACTTGCGGGAGCCGCCTTCGCCGTACGGGCCGGGCCACATGTCGTAGCCCGCCTTGGTGGAGACCACGAGCTCGTCGCGGTGACCGGCGAAGTCGGTGGCCAGCAACCTGCCGAAGTTCTCCTCGGCCGCGCCGTACGGCGGCCCGTAGTTGTTGGCCAGGTCGAAGTGCGTGACGCCCAGGTCGAGGGCCCGGCGGCAGATTGCCTGCTGCGTGGCGAACGGACGGTCGTGCCCGAAGTTGTGCCACAACCCGAGCGAGATCGTCGGCAGCATCAGCCCGCTGCGCCCGCATCGGCGGTAAGGCATGGTCTGGTAGCGGTCAGCCGAGGGGATGTGCTCCATGGGCGGTGAGCCTAGGGAGGCGGCGTCCGATCGTTCCCGCCTCCGGCCACGCCCTTGCCGGTCCAGCCCTCGCATGGTTCCTGGCGCCGAAGTGGTTGCCCGGCAACCAGAATCGCACCACGAACGACGGCAACGGACGGGATCCCCTACCTTCAGTCCCGGTGATCGACATCCTGAGCGGCTTCGTCGAGGAGTTGCGCGCCGCCGGCGTGGCGGTCGGGATCACCGAGCACGTCGACGCCATGAGGGCCGTGGATGCCGTGTCCCTCAGCGAGCGGGTGATCGTCCGTCGGGCCCTGGGCTCGACGCTGGCCAAGAGCCGGGCCGAGTGGGTCACCTTCGAGACCGTGTTCGACGCCTACTTCGCGGTCGAGTCGCAAGACCCGGACGCCGACGACTCGTTCGAGCGCCGCGTCGAGCGGGTGGTGGCGCAGGGGGACGGTGCGGTCATGCGGGCCGTCGCCCGGGAGGCGGTCCGCCGGCACGGGGCCCTCGGGACCCCGCCAGGCGGGGTGCACTACCACCTGTTTCGCACCCTCCGCCGGATCGACTTCGCGACCCTCCCCGAACGGGCGCTGGCCGTGGTGACCGCCGCCAAGGCCGGCGGCGACGATGCCGGCGTCCTGACGCCGCTCGAGGCCCGGCTCGCCCGCCGCACCGTGGCGTTGCGGGCGGAGCAGCTGCGCGACGAGATCGAGTCCGAGATCCGGCGCCGCATGTCGTTCACGGATCGCGACCACGCGCCTGCCGGGCTGCTGGCAACCCAGCTGGAGATCCGCCGGGCGTCGGCCGGGGAGCTGGACCAGATCCGGGCCGCGATCCAGCCGCTCGCCCGGCGCCTGGCCGCCCGGCTGGCGAAGACGAGGCGCGCCACCCCCGGCCGCCTGGACTTCCGCCACACGATCCGGCGCTCGCTGGCCTACGGGGGCGTGCCGCTCGAGCCGGTGATCCGGGGCCGCCGGCGCTCGTTGCCCGAGATCATGGTGCTGGCCGACGTCAGCCGGTCGGTGGCGGACTTCAGCCGCTTCACCCTCCAGCTCGTCTACGCGTTGAGCAGCCAGTTCGGCAAGGTCCGCTCGTTCGTCTTCGTCGACGCCATCGAGGAGGTCACCGAGCAGCTGCGCGACCGGGCGGGCATGGCCGAGGCGATGCGGGCGCTCGGCACCAGCGCCGGCATCACCCGGTTCGACGGCCACTCCGACTACGGCCACGCGTTCACCGACTTCTGGCGCCGCTGGGGGGCGGAGGTCACGCCGCGCACGACGCTGATCGTGCTCGGGGACGCCCGCAACAACTACCACGCCTCCCAGTCATGGGTGCTGGGCGAGCTGCGTCGCCGCGCCCGCCGGGTCTACTGGCTCAACCCCGAGCCGGTCTCGTCGTGGGACATGGGTGACTCGGTGATGACCGAGTACGCCGCCTTCACGCACGAGACGTTCGAGTGCCACAACTTGGACCAGCTCGAACAGTTCGTCGAGCGCTGCTGCTGAGGCGTGGAGCGCGGTCAGTACCGCGGCGACCACTTGCTGGTACGCAGCAGCTTGCTCTCCCACTGGTCGCGGTAGCGCAGGCCGCCGTGCATGTACCGGCCCGGCCACACGTCGGGGTCGTAGACCTCGGGCTCGGCGATGAGGTTCAGCAGGAGGCCGTAGTTGAGGATCTTCTGCATGAGCATCGCCTCCGGCCGGTAGTGCGTTCCGTGGGCCACCTGGAAGCAGGCCTCGATCTCCAGGATGCTGTGCTCGGGCGGCATCGCCCGCATGTTGCGGAAGTACTCGTGGTCCCAGAACCGGATGTAGTCGTCGAGCGGCGCCGACGGCCAGCCGGTGTCCTCCATGTACAGCGACAGCTCGTGCTCCGAACCGTCCGTCGGCACCGTCGCCAGGTCGATCTCCTGGATCGGCGACCAGTACACGGGCAGCAGCATCTTGCCCTGGACCTCGTGGCGCAGGGCACCCACGGCGCGCGACCAGTCGAGCAGGTCGCCGCGCCGCATGCGGTCGGCCAGGCGCTCGTAGGCGGCGCCGTCGCGGATCGCGGTGATCGTCACCACCCGGTACGACACGCCGCTGCCGTGGGCGTGGTTGAGGTACCACAGCAGCCGGGCGTCGTCGTCCCGTGCCAGCAGCTTCATCCAGCCGTCGCGGTAGGCGGCCTCGAACGCGTGCTCGTGCTCGCCCGCGACCGAGTGCACCTCGTGCATGAACAGCATGGTGGGTCCCCTTCTCGCCTCAGTCGAGGGGCGACCACGACGCCGTGCGCAGCAGCTTGCTCCGCCACTGGTCGCGGAACTCGAGGGCGTCGTGCATCCAGTTGCCGGGTCGCGCCATCTCCTCCGGCATGTCGGTGGTCAGCAGGCGGACGAGCCCAGGCATGTCGTGGACCTTCTGCATCAGCGTGACCTCGGGATAGCGGCCCGCGCCCGGCATGGTCTGATAGGCGGCCTCGATGCTGATGAGGCGGTGGGCGCGATCCGACCCCAGCATCTTCGTGTAGACGGCGCCGGCGGCGGCGATGTACTCCTCGGCCTTTCCCCGCCTGGGCCACATGGTGTCCTCCATGTACAGAGCAGGATCGTGGCGGCGACCGTCGATGGGCACCGCGGCGAGGTCGACGTCGAGGGGCGAGAAGTCGAGGGCCGTCAGCAGGCGCGCCTGGACGTCGTGCCGGCAGGAGTCGACCTCCCGGGCCCAGTCACGCAGGTCGCCGTGCTGGACCCGTGTCGCCAGGCGCTCCCAGGCGGCGCCGTCCGCCAGGGCGGTGACCGTCACCACCTGGTAGGACGGGCCGGTGCCGTGGGCATGGTGCAGGTACCACAACAGCCGGGCGTCGCCGTCGGCCGCCAGCGCCTCCATCCACCCCGCCCGGTAGGCAACCTCGAACTCCCCCTCTTTGGCGCCCGCCACCCGATGCACCTCGTGGAGGAACAGCATCCGGCCAGTCTCCTTCTCCGGGTCACGGCGCGCTAGGGTGGCTAACAGTCAAAAGATACAGCAGATAGGAAGTGCGAGGGGACAGACCGTGTACCCGCGGGTTCATGCCGCCACGAACCCCGACAAGCCCGCGCTGATCATGGCCGCCAGCGGCGAGGTGGTGACCTACCGCGAGCTCGACGAGCGGTCGTGCCGGCTGGCGCGATTGTTCTGGGACGCCGGGCTGCGGCCCGGCGACCACGCCGCGATCTTCATGGAGAACCACGCCCGCTACTTCGACGTCACCTGGGCGGCGCTGCGGTCGGGCCTGTACCTGACACCGGTGAGCTCGTACCTGACGGCTGACGAGGCGGCGTACGTCGTGAACGACTGCCAGGCACGCGCCCTCGTCACGTCTGCGGCGCGGCGCGAAGTGGCCGAGCGGATCGTGCCCGACACGCCGGCGGTCGAGGTCCGCCTGATCGTCGACGGGGCATCGGGGGCGGCCCCGCGGCACGAGCCGTACGACGAGGCCATCGCCCGCCACCCGGACGCACCGCTGGACGACGAACCGCTGGGCGACACCCGTCGGTCGTGGACGTGGCCGTGTTCGGAGTGCCGGACGACGACTTGGGCGAGCAGGTCAAGGCCGTGGTGCAGCCGGCGCCGGGAGTCGGGCCCGGCACGGAGCTGGAGCGCCGGCTCATCGCCTATTGCCGCCAGCACCTGGCGGCCGTGAAGTGCCCCAAGTCGATCGACTTCGCCGCCGAGCTGCCCCGGCTGCCCACCGGCAAGCTCTACAAGCGGCTGTTGCGGGACCGGTACTGGGAAGGGCGGGAGGTGCGGATCTAGTGGAGGGCACAGCGTGGGCATGAGCTATCAGGAACAGACCACCCTCATGACAGTGGCGAACCGCCTGGCGATCGGTGATCTCACCGCGCGCTACAACCGGGCACTGGAGACCGGCGATCTGGAGACCTGGATCGGCACCTTCGTGCAGGAAGGTGTGTTGCAGGGAACCGGTGAGTCGTTCGCCGGGCACCGGGAGCTGATCAGGTTCTTCCGGGCTGCCCCGCCCGATCGCATCCTGGTCACCACCGACGCGCAGGTCGAGGTCGACGGTGTCCACGCGCGGCAGGAGTGCCGCTTCCTGAGGCTCCGCCCCGGCTCGAACGGCGGTGGGCCGGAGGTGGAGGCGGTGGGCCGCTACCGCGACGTCCTGGTCTACGAGCGCGGTCGCTGGTACTTCTCGACCCGCGAGATGGTCGCCGACCTCAGCCCCGCCTCCTGATGCGCCTGTCGGTCGTGACGCCGGTGCTGACCCGCGTGCCCGGCGCCCATGCCCGCTGGGAGGAGGACGCGGGCATGACCGAGCTGGTGGAGATCGCCCGTGCCGCCGACCGCCTTGGCTACCACCACCTCACTTGCAGCGAGCACGTGGGCATCCCCACCGAGGTGGCCGAGGTGCGGGGGGCGACGTACTGGGACCCGCTGCCGACGTTCGGCTACCTGGCGGCCGTGACCGAGCGGGTGCGGTTGGCCACCTACGTCCTCGTGCTCGGTTACCACCATCCCCTGGAGATCGCCAAGCGATACGGGACCCTCGACGTGGTGTCGGGCGGCCGACTCATCCTGGGCGTCGGCGTCGGATCCCTCCGCGAGGAGTTCGAGCTGCTCGACGCGCCGTTCGCCGATCGCGGGGGCACGGGCCGACGACGCCCTGGTCGCCTGCGGGCCTCGTTGTCGCAGGAGCAGCCGGCTTACCACGGCACCCACTACGACTACGACGGCTTCGTGGTCAGGCCCTGCGCCGTCCAGCCTCGGGTCCCCCTGTGGGTGGGGGGGCGCACCCGGCGTTCGCTCCGGCGGGCCGCGGCGCTGGCCGACGGTTGGGCCCCGTTCGGAGTCTCCCTGACGCAGGTGGCGGACTGGCTGGCCGGTGTCGAGCGGCCCGACGGGTTCGAGGTCGTGATCAGCCCCGAGCGGGCGCTCGACCCGAGCGACGCCGCCTCGGCCTGCACGGACGCGCTCGGGGCGCTGGCTGCGGCGGGGACGACCATCGTGGCCGCCAGGGTGGTCCACCACTCGCTCACCCACTACCTCGAGCAGCTCGAGGCCCTGGCGGGATGCGCCGCAACACGCCGGGAGGCGGTGTGAACCGCGTCAAGGTCGGATTCTTCTCGGTGTCCGACAGGGGCGGATCCGACGACGACGCCGACGACCGGGCGTACCTGGCCTGGCACCAGCTCGACCACATGCCCGAGCAGTACCAGCTCCCGGGAATGATCCACGGCCAGCGCTGGGTGTCGAACGATGGCTGCCGCGCGGCGCGGTCGACGGCGTCCGGCGTGTTCGAGGACGTCCACCACGTCGTGCTGTACCTGATGGGCGAGCCGGTCGAGCAGACGCTCGACGACTTCTTCGACCTCGGGAGCCGCCTGGCCCACCTCGGCCGCTTCCCGCGGGACCTCCCCCGGCGCTTCCTGGGGGCGCTGCGGCTCCTGGAGGCGCGGGCATCGCCACGTGTGTTCGTCTCCGCGGAGGTCGTCCCCTTCAGGCCCAACCGCGGCATCTTCCTGATCGTCGAGCAGCCGGCGGATCGCGACCGGCTCGATCCATACTGCGCTGGCGGCACGACGAGCACCTGGCCCGACTGGTCGACTCGCCCGGGGTCGCCGGGGCGTGGGTGTTCGCCACCGCGGCCCGCTATCGGCGTGGCCGCTACACCGAGGGTGACTTCCGGGTCACGGTCTGCTACCTCGACGGTGATCCAAGCGAGACGGCCAGGGCCATCGGGCCGCTGATGGACGAGGCGTGGCGCGACGCCCCGGTCACGCCGTTGCTGGCGGCCCCGTTCGCCTCTCTGGTTCCATGGGTCTGGCCGGATGAGGTCTATCAGTCATATGATTAGGAAGACAGCCGAGGAGCCCGGGTCGGGGGGCCACATGGACGCACGGATGCTGGTCATCGACGCCGACGCCCACATCAACGAGCCGGTGGTCCGCCTCGATGCGCCCGACGACGAGCTGGCTCCGTGGCGGACGCTGGCCGAGCGACATCCGGGCTGGCAGCGGGCGGGCCAGTCCGGGGGCCGGACGGTCAGCCTGATCGAGGGCAAGCTGTTCCCGACCCAAGAAGGACCCGGCCGCGGCGTCCCCATCGAGTCGGCGATGCATCCACTGGCTGCCGACGGTGCCCTCCACGTCGACGCCCGCATCCGCGACCTCGACAAGGAGGGTATCGACGTCCAGGTCCTGTACGGCGGCCTGAGCATCGGGGCCACGACGTTCGAGGACCCGGCCTTCGCACTGGACTTCTGCCGCGCCTACAACGACTGGCTGGTCGGGGTCTGCGTCCGCCATCCCGACCGGCTCCGGGCGGTGGCCATCGTTCCGCTGCAGCACCCGGAGAACGCGGTCGCCGAGGTCGGGCGGGCCGCGGAGATCGGCATGGTGGCCGTGATGATCCCGCCGGTGGTGGGCACCCGGAACCTCGACCACCCCTCACTGCGGCCCTTCTTCGAGGCCGCCGCCGGCCTCGGTGTCGCCGTCGGCGTTCACAGCGCGCCGGGGATGAACCTGCCGCTGCCCGGCGCCGAACGGTTCGACAACTACGCGCAGGTGCACACGCTGTCGTTCCCGGTCGACCAGATGGTGGCCTTCACCGCGCTGGCGATGGGCGGGGTCCTCGACCGCTTCCCCGCTCTGCGCGTGGCCTTCCTGGAGTCGGGCGTCGGGTGGGTCCCCTACTTCGTGCACCGGATGCACGAGCATCGTGAGAAGCGGGGCGACATGGTCCCCGGGATGACCAGCGACCCCCGCGACTACATCGAACGGGGCCAGTGCTTCTTTGCCTTCGAGTGCGAGGATCGGCTGCTCGAGCCGTATGTCGCGCACCTCGGCGCCGACAGCCTGGTGTTCTCGTCGGACTATCCCCACTGGGACTGCGACTACCCCGGCACGGTCGAGACAGCGCGGGCCAACGCCGCCGCGCTGGGCGACGACGTGCTCGTCCGCATCCTCGGTGCCAACGCGGCGCGTCTGTACGGGCTCCACGGCGATCGGGAGAGGACCTCAGAGGGCCGTGGGAGGGGTCATGGGCACCGACGCCACGGGCTATGACGTCCCCGTCGGGACCTACGAGGACGCCAAGGCAATGGTGGGCACGACGACGCCCGTGCGCTTCGGCGAGATCGCCGTCAGCGTGCCGATGATCCGCCACTACGCCGCCATGGTGCAGGACGGGAACGCCGCCTACTGGGACGACGACTTCGCCGAGCGGCACTGGGGCGGCGTCGTGGCGCCGCCGGGCATGCTGATGACCTGGCTCATCCCGCTCGAGTGGAAGCCGGGTGGTGGACGGCCGGTCCCGCTGCTCACCGCCCGGGTCCCGCTGCCCGGTGACACGTTCATCAACGTCTCCAACGACGCCGAGCACTTTGCCCCGATCCGGGTCGGCGACCACCTGAACGTGGTGGAGGAGCTGGTCGACGTGTCGGAGGCCAAGCGCACGAGCCTGGGCACCGGGCACTTCGTCACCACGTTGTCGACGTATCGGCGCCAGGACGGTGAGCTCGTCGCCCGGACCACCAACGTGCTGTACCGGTTCTCGTGATCGGAGGACGACGCATGATCCCGGGAGTCTCGTACGCCCAGCGCTACTGGGACGACGTGGAGGAGGGCGCAGCTCTGCCGCGGGTGGACGACGAGATCACCTATCGCCGCGTCATCATGAACCCGGCCACCACCTGGGACTACTTCCCCGGCCATCACGACCCGGAGTACGCCCGGTCGCAGGGCCAGCCGACCATCTACGTCAACACCATGCACTTCCTCGGCTTCGTCGACCGGTTGGCGACGGAGTGGGGTGGTCCCCGGAGCTTCATCGCCCGGCGGAAGATCTCCATGCAGCGATCGATTTACGCCGGCGACACGATGGTCGGCGAGGGGCGCGTGGTGCGCAGGTACACGGATGACGCCGGCGCCCGCGTGCGCCACCTGGTCGATCTCGAGCTGACGGTGAAGAACCAGGACGGCGAGCTGTGCTGCCCTGCGACCGTCACCCTCGAGCTGCCGGTCCGGGAGCCCCGGGAGCCTGCATGACCGCCGACGCGCCCGGCGCCGGGCGGGCGGTCGAGCAGGAATCGGGGTTCGACCTTCCCATCGGGACCTACGAGGAAGCCCGGGCGATGATCGGCACGCGCACCGAGGTCGAGTTCGCCACCCATGACGTGGCGTGGCCGCTGATCAAGTACTTCTGCGCCATGGTCCACGACGGCAACGCCAGCTACTGGGACGAGGAGTTCGCGCGTGACCAGTGGGGCGCCGTCGTCTCGCCACCGGCCCTGCTGATGACCTGGGCGATGGCGCCGGACTGGCGGCCCGGCAACCCCCGGCCCCGGCCGCTCCTCGCCGGCCAGGTGCCGTTGCCCGGCACGACGGTCGTGAGCGTCGGCTGCGATGCGGAGTTCTTCCGGCCTATCCGGGTCGGCGACCGGCTCAACGTCGAGGAGGAACTGGTCGACGTCTCGGAGCTGAAGCGCACCCGCCTGGGTGAGGGGCACTTCCTCACCACGGCCGCCGCCTACCGCCTGGCCGACGGCACGCCGGTCGCCCGCTACAACCACCTGCTGTTCCGCTTCACGCCCGGCAGCGACTGCGAAACCGCCTGAGTCCAGGGATGCACTTCGGCCTCACGGAGCGGCAGCGGGCGTGGGTCGAGGAGGTGCGCGCGTTCCTCGACGCGGCGTTCGGCCCGGTCGAGCGTGAGGCGGTGCGCCACGGGGGTGGGGAGTGGAGCGGCGACGTCATCAGGGCCTTCCGCCGCCGGCTGCTGGCGAAGGGCTGGCTGTGCCTCATGTGGCCCGAGGACCACGGCAGCCTCGGCCGGTCCCTGGTCGACAACGTGCTGCTGATGGACGAGCTGGCGTACGCCGGCGCGCCGGCCATCGACATGACGGCGGCCTCCGTGGCGCCCACGATCATCCGCTCGGGCACGCCCGAGCAGCAGGCCCGGTGGCTGCCGGCCATCAGGCGGGGCGACGTCGAGTTCGCCATCGGCTACTCGGAGCCCGACGCCGGCAGCGACCTGGCGTCACTGCGGACCACGGCCGTGTTGGACGGCGATGCGTGGGTGATCAACGGCACGAAGATCTGGAACACCGGCGCCGAGTACTGCACGCACGAATGGCTGGCCTGCCGTACCGATCCCGACGCGCCCCGCCATCGGGGGATCTCGGTCCTGATCGTGCCGCTCGACGTGCCAGGAATCGAGGTGCGGGGCATCGCCACCTGGCGCGGGATGCGCACCAACCAGGTCTGGTTCGACGATGTGCGCGTGCCCCGCGAGAACCTGTTCGGCGAGCGCGACCGCGGATGGGCCTACGTGACCCAGGCGCTCGACTTCGAACGGGTCGCGATCGGGATCACCGGCGGGCTGCGGCGGTTGCTCGAAGACCTCGCGGCGTGGTGCCGTGACACCACGGTCGACGGCGAGGCGCTCGCGGGACGCCCGGACGTGCAGCGCCGCCTGGCGGAGCTGACCGTCGACGTCGAGCTGGCGCGGCTGTTGAACCACCGCGCCGCGTGGATGATCGATGCCGGCCGGCCCGCCAGCGCGGAGGCATCGATGACGAAGGTCTTCACCACCGAGCTGCACGCCCGGGCCTCGTCGGTGGCGCTCGACCTGCTCGGGCCCGCCGGCCAGCTCGATCCCTACGACGCCCGGGCGCCGCTTGCTGGGCTCGCGCAGCTGATGTACCGGGCGGCGCCCTACCTGCGCTTCGGGGGCGGGAGTAACGAGATCCAGCGCGACATCGTCGCCCAGCGCGGCCACGGGCTGCCGCGATGACGGACCTGGCGCTGTCCGCCGAGCAGGAGGCGCTGCGGGCTGCGGCGCGCGCCTTCCTGCAACGTGCGTGCCCGCCCGAGCTGGTCCGGCGGGCAGGCGCGGCCGACGGCCAGGGCCACGATGCGGACCTGTGGCAGGGGATGGCCGAGCTGGGATGGGTCGGCCTGGCGTTCCCGGAGGCCGTGGGCGGTGGCGGTGGCGGCCTGCTCGACCTCGCGGTGATCTACGAGGAGACCGGTCGCGCGCTGGTGCCCACCACCCTCTACTCGACAGTGGAGGCCGCGCTGTTGGTCGATCGCGCCGGGAACGACGCGCAGCGCTCCCGGCTGCTCCGCCCCGTCCTCGCCGGTGAGCGCATCGTCTCGCCGGCGTACCACGAGGATGGGATGGGGTCCTCGCCCGACGCCCTGGCCACCACGGCGGCGGTCGAGGACGACGTGGTCATGGTCGACGGAACGAAGCTGTTCGTTCCCAACGCCGGCGTCGCCGACGACGTCGTCGTCGTGGCCCGGGACCCCGGGGCGAGGGGCGCCGACGCCGTCCGGCTGGTCGTCGTGCCGACCAGCGCACCGGGTGTGCGCCGGTCGCGGCTCGCGACGTTCGCGCACGATGCCCAGCACGAGGTCTCCTTCGAAGCCGTGCCGGTGCCGGTGGACCGGGTGCTGGCGCACGCGTCCTCGGATGCCTGGTCGGTCGTGGAAGACGTGCGCCGCGTCGCCACCGCCCTGCAGTGCGTGGAGATGGTCGGCGGTGCCCGCGCTGTGCTGGAGCTGACGGTTCGGTACGTCAGCGACCGGGCCCAGTTCGGCCGCCCCATCGGCAGCTTCCAGGCCGTGCAACACCACGTCGCCGACCTCTCGACCCGCGTCGACGCCGCCGGCCTGGCGGCGTGGCAGGCCGTGTGGCGGTGCTCGCTGAGCAGCGACGCAAAGGCCGACGTCGGTGGGGCGGAGGCCGCGGTGGCGATCGCCAAGGTCGCCGCCGGCGATGCCTACGTCGAGACGACGCTCATGGCCCACCAGCTGCTCGGCGGCATCGGGTTCACGCTCGAGCACGACCTCCATCTGTGGTCGGACCGCGCCCGAGCGGCGGCGCTCACGTTCGGCTCGCGCGAGGACCACCTCCGCGCGCTGGGATCACTCGTCGCGCGGCGGCTGGTGGACGCCAAGCCCGGGGGCGAGACGTTCATCCTCGTCTACGAGCCCTCGGCCGAGGAAAAGGACGCCTGAACCAACCGTCACGCTCTCTACGGTCGAGCGTGATGGCCAACGACCTCGACGGCGTCGTCGCCCACTACGAGGCGAGCCGGGAACAGGACCGGCTCGTCGGTGGCCTCGCGGAGCTGGAGCTCGTCCGGACCCGTGAGATCGTTGGCCGCCACCTGCCGCCGCCACCCCGACGCATCCTCGACGTGGGGGGCGCCACCGGCGTGCACGCGGCGTGGCTGCTGCGGGACGGGTACCGCGTGCACCTCGTCGACATCACGCCAGGCCACGTGGAACAGGCGGAGGCCGCGCTCGCCGGGCTCGGGCTCACGGCCGAGGTCGGCGACGCCCGGCATCTGGCCGCGCCCGATGCCAGCTTCGATGCCGTGCTCGTGCTCGGCCCGCTCTACCACCTGGTCGAGCGCGCCGACCGCATCGCCGCGCTCGAGGAGGCCCGCCGGGTCGTGGAGCCGGCCGGGTTGGTGGCGGTCGCACGATCAGCCGCTTCGCCTCGCTGATCGATGGGCTCGTGCGGGGCTTCCTCTTCGAACCCGAGTTCCGCCGGATCGTCCGGCGTGACCTCGCCGACGGCCGCCACGCCAACCCCGACGATCGCCCGCACTGGTTCACGACCGCGTTCTTCCACCACGCCGACCAGCTGCGTGAGGAGATCGCCGCCGCCGGCCGTCGAGCTCCTGGGTGTCGAGGGGATCGCCGGCTGGCTGCCCCACCTCGACGCCCGGTGGGGATCCGACGCCGACCGGGAGACGATCCTCGAGGCGACACGGCTGATCGAAGCGGAGCCGACCCTCCTCGGCCTGAGCGCCCACCTCCTCGCCATCGCCAGACGGGACGACGAGTGAGGCTCGATCGGTCGCGCCAGTCGGCCTAGCTGTCGGCCAGTTGCGCCGGCGTGGTCCCCGGGGGGCCGAGCACGACGTCACCGAGCTCGGTGCTCACGGCCATGAACAGGTCCGTGTCGAGCTCTGTGTCGGGCGTGGCCAGGTGGGCAGGCGTTCCCGCGCGCGCCACGAGCTGGGCGAACCCGGCCGGCGAGCTGAAGACGAGCGCACGGGCACCCTCAGGGCCGAACCGGACCATGTGGGGGACGTTCGTCGGGATGACGTGGTCGTCGCCCGGGCCCATGGTCACCTCGTCCTGCCCTGCCCAGACCGTCATCGAGCCGGAGATCACCCAGTAGCGCTCCTCGTACCGGGTGTGCATGTGGAGGGGGGTGGCCGCGCCGGGCGGCTGCACGCAGTCCATGAGATCGAGATGGCCGTCGGTCTCCTCGGCCGTGGCCAGGATGGTGGCCCGGAGGCCGTGGCCCAGGACGAACTGGCGCTCCGGTGTGCCCTGCGTCGACGAGTTGGGGTTCATGGCATTCTCCTCATGGGGGACGGAACCACGACCGTGCCGGACGCGCGGCTCGACTCCAATCCCCCGAACGGGGGTGCGCGTCGCCCCCACTACCCCCCGGCGAGCGCCTCTCGGCTGCGCTGCAGGAACTCCCGCTCGGCCACATTCTCGGTGAGAGCGATCGCCCGCTCATACGCCCGTGCGGCCTCGGCGTCTCGGCCCAGGCGCCGTAGGAGGTCGGCGCGGACGGTGTGCAACACGTGGTAGGTGCCGAGGTCGAGCGCGTCGACGAGAGTGAGCGCGACGTCCGGTCCCTCCACCTCGGCCACCGCGACTGAGCGCCACGACCGGGCTCGGGGCGAGCGCCATGAGCTGGTCGTTCAGCTGCAGGATCTGCCACCAATCGGTGGCGGCCGCGGCCGGCGCGTCGCTGTGGACGGCGTTGATGGCGGCCTGGATCTGGTAGGGGCCCGGCTGGTTGCGCCGGAGGCATTGGCGGACGATCGCCTGGCCCTCGGCGATCAGGCTGCGATCCCAGAGGCTCCGGTCCTGGTCGGCCAGGAGCACCAGGCCGCCGTCCGGGGAGGTACGGCTGGCCCGCCGGGACTCGACCAGCAGCATGAGCGCCAGGAGCCCCATGACCTCGGGCTCGTCAGGCATGAGCTCCGCCAGTAGCCGTCCGAGGCGGATGGCCTCGCCGCAGAGGTCCTCGCGCACGAGCCGGTCCCCGGAGCTCGCGGTGTAGCCCTCGTTGAACACCAGGTAGACCACGGCCAGCACGGCCCGGAGGCGGTCAGGGAGGTCGGCGTCACCGGGAACCCGGTAGGGGATCCCGGCGTCGCGGATCTTGGCCTTGGCCCGGACCAGGCGTTGGGCCATCGTCGCCTCGGGGACCAGGAACGCGTGGGCGATCTCCGCGGTCGTGAGGCCGCCGAGCAGCCGGAGGGTCAGGGCGACCTGCGCAGCGACGGCGAGCGCAGGGTGACAGCACGTGAAGATCAGGCGCAGCCGTTCGTCACGCACGGCGCCCTCCTCGAGTGGCTCGCCCGCGTCGTAGTGGAGCAGGGCGGCCTGGGCATGGCGGTCCTGGCGGGACGCCTCCCGGCGGAGGCGGTCGATCGCCCGGTTGCGGGCGGTGGTGATGATCCATCCCGCCGGGCTCGGTGGTAGTCCGGCGGACGGCCAGCGCTCCATCGCCGACGTGAACGCGTCCTGGACGGCCTCCTCGGCGACGTCGATGTCACCGAAGACGCGGACCAGGACGGCGACGGCACGCCCGTACTCCTCGCGGAAGACACGTGCGATCTCGGAGGCGGAGAGCGCCGGCACGCCCGGGGTCAGTGCTCGCCCTGGAACGGCCGCACCTCAACGGGAAGGGTGGTCGCCCGGGCGGCCTTGCGGCCCCATTCGAGCGCGGCGTCGAGATCCGGGGCGTTGATGATGCAGCAGCCGCCGACGTGTTCCTTGCCCTCGGTGTAGGGG
>JBKPHE010000123.1:0-30669 GCA_046744485.1 Actinomycetota bacterium | reverse complement strand
CTGCGCAGCGTCGACTACGTCAACGTGGTGGTGGCCGGCAAGAACGAGATGCCCAACTGGCTGGGGATGGACGACGCCATCGCCCACTGCACGGCCGGCATCGGCATCTGGGACTGGGCCTCGACCGAACGGGCTGGGACGGGTGGCCACCCCGACGTTGTGCTGGGCTGCTGCGGCGACGTCCCCACCCTGGAGACGCTCGCGGCCGTCGACCTGCTGCGCCGCCACTTGCCCGACCTGAGGGTGCGGGTGGTCAACGTGGTCGACCTCATGCGGCTGCAGGACCAGGCCGAGCACCCCCACGGGCTGTCGCACGACGATTTCGACGCCATCTTCACCACCGACCGGCCGATCGTGTTCGCGTACCACGGCTATCCCCGGCTCATCCACGAGCTGACCTATCGGCGGACCAACCACCGCAGCCTGCACGTGCGGGGCTACAAGGAGGAGGGCACGACAACCACGCCGTTCGACATGGTCATGCTCAACGACCTCGACCGCTACCACCTGGTGATGGACGTGATCGACCGGGTCCACGCCATGGGCGCCGCGGCCGCCGACCTGCGTGAGGCCATGGTGGCCAAGCGCGCCGAGGCACGGGCGTATACCCGGGCGGTGGGCGACGACCTGCCGGAGGTCCGTGACTGGACCTGGGCACCGGCGAGCTGACCGGCGGTCGACCAGGTGCGGATCCTGGTGGTCAACGCCGGTTCGTCGAGCCTGAAGCTGCGGCTGATGGGTGATGACGACGACGTGCTCGGCACCGAAGACCTGGCCGCGATCGATCGGCTGGCCGACGACGACCTGGGCCGGGCGCTCGAGAAGCTGGGGGCCTTCGACGCGGCCGGCCATCGCATCGTCCACGGGGGCGAGCGCTACCGGGAGCCGGTGGTGGTCGACGACGACGTGCACGCCCAGCTCGAGGCGCTCACCGACCTGGCGCCGCTGCACCAGCCCAAGTCGCTCGCCGCCCTCGATGCCGTGAGCGCGCTGGCGCCCGACGTGCCGGCCGTCGCCTGTTTCGACACCGCCTTCCACGCCACCCTTCCGCCCGCGGCGGCCACCTACGCCGTGCCGGCCGAGTGGCGGGACCGCCTCCACGTCCGCCGTTACGGCTTCCATGGCCTGTCCCACGCGTACGCCGCCCGCAGGGCGAGCGCCGTCATCGGCCAGGCCGGCCGCATCGTCACCTGCCACCTCGGTGCCGGCGCCTCCCTGGCGGCGGTGCGCGGCGATCGCTGCGTCGACACCACCATGGGCTTCACCCCGCTGGAGGGACTGGTGATGGCCACCCGGTCGGGCACGGTGGACCCGGGCGCACTGCTGTGGCTGATCACCCGTCACGGGCTCGATCCGGAGGCCGTGGCGGACACCCTCGAGCACGAGTCGGGCCTGCTGGCCCTGGCGGGGACCGCCGACATGGCGGCGGTGGTCGAGGCATGGCGACGGGGGGAGGCGGCCGCCGAGCTGGCCCTCGACGTCTACGTCCACCGGTTGCGGGCTGCGATCGCGGCGATGGTCTCCAGCCTGGGCGGCCTCGACGCCCTGGTGTTCACGGGGGGCGTCGGCGAGAACGCCCCCACCGTCCGGGCGGCGGCGGTGGCGGGGTTGGGGTTCCTCGGTGTGGCGCTGGACGCCCAGCGGAACGACGGGGCGGTCGGCGAAGCCGCCGCGCCCGAGGCCGACGTCACGGCGAACGCTTCGACGGTCCGCACGCTCGTGGTCGCCGCGCGTGAGGACCTGGAGATCGCCCGGGGGGTCCGCGCCCGGCTGCGATGATGCTGGGACATCCTCGACGGCGAGATGGGGAGATGCCCATGGAGCCCACACAGACGCGCCCGCACTGGCGTCCCACGCGGTCGACCGACGACACGCCGCCGCCCCGACCCCGCAGCCTCGAGCCGGGCAACCTGCGGTTCACCCCGCAGCACGCCGTCCGCTGGTTCAGTCCCGGGGTGTTGACCGGATCAGGCCTACACGTCGGGCTGACCTCCGTGTTCGGCTCGTTCCTCGACAAGCGCGAGCTCCAGGCCCGCAAGGAATCCACCATCGACCGCAGCTACGCGGCCCGCAGCGAGCTCTGGATCGACTACGCCGCCGACACTGGCGACGGGTTCCCGGCGACGATGACCGTGGCGTCGCAGCTGGGTCGACGGTCACTGAACTTCGACGTCGGCGGCATGGAGCAGACGCTGCCCCGGAGCAACATCCTCGTGCTGGGGGGTGACGAGGTGTACCCGAGCGCCAGCGCTGAGGACTACGAGAACCGGCTCGAGGGGCCGTTCCGGGCCGCCCTCCCGTGGACCGTCCGTGACCATCCCGCGATGTACGGGATCCCCGGTAACCACGACTGGTACGACGGGCTCACTGGGTTCCTGCGCCTGTTCACGCAGCACCGCTGGGTCGGCGGCTGGACCACACGGCAGAGCCGCAGCTACTTCGCGGTCAAGCTGCCGCACGGCTGGTGGCTGTGGGGCGTCGACATCCAGCTCGACATGTACGTGGACGAGCCGCAGCTCGAGTTCTTCGGCGAGGTCCTGGAGGAGTCGTCGCCGGGCGACAAGCTGATCCTGGCCACGCCCGTGCCCACGTGGACCGAGCTGGAGCGCGACCCGCACGCCTACCGCAACCTCGCCTTCATCGAGCGGACCCTGCTCCGCCCGTACGACATCGAGCTCAAGCTCACCGTGGCCGGTGACCTGCACCACTACACCCGCTACACGTGCCAGAGCGTGTCCAGCGACGGCGAGGCCGCGTCGATCCCGTCGCACAAGATCACGTCGGGCGGTGGAGGCGCCTTTCTGCACCCCACCCACGACCTGCGTCGCGACGTGGAGATCGTGGTCGACCCGGACGATCCCGACGATCGCGCCGCGTACCACATGGAGGCCGCCTATCCGGACCGGACCACCTCACGTCGGCTGTCCCTCCGCGCGCTGGCGCTGCCGCTGCGCAACCCGAGCTTCATGGTCGTGCCCGCCTTGTTGAACGTGGCGCTGCTGTGGACCAACCAGTTCGGGCTGCGGAGCCTCGGCGGCACCGACGAGACGTTCGCCGCCGCGGCCGAGCGCTGGGGCTGGTCTGACCTGTTCACCGGGCTGTTCCGCAACCCTCTCTCGGCCGTGACGGTCGTGGTGCTGTTCTTCGGACTGTGGGCGTTCGCGCGAACACCGCCGTGGGCGCCCCGGGGATGGCAGCGCTACATGGCCAAGACCGTCATGGCGGCGGTTCACACGATGCTTCACGTGCTCGTGGTCGTGGCCGTGGCGCTGCTGGCAGTCACGGTGGCGTCGGGCTTGACCGACGGCGGCTTGCTGTTCACGGCCTCTGCCAGCCTGACCGCGTTGGTGGTCGGCGGTGTGGCTGGCTCGGTCGCGGTCGGGGCCTACCTCGCCGCCGCCAATGGCCTGCCCGGTCTCCGGGCACACGGCAACGAGACGTTCGCGTCCGCACGCATCGCCGGCTACAAGAACTTCCTGCGCATGCACCTGGACAGCGACGGTCGGCTCACCGTCTACGCCATCGGCATCGAGGAGGCGATCCGTTGGGGCGATTGGCGGCCCGATCCCGACAACGACGATCCCGAGGCGTCGTGGCTGGTGCCCGCCAAGGGTGCGATCCGCCCCCACCTGATCGAGAAGGTCGTGATCGAGTGACCGCGGACACGGGTCAGTGCGCGAGGCCCTCTCGCCAGGCGATGGCCACCGCCGACGCCCGGTCGTTGACGTCGAGCTTGCGATAGAGGTTGCGCGTGTGGGTGCGGACGGTCTGCCAGGAGAGGTCCATCTTGTCGGCCGCCTGCCGGGGACTCAGCCCCTCGCCCAGGAGCGCGAGCAGCTCGGCCTCACGCCGGGTCAGCCCCAGGTGGGCGCCGGGCCAGCCGCCCAGGTCGAGGGTGCGCGCCGCGAGCAGCGCGGCCTCGGTCGCCAGACCGGGCGTGATCACGGTCTCGCCCGCGTTGAGGCGCTTCAGCGCGTCGACGAGCTCCTCGGCCGACGCCGACTTGAGCAGGTAGCCCCGTACGCCCACCCGCAGCGCCTGGAGTAACAGGCGCAGGTCATCGTTGTCGGTGAAGACGGCAACGGCGAACGGCGGATTTTGGGCCAGCACCTTCACGGCGGCGTCGATGCCGGCGGCGCGGCGCGCGAAGGCGTCGATCAGCATCACGTCGGCGTCCTCGTCCGTGTCGGGCACCATCACCATCTCGGGGTCTCCGTCGGCGGTGCCGACGACGGCAACGTCGTCGCGGTACGGCGTCAGCATCGATCGAAGGCCCGCGATGACGATGGGGTCGTCGTTGGCAAGCACCACTCGCACGGGAAGTTCGGACATCGGCGCCTCTCCCTGGAACGTGCAAACGACGATACGTGTTCGACTCGTCGCTACCCGTAGACCGGGAGCGCCATTCGCCGGGATCGATCAATACCGCGTACCGCGAGCGCGGTATAGGCACGCACATCATGACGTGCCACGATGCCGGCGGCTGGGCGTGACCAGGGGGTCGTGCCGAGCAACATCAGGTCCCGCGACTGATGGACATCCCGCACACATGACCCTCTCCGAGGACACGACCTCGCACGAACCGTTACCGACCGAACACGATTCGGACGCGCGCGAGCTGCTCGAGGTCGTGCCCCCGTCGACGTGGCGCCTGCTCCTCGTGGACGACGACGAGCACAGCTATCGCCTCGTGCGCAACCTCCTGGGCCGAGGCCTGCCGGGCGCCACGATCGATCGGGTCACCACGCTCTCGGACGCCTGCCGGGAGGCGCTGACGTCCGACTGCGTGCTGCTCGACATCGGCCTGCCCGACGCCGACGGCCCCGTCGGCGTGAAGCGCCTCACCGACGAGGTACCGGATACCGCCATCGTCGTGCTCACGAGAGCGACCAGCGAGGAGCTCGGCGCCGCGGCACTGAGCGCCGGCGCTCAGGACTACCTCATCAAGGGACGGGTCGACGAGCAGCTGCTGGCCCGGTCGGTGCGCTACGCGATCGAGCGGCATCGGGCGGCGCAGCTCAGCCGCGAGCTCGTGCGCGCCGAGCGCCAACAGGTGGAGAACGCCCGGCTCGAGCGTGCCCTCACACCCACCCCGGTCATCCGGTCGACCGACATCAACGTGCTGGTGCGGTACCAGGCGGGTCGGCGCGGGGCCCAGCTCGGCGGCGACTTCTACGACGCGATCGAGCACGACGACGGCACGTGCGCTGTTCTCGTGGGCGATGTGGTGGGCCACGGCCCCGACGCCGCCGCCCTGGCGGCCCGCCTCCGCAGCGCCTGGCGCGCCTTGGCCCTCGCCGGCCTCGAGCAGGTCGCCATCCTCGGCGTGCTGGACAGGTTCCTCCGCACCGAGGGCGAGCACCTCACGTTCGCCAGCCTCGCCATCCTCGTCGTCGACGGGGACCGGCGCGCCGGCACCCTGGTCCTCGCCGGCCACCCGCCGCCCGTGCGGCTCGGCTCGCCCAGCAGCCCCGTCGGCGCGGGCGTCCACGGTCCCCTGGTGGGCGTCATGCCCCAGCCCCGATGGTCGCCGGTCGACGTGCGTCTCGGCGCCGGCACGGAATTGCTCCTCTACACGGACGGCATCGTCGAGGGGTGGGCCGACACCAACCACACCGAGCGACTGGGTGTGGAGGCGCTCATCGACGTGCTCGACCTGCTGCGAGCCAGGGGGCTCGCCGGGGCCGCGCTCCTCGACGCCCTGATCGACGAGGTGCAGCGGCGGAACGGGCTACCGCTCCGGGACGACGTGGCCCTGTGCCTCGTGGGGATACCCGGAGGGTGAGGCGAGCCGGAGCCCGGCCGACCCGACGCGTCGGCTCCCGGGCGACGGAGGCCGCGCCCGGGAGCCGGCCGACCGCGACTACCGGACGCGACCCGACTCACAGGGCGAAGCAGTTGAACGTGATCGGCTGTTTCTCGAGCGCGTCCTTCACGCCGCTGTAGACGGCGCCGTCGACGATCAGGCCGAGGTGGCCGACGATCCGCAGGAAGCACTGCGACTGCAGTGCCCGGTTGGTGATGTTGCCGTCGGCGGCGTTCAGGAAGCTGTTGGTGTACGGCTGCACCAGCTCGTCCATGACGGTGGCGATGTTGGTGTACACGACGTTGCCGACGCTGTCGTCGCCGGCGTTGAGGTCGGCAAGGAAGCTCGAACCGATCGTCATCTGCTCGCACGCTGTGATGCCGACGCAGGTGCCGAGCGTGAACACGCGGATGATGTTGGCCGCCACCGTGCCGTAGTTGGGCGTGCCCAGTGTGACCAGGCTGTCGACCTCGGCGGCGTCGCCGTAGTACTTGACGTAGGCCCGGGAGACGAGCCCGCCCTCCGAATGACCGACCAGGTCGACCTTGGCCGCACCGGTCTGAGCTCGCACGGCATCGGCGAAGGCGTCGAGGGCCTGAGCCGACAGGCGGATGTCCTGGGTGCCGAGCGTCGGCAGCTCGAAGTCCCAGACCCGGTAGCCGTCGGCCCGCAGGCGGGCGACGAGTGGGTCGTAGGCGAAGCCCACGCCGAACAGTCCGTTGACCACGATCACCGGATCCTTGACGGGTGCGGCCTGGGCGGGTGACCCGCCATCGACGCTCGGCACCGCCAGCGCCGACGCCGCGGCGATGACGGCCGCCAGGACTCGTCGAAGTCCCCTCATGATCCCCCTCCACTGCATGAGCGTTCTCAGCCCACCCGGGCGAAAGTTACCACTCGGTAATGTTCAAGGGGGGTGTGGTCAGCGGGTGGATACCGTGCCGGCCCGAGCCGGCTCGTGGGCGACGTCCTCCGGGGTGAACTCCCGGACCCAGGCGGCGAACTCGAGGAGGATCCCGTCGGGGTCCTGAAAGTAGACCGACCGCACGTACACCCCGGGATGCATGTGCTTGCTGAGACCCGCGTCACTGTCGTCGTGATTGGCCACCTCGGTGCAGTCCACGCCGGCGGCCAGCAGCCGGTCGCGATACTCCTCGATCTTCTCGGCGGGAACCGTGAGCGCCACGTGGTTCATCGACCCGATCGCGCTCGTGAGCTCCGCCTGGTCGGGCCGGCCCTTGGGTGCTGACACCCCGGGAGCCGGCTCGGGCGCATCGGGGAACCAGAAGAACGCCAGGCAGTCACCGCCGCCGCAGTCGAAGAAGAAGTGCTGGCCCATACCGGCCGGCAGCTCGATGGTCTTGACCAGTGGCAGGCCCAGCACGTCGCGGTAGAACTCGACGGTCCGGGCCATGTCGCGGCACACCAACGCCAGATGGTTGATCCCTCCGAACTCGAACGGTGCTGCGGCCACGCTGCCCTCCTCCGACGCCGGTCGTCACGCCCAGCTAACCATGGGCTGCGCCGGACCATGACACTGGCGGGCCACTTTGTTACGGTTGTGAGTCAAATCCACCTCCCGGCTGCGCCCAGCTGGGGATGAGCTTGCTCGCCGACCCGGGGGAAGGGATGCTCCACATCGGTCACCAGGCGTCGCGCCGCCGAGCCGCCTGCCTGACCGTCGCCGCCCTCGCTGCGGGTGCCCTGTCGCTGCCAACAGCGGCCGGCGCCGTTCCGGCCGGTGTCGACCAGGAACCACCCCCCGACCGTGATCCGGCTGGAGAGCAGGCGCTGATCGGGCCCCAGGTGCTCGTGGCCGCTGACGACACGTCGGCGCTGACCGGGCGGCTCGAAGAGCTCCGGGCCACGGTGGCCGACCATGTCGCGAAGGTGAATGCGGCCGAGCGGACCCTGGCCAGCGCCGTCGACGCGCTCGCCGACGCCGACACTGCGGTCAACGAGAGCCAGTTCCGCATCGAGGAGCTGACCGCGCGCAGCGACGAGGTGGTCGTCAACGCCTTCGTGAGCCCGCCTGCACAGGACGCCCTCGAGGTGCTCGCCACATCCGACGCCGGCGAGGCCGCCGTCAAACACGGGGTGCTCGACCTGCAGGCCGACGCCAGCGCCGACGTGCTGGCGCAGCTCGCCGGCGCCCGCAGCAAGCTCGAGGAGCAGCGGGCATCGCAGGAGCAGGCCCGCGAGCAGGCCGAAGCGGCGCGGGCTGAGGCCGAGGCCGCCCTGGCCGACCTCGAGGACGCCATGAGCCGGCAGGGCCAGTTCGTGATGGCGCTGACCCAGGGCCTCGACGCCGAGTCGGCGGAGGCCGCCCGCCTGGCGGCCCTCGATCCGGCGTTGGCGGCTCAGCTCGCCGCCCGCAACGCCGAGCTGACCGGCGAGCTCGACGAATTGCGGGACGCCAAGGAGTACGCCGAGGCCTTGGCGCGGCTGGCGGAAGCCCAGCGGCAGGAGGAGGCACGGCGCGCAGCCGAGGCGGAGGCCGCGTCGCAGGGATCGCCCACCGGTCCGCTCACGTCGGGCGGCGGGATCGTGTGCCCGGTGCAGGGACCCGTGCACTTCACCGACACCTGGGGCGCCGCCCGCTCCGGCGGCCGCACGCACAAGGGCGTCGACATGATGGCCGCATACGGCACGCCGACCGTGGCGCCGGTCAGCGGCCGGGTGGAGCATCGTGGCTCGAGCCTGGGCGGGCTGAGCTGGTACGTCTACGGGGACAACGGCCACATGTATTACGGCACCCACCTGTCGGGGTACGCCAACCAGGGCGTGGGCTGGGTGGCGGCCGGGACGGTGATCGGCTACGTGGGCACCAGCGGGAACGCGCCGGAAGGCTCGCCGCACCTGCACTTCGAGTTCCATCCCGGTGGCGGGGAAGCGATCAACCCGTATCCGCTGGCGGCGGCGGCTTGTCCCAACCACTGACCCCTTCGCCGTTTGTTACCGTCTCGTTCCAAGATGGGTGCTGGGGTTGGGGATGTCCGTCGGCACGCGCGGCGCTGGGCGACCGCATGCGTCGTCGCGGGCCTGGTGTCCCTGCCATCGGTCGCCGCCGCCACGCCCCTGTCTCCCGCGGGCCCCGTCCAGGAGGACCCCAGTGATGACGACTCCCGGGAGGTAGCAGGGGTCGCCTCCCGGACATTGGTCGGCGCCGAAACCAGCCTCGTGAGCGGTGACGCCTACACCGCCGGCACGGCGCTCGATCGGATGGAGGCCGACGTCGAGAAGCAGCTCGCGGAGCTCGAATCCGCCGAGGCCGCGGTCGCGGCCGCGGTGAAGAAGCTGGCCGATACGGACGCGGCGGTGGGCGAGCCCCAGCGCCGCGTCGAGCAGCTGACGGCACAGATGGACGGCGTCACGATCGGTGCCTTCATCGATCCACCGTCGTTGGCCGCCTTCGAAGTGCTGACCGCCGACTCCGTGGACGAGATGTCGATCCGCCAAGCCGTGCTCGACATGCAGAACGAGGCCATCGCCGCCGACCTCACCGAGCTCGACCAGCTCCGCAGCGAGGTCAAGCAGCAGCAGGCCGCCCAGGAGGAAGCGGTCGCCGCGGCCAAGGAGGCCCAGTCGGGTGCTGAGGCGGCGCTCGCCGACGTGCAGTCCGCGGTCAGCCGGCAGGCCCAATTCGTGAACGCGTTGAAGAAGGGCCTCGACGTCGACGCCGCCGCCCTCGAGACGTTGCGGGCCACCGACCCCGCCCGGGCCGAGCAGCTGGAGCGGCTCCAGGCCGAGCTCGGCCCGCGGCTCGAAGCCGCCGAGGCCGCCGCCGCCTACGAGGCCGCGCTCGAAGCGATCGCCGCCGAGGAACGGCGCAAGGCCCTGCTGGGGATCTGGAAGTGCCCAGTGCAGGGACCGGTGCACTTCACCGACACCTGGGGCGCGGCCCGGTCCGGTGGCAGGACCCACAAGGGCACGGACATGATGTCGCCGGCGGGCACACCGACCGTGGCGCCCGTGAGCGGGCGGGTCGAGCACCGCAGCAACAGCATCGGGGGCCTGAGCTGGTGGGTCTACGGCGACGACGGGAACACGTACTACGGCGCCCACCTTTCGTCGTACGAGAACGTGGGCGTCGGGCACGTCGAGCGAGGCACGGTCATCGGCTACGTGGGCAGCAGCGGCAACGCCTCGGCCAGCGCGCCGCACCTGCACTTCGAGTTCCATCCGGGTGGGGGCGCCGCGATCAACCCCTATCCCCGGCTCATCGAGGTCTGCTAGCGGGTCCACGAGTGCCTCGTCTGGTGACGAGGCACTAGCCGCCCAACCCCGAGTCGGGTCCGAACGCCCGCTGGCCCTCATCGTCGCTCCAGCGCCGAAGCGTCTCGAAGGGGTAGATGCCGGTGGCGTGGCCGTCGTTCCACGTGATGACCAGGCCCCATGCCCCGTGCAGGTTGGCGTCGCCGACCGTGAGCGGGGTCGGGCTGCCGGGCCGGGGCCACGGCTCCTCGCCCTGGTCGCGCAGGCCTCGACAGGTGGCGCAGGGGCAGTTGCGGCGCAGCGTCAGGAGATCGAAGCGGGCGACGTGCCCGTCGTGGAACGTGATCGTCACCGCCTCGTCGCGGTCGACGTCGATCGTCCGCGGCTCGTAGCGCTCGTCCACTCAACCACCCCGCGAGGGCGGTTCGTCCCCAACGGGTCTCCCGCTCCCACGGCCGCTCGGGCCGCGTTCCCCGTAGTCCTCGAACGGGCGGTCGCGCTCGCGCACGGCCTGCCGCCAGCCCACCTGCTGTGCCCGCGCCACGAAGTCGAGCCCCTCCTGGGTATGGCGGGCGACACCATCGAAGATGAAGCCGAGCAGGCGGCTGGTGTCGGGTTGGTACTGGTGGCGGGCCACGTCGTTGAGCATCCACTTGATCATCTGCAGCTGGTTCAGCGGCAGGCGGGCGATGCGCTGCGCCAGATCGGTCGAGCGCCGGTGGAGCTGATCGTCCGGCACGCACTCGAGGATCATCCCCGCCTCCGCCGCCTCGGTGGCCGTCAACTCGTCGCCCGTGAACAGGTAACGCTTGGCGCGCTCGAGCCCGAGCCGGGCGACCCAGAGCCACGGCGCCTCGGGGACACCCCACACCCGGGCCGGCGGATAGCCGAAGCGGGCCGCCTCGCCCGCAACGATCAGGTCGGCGTTGAGCACCATGTCGGTTCCGCCCGCCACACACCATCCCTGCACCGCCGCCACCGTGGGCTTGGAGATCTCGTGGAGCTTGGCGAAGGTCGTGCCGAAGCGGCCGATCATCTGGACGTCGGCGACGGTGTCCCACACGCGCTCGGCGCGCTCGCCGCTTGCCGTTGGGGCTGTCGACCAGTCGAGGCCGAAGCCGGCGCAGAACGCCGGCCCCTCGGCGCTGAGCAGCACCACCCTCGCGCCGTCGTCGCGATCCGCGGCGTCGAGGGCGGCACCGAGCTCGTCGCGCAACTCGGGCGTGATCGTGTTGTAGGCCTCCGGCCGGCAGAGCACCAGCCGCCGGACCGCTCCCTCGTGCTCCTGTCGGATGGTGGGACCACTGCTCACGGCCGCACAGGCTTCCACCCCGGGCGTTGGTTGTCGTGTTGGTCGATGTCGAAGCCCTCGCCGACGAGATGCGGCTCCACTATCACGCCCTCGTCCGCCTCGCCGGCGCCCTGCACGGCACCCTGCAAGGTGACCGCACCGATGCGTGCCGTCCTGGAGTTCCTGCAAGCCCAGGGCCCCACAGCGGTGCCTCGCATCGCCCGGTCTCGCGGCGTGTCCCGCCAGCACATCCAGACGATCGTCAACGAGCCGCTGGACGAGGGCCTGGTCGAGCTGCGTGACAACCCGGCGCACCGCCGCTCGTGCCTGGTCGCTGTGACCGCCGCCAGCGATGTCGCGATCGCCGGCATCCGGGACACCGAGCGCTCCGTGCTCGGCGACGCGTTCTCCGACCTCGACCCGGCCGCCGTGCGGGCCGCAACCCAGGCCCTCCGCACTGTGCGCCGGCGCATCGACGACGTCATCGACCAGGTCGAGGAGCCATGATCCGACGGAGCTGTTCGAGAACTTCGCCCATCCCGGGGCCTCTGGGGCCGCATCGCAGGCCAGGTCATGGCCCGCAAGCCCGCCAACATGCGGTTCGACCCACCGGCGGTCATGGTGATCGGCCACCAGGCTTGACGGCTGGGCGCTTCGGGGATGTCAGCTCGTCTCGACGAGCCGGCCCGCTCGCGCCTCGAGGTAGCGCTGCTCGGGAAGGCTGGTGGTACGGCGGGCGGCGCTGCGGTAGCTGGCGCGGGCGGCATCGACGTCGCCGGCCATCTCCAGCAGATGCGCGCGCACGGCGTCGACGCGGTGGTGACCGACCATGCGGTCATCGGTCTCCAGGGTTCGCAGCAAGTCGAGTCCCGCCTGCGGTCCCCGCGTCATCGCCACGGCCACGGCGTGGTTGAGGGTGACCATGGGGTTGGGTGCGACGCGCTCGAGCAGGTCGTACAGGCCGACGATCTGCGCCCAGTCCGTGTCGTCGGCCCTGGGCGCTTCGTCGTGGACGGCGGCGATCGCCGCCTGCAGTTGATAGGGACCGACCGGGCCGGCCGGCAGGGCCTCGCTGACGAGGGCGACGCCCTCGCTGATGGCGTCCCGGTTCCACCGCCGCCGGTCCTGTTCCGCGAGCGGCACCAGGCCACCGTCGGGCCCCGTGCGGGCCGGGCGCCGGGCGTCGGTGAGCAACATGAGTGCCAACAGGCCAGCCACCTCCCCGTCGTGGGGCAACAGCCGGTGGACGGCCCGCGTGAGCCGGATCGCCTCCCCGGTGAGCTCGCTGCGTTGCAGATCGGGGCCCGATGACGCGGTGTAGCCCTCGTTGAAGATGAGGTAGAGGACGTGGAGGACCACCCGCAGCCGCTCGGCCCGCTCCGGTACCGGCGGCAGGCGGAACGAGGCGCCGTCGGCCTTGATCCGCTGCTTGGCCCGGCTGATGCGCTGGGCCATGGTCGCCTCGGGTACCAGGAATGCCCGGGCGATCTCGGCCGTGGTCAGCCCGCCGACGGCGCGCAGGGTGAGGGCGACCTGGGACGCCGCCGACAACCCGGGATGGCAGCACATGAACAGGAGGGTGAGCGTGTCGTCCCGGGCCGACGTGTCCTGATCGTCGGGCGCCAGCGACACGTGCGTGTCGGGCGGCAGGAGCGCGGTGGTGACGTCCTCGCGGCGCCGGCGGGCCGAGTCGCTGCGCAGCTGGTCGGTCAGCCGTCGGGACGCGACGGTAATGAGCCAACCCCTCGGGCTCTCCGGCAGACCGCGCTCGGGCCACTGCATGGCGGCTGCCAGCAGCGCCTCCTGCACGGCGTCCTCGCTGGCCTCGAAGTGTCCGTAGCGGCGGACGAGGGCGCCGAGGATCTGGGGCGCCAGCTGGCGCAGCAGATCGTCGAGGCGCGCCTCGGTCCTCACATCTCCATTCCCGCCTCGTCCATGACCGGCCGCACCTCCACCGCGGTGAGGCGGGCGTCGGGGATCATGGCGGCCAGCTCGTTGGCCCGCTCGACGGTGTCGCAATCGACCACGTAGAACCCGGCCAGGAACTCCTTGGCCTCCACGTACGGCCCGTCCGTCACCGCGGGAACGTCGTCACGCACCCGGACCGTCTTGCTGTTGGACGGGTCGGCCAGGGCCGCGAAGCCGACCATCTCCCCCGACTCACGGATCGGCTTCTGGAACTCGTCGTGCGCATCCATCACCGCGGCCTGTTCCTCTTCCGACAGGGTCTCGAACACGGTGGGATTCATGTAGATCATCAGGAGGTACCTCACGTCGTCACTCCTCGTCGCTCGGGATCCGGTGCCGCGTGCGGGCACCCCTCATCCGACAACGTCGGAGCGGGTACGCCGTCATCGACATGTGCGCCGATGAGTTTTGCCCCGCCATCTCGTCGGCAACAGGGCGCGACGCGCCTGGAGGTTCCGATGGTGATCGACGACAACCGCCAGCTGCCACAGGGCGACCTCCGCCTGCTGGAAAGCGACATCGCCCGGCGCCTGCTCACCTCGACCGTCCCGGCGCGGGTCGGCTACACCGCGAAGGACGGTACGCCGCGCGTGGTGCCGAGCTGGTTCCATTGGACGGGCGACGAGTTGGTCATGCCGACCTTCGTCCGCGCGCCGCACGTGTCACGTCCGGCCGCCAGGCTCGGTGCGCTGCGCGCCAACCCCCACGTTGCCGTCTGCATCGACACCGAGACCTTTCCACCCCAGGTGCTGCTGGTGCGCGGCCGGGCGGTGATCACGGAAGTGGACGGCGTCGCGCCGGAGTACGGCCTCGCGGCGCACCGGTACATGGGCGACGAGCAGGCCACCCTCTACCTCGCCCAGGCGGACAAGCCAGGCACGAGGATGGCACGCATCGCAGTGCGGCCGGCATGGGTCGGCCTGATCGACTTCGAGACCCGGCTCCCGGAGGTCATGGCCGGATGAGACGTACATGGCTCCGCGACGGCGACGTCGCAACCCGGCTCCCTGCGCAGGACCTCGGCCGGGCCCGGGCCTTCTACGCCGAGAAGCTGGGCCTCGAACCGGTGGAGGAGCGCCCGGGCGGCCTCCGCTACGAATGCGGCAGCGGCCGGTTCACGCTGTTCGAGTCGGCGGGCGTGGCGTCGGGCTCGCACACGCAGATGGCGTGGGAGGTCGACGACATCGACGCCGTCGTCGCCGAGCTCCGGGGCCGCGGCGTCGTGTTCGAGGAGGTCGACGTGCCCGGCCTCCGCACCGTCGACGGCATCGCCGACGTGGAGGGCAACTACCCGTCAGCGGGTGGCGTCGGCGAGCGGGCGGCCTGGTTCCGGGACAGCGAGGGCAACCTGCTCGGCATCGGCCAACCCGTCACCTAGAGCGAGCAGACTTCCCGCATGGCCAAGTACTCGGTGAACGAGCGCGGCGTCGCCAAGGCGAGGGAGCTGATCGACGCCCGGCGGTACGTCCTCAGGAGCCCATGGAGCGACGTTCAGCCCAGGGCGGACGACGAGAACAACTTCCTCGAGACGCACCCCTGGGACGAATACGCCGAATGGCACCTGGCGCTCACGGAGGGCGCCAGGGACGAAACCAAGGCGCGGTACGCGTTCGTCTTCGGCGACTTCCGCAGGTTGCACCGGATGGGCCTCATCGCCTGCTACTACCGAGCCGCCGAGTGGTACCACAAGGAGATCGAGCTGGCCGCCCACGACCTGCTGCAGTACCTCGACAACGCACGGGAATCGAGGCGGCAGTCCTGAGCTGGCTCCCAGCCGAGGGGTTACGGCCGGCTGCAACGTCCGCCGCCAAAAACCGGAACGGCAGCGACCAGGTACGACACCTGGATACAACCGGCCGGTGCGCCGGCGGGACTGCTGGCACGCCGGGCCCCCCGACAGGAGGAGGAAGGGCAGTGAAGAGAGCCCGCATCAAGATCGCGCTTGCCGTCGCCACCGCCGGTGTGCTGGGAGTGGGGACCGTCGCAATGGCTTCCGACGGGAGCGACCAGCACGAGACGCTCACCGGCTACGAGGAGGTGCCCGCCCTCTCCACGCCGGGCGTGGGTGAGTTCAAGGCGTCCGTGTCGCGCTCGAGCGACGAGATTCGCTATCGGCTGACCTTCAGCGGTCTCGAGTCGGACGCCACGCAGGCACACATCCACTTCGAGAACGAGACCAACAACGGGCCCATCGTCGTGTTCCTGTGCACCAACCTCGGCAACGGCCCGGCCGGCACGCAGGCCTGCCCCGCGGCCGGCGGGACCATCCGCGGCACGATCACACCCGCGGACATCGGTGCCGGAGCGGCCGCGCAGGGCCTCGCCGCCGGTGAGTTTGACGAGCTCGTGCGCGCCATCCGCGCGGGAGCGACGTACGTGAACGTCCACAGCGTGAACCGCTCGACCGGCGAGATCCGGGCGCAGCTTGACAACGACGACGACTGACCAGCCGGTCAACGGTCCGCCGCCCGATCTCCGGGCGGCGGACCTCCGCGTCCACGGGCGGCCCGGGTTCGGCCCGTCAGGCGAACACGGCGTCGATCGACAGGCCCTCGGGCAGGGTCATGAAGCCTCGGCTGGCGAAGCCCCGCACGATGACTTCCCAGGTCGGCCGGTCGGCGACGAGCGCACGCAGCTCGGCCAGGCCATCGTCGGTCGCGCCCGAGGCGAGCAGCGCGCTGGCTCGGACCAGCCGTAGGTTCTCCTCGCCGGGCAGCGTCTCGAGCGCGCGATCGATGGTGCCGAGGGCCGCCACGGGGTCGCCACCGACGAGCTGGTCCGTCGCGCGGTCGAAGTCGGCGAAGGCGTCGGCGGCGTCGAGCAGCAGGGCCAGGTCACCCAGTGGGTCCTCGCTGCGGTCGACACGTAGGTCGACCACGGCACCGCTACCCGGCTGCTGCGGCGGGCTCCCCTCGACCACCAGCAGCGCTGCGGACATCCGGCCCCGAGCGTCGCCGCCGGCGGCTTCGCCGGCGTGGAGAGCGGCCAGGAGCCTTCGGGCCAAAGGCCCCGCCGAGCTCTCGAACGCAGAGGCCATCGCGCCCCACACGTCGGGACTGCTGACCATGTTGGCGTGCGTCGCGAAGCCGTCGCCGATCACATGACCGGCATGATCGACGCACAGGTCACCGGTCACCGCCGCGACGCTGCCGTCGGCCCCCATCACCCCGACCTGACGCAGCTCCGCCATGGGGTCGGCGGCTCGTGCCTCCGCCAGGGCATCGCCGGCGGACCTCCCAGCCCCGAGCGCGTCGAGACACCTCGGGCCGTACGCCAGTTCCGCGAAGGCCTGCGTCGCAACCGCGCCGACCCCCGGACGGGCCCACGGCGCGATCGAACCGACGGCGAGGAAGCATGTCTGCACCCCGACACCGAGCTCGCCTGTCGACTCGTCCCGAGCGATGATCGAGTACGTCATGCCAACACCTCCCGGATCGCCCGCTGACCGTCGGCGGTTCGATGGCGTGGACGCTAAGCCGTCGACGCCCTGACGTCAGTGCGGCGGGCGCCGCCTGGCGTGGATGTGGCCGCCGTCGACCCGGAGCTCGTACGCAGGTTGCGTGGCGGTCGCGGGGCCGCGCACCACGGTCCCGTCGGCCATGCGGAAGGTGCTCCCGTGCCAGGGGCAACGCACGCACCCATCGACCAGGACGCCCTCGTGCAGCGGGCCGGCGAGGTGGCTGCATCGGTCGAACAGCGCGACCGGTCCACCGTCGCCCTGAGCGGCGACGAGCGGTTCGCCGTCCAGCCGTGCCAGCGTCGGCTCCTCGCGGCTGAGCGCGCCCTCGACCCGGATCTCGGTCCAGTCCTCCGGGGCAGGCGCGGCCACCGCACGATTGACGCCGCCGCCACGCCGGTAGGCGAGGTGCCCGCCGAGGAAGCCACCGGCGGTGGCCGCCGCGGCGCCTGCCAGGCCGAGCGCCACGCCACCTGTGCGGTGGCCACGGTGGCGGGCGAGGAAGGACAGGCCGTAGAGGGCGGTGGCGGCCACGTTGGCGGCCGCATGGACGAGGCCGGCGCGACGTTCGGGCGCGTCCATGTCCGACCAGTCGGCCAGCCCCGCGGCCGCTGTCGGCAGCGCGGCGGCGACACCGATGCCCACCAGCGCATCAGCCGCGGGTCGGGCCGGTCTCCCGCCTACGAGGTCGAGCACGAAGGCGCTGGTCCAGAATCCGATGGGCAGATCCGTGAGCACGGGATGCAGCGGGTGCCCGAGCCACACGCCGTGCAGCGCGTCCTTGACCGGACCGCTGGGCAGTATGGCCGTAACGGTTCGGTGCGCCGGACCGGCGACGCGATCGAGCGCGTCGGTGGCCTCGAGACGCTCGCCGAGGTTGCGGGGATCCATGGCTGCCCTCCTCATCCGGGCCCGACGACGGCCGAGTGCCGAGCGAGGCGTGGACGCTCGGACGCGATCTTCTTCACACCGCATTCCTCGCCGGCCGGGCTAGGCCTACAAACCTCTTGTACCACGGCGGCTGTCGGTAGAACGCGGGTACAGGTAGGGCGTGAGTAGGCGCGGCACGGGGTTGCCGCAGGACCACATGGTGAACGACAGGCCCGCGATCGGTGATCTCGGCCTGCTCGGTGATACCCGCACCGCGGCGCTGGTCGACGACCGCGGCCGCATCGTCTGGTTGTGCCTGCCGCATTTCGATGGGGAGCCGGTGTTCGGGGCTCTGGTCGCCGGTGGAGACGGCGGCGTATTCGCACTCGGCCCCGCCGGCGATGCCGAGGTGGTTCGCCGCCGGTACGGGAGAGGCTCGACGCTGCTCGAGACGACGTGGCGCGTCGACGGCGCGGATCTCGTGCTGACAGAAGGCATGATCGCCGAGGTCGAGGGGTCGCTGTTCCCCACGTTCTGCCTGGTGCGCCGGCTGGAAGCCCGCGGCGGCGCCGTTGATTGCGCGGTGTGCTTCGACCCTCGGTTCGGGATCGAACGTCGGGAGCCACGCATGCGGGCCACGCCCGCCACGCTCGTGTGCATGGATCACGGGACGGCACTGGCGCTCACGGCCGACCACGACCTTGCGCTTCAACGGGGACGCGTCCTGGAGTTCGCGCTCGAGCAGGGCCGGCCCCTGACGGTCGTGCTCACAGCAGCCCATCGCGGCCCGTTGACACACCTCACGCCGGGCGCCGCCTGGCGCGCGCTGCTGGAGGACCAGGCCCGGTGGCGCCGATGGTCAGCGCGGATCGACTTCGAGGGCCCGTTCGCCACCGCCGTCGAGCGCAGCCTCATCACCCTGCGGCTTCTGACGTACTCCCCGTCGGGCGCGCCGGTGGCAGCGCCGACGACGTCATTGCCCGAACAACTCGGAGGGCCGCGGAACTGGGATTACCGCTACGCCTGGCCCCGCGACGCCAGCATCGGCATTGGTGCTTTCCTCGGCGTCGGCCTCGACGAGCAGGCCCGCGCCTTTCTGTACTGGTTGCTCCACGCCAGCCGCCTGGACCGCCCGCGCCTTCCCGCGTTGCTGACGTTGCACGGACGTCGGGTGCCGCCGGAACGGCAAGCCACCCAGTGGCCGGGTTACGGCGGCAGCCGGCCGGTTCGGTTCGGCAACGACGCCCGGAACCAGCATCAACTCGACAACTACGGCTGGGTCCTCGATGCCATCTGGTTGCTGGTGCGCGCCGGCCATGGGTTGTACGGCGAGACCTGGCGGGCCGCCATGGCACTGGCCGACCACGTCGCCGACAGGTGGCGACAACCGGACGCCGGCCTCTGGGAGGTGCGCGGCGACGCGGCCCACTACGTGCACTCCAAGCTCATGGCCTGGCTGGCGCTCGACCGGGCGGTGCGGATGGCCGACAGTCAGCGCACCCCGGCCGGCCGGCGCGCGCGGTGGACGGCCGAGCGCGATGCCATCGCCGCCGACCTCGACGCCAACGGCACCGATCCCGACCGCGGCATCTTCGTGCGCGCCTACGGCCGACGCGACCTCGACGCCGCCCTGCTCGTGCTGCCATTGGTTGGGCTCGAGCCATCCGAGTCACCCCGGGTGGTCGGCACGATCGAGGCGGTGAGGCGAGAGCTATCTGCCGGCGGGCCTCTGCTCTACCGCTATACGCCCGGCGACGACGGGCTTCCCGGCGACGAAGGGGCCTTCCTGCCGTGCTCGTTCTGGCTCGCCCAGGCCCTGGCCGCCACCGGTGCAGTCGACGAGGCCATCGGGCTCGTCGAGCAGCTCGTCGAGCTCGCCGGGCCGCTCGGTCTCTATGCCGAGGAAGTGGACCCGACGAGTGGCGAGCTCCTCGGGAACTACCCGCAGGCGTTTACGCACGCCACCCTCGTACAGGCCGCGCTCGCCATTCGAGACGCTACAAAGGATCGAGCAGCAAGCCCAATGCGATCCCGAAGGCGACGTGAGCGACCATCGTGACCGCCGGCGTCTCGCGGCCGTAGTTCAACGCCAGTAGACCCGGCGGTTCCAGGGCGGCTCCGTGCGACGGGCCGGCGCGCTCGGAAGCCATGTGGGGATGGATGCCCGGCAGCAGCGGGACGATCACCAGCAACGCGACCGCCCCGTGGAGAACGCCGAGCAGCCCCCCCGCCCACCATGCCGCCTCGCCGGTGGCGGCGAATACCGCCGCATACCCGAGCGCGAAACCCTGCCCGTTCACCAAGTGGATGAAGAAGCCGGCCACCCGGGCCCGGTCCGGATCGGCGATCACTATGGTGCCGAGCATCAACGGGAGATCGAGGCGGGTGAAGCCGGCGAGCTGAGCGCCGATCATCACCGCGGTCAGCGCAGCAGTGGCGATGAGCCCGAAGATCGCCCAGCCTGCCCAGTCCACGGCTCAACCTCCCCGCGCCACCGCTCGCCAACGCATGCCGATGGGTACTAGTGGGAGTTGGCGCCGACCAACTCGCCGAACGCGATGCTCGGGTCCGTGAGCCGATCGGGGTCCACGGGCCGTTCCGCGGCGACGATCGCCTTCAGGTCCTCGACCACGTCCCAGACGTTCACGTTCATCGCCGCGCTCACCACGCCATCGCGATGCCAGAAGGCGACGAACTCGCGCGCATCGAGGTCGCCGCGCACGAGCAGCTCGTCGCTCGAGCTGCTGAGCCCGACGTACTCCATGCCGACGTCGTACTGGTCGGAGAAGAAGTACGGCAGCCGGTCGTACGCCTCGCGCCACCCGGCCACGTTGCGTCCGGCGGTCGTTCCCTGGTTGAGGGCGTTGGCCCAGTGCTCGACGCGTACGTGCCGGCGGTAGTGCGGGTGCCAGGCATTGGCGACATCGCCGGCGGCGTAGATGGCCGCCACATTGGTCTCGAGGTGCTCGTCGACGACGATCCCGTTGTCGACGACCAGACCGGAGTCGACGCCCGCGACGTCGGTCCGGGGCGTCACGCCGATCCCGACGACGACCAGGTCGGCCGTCTCGGTGGCGCCGTCGGTCAGGACAACCTCCTCGACGACCCCTGACCCGCGGAGCTCCCCCACGCCGGTGCCGAGCCGCAGCTGCACGCCGTGGTCGGCGTGCAGCCGGCAAAACATCCCGCCGATCTCGTCGCCGAGTACGTGCCCCAGCGGGACGGGCGACGGTGCGACGAGCACGACGTCGGCGCCCATCTGCCGGGCGGACGCTGCGACCTCGGAGCCGATCCATCCGGCACCTATCACTACCACCCGCGCGGAGGCACGGATGGCGTCGCGGAGCCGATTGGAGTCATCGACGCTTCGCAGGTAGCGCACGCCGTCGAGCTCCGCTCCCGGCACTGCCAGGCGGCGTGGTTCGGCGCCGGTGGCCAGGATCGCGGCGTCGAACGGGACCGTATCGCCAGCGGACAGCTCGACCCGGCGGGAGGAGCTGTCCATTGCGACCACACGGTCCGTGACGAGCTCGATGTCGTGGTCGTCGTAGAAGCCCTCGGGGTGCACGCGGGTCGAGGCGGGCTCGGCTTCACCGCGCAGTACCGCCTTGGACAGTGGCGGCCGCTCGTAGGGTGCGGCGGCTTCGTCGCCGATGAGGACGATGCGTCCGTCGTAGCCGGACTCACGGGCGGCCTCGGCGGCCTTGGCGCCGGCCAGGCTGGCGCCGACGATGGCAAGCGTTCGATGGCTCATGGCGCTCTCACGCCGTGGCCCGTGGACGGTCGAATGCGGTGGCGAGCCGGGCCAGTGCCAATGCGCCGAGCAGCAGGCCGAAGTCGCGCAGGGCGATGTCGTAGAAGTCGGCCTGCAGCAGGAGGTTGACGATGATCGCGCCGAGCCAGGCGGCAACCAGGTAGCCACCGAACCTCGGCCGTAGCGCGACCACGACACCGGCGACGATCTCTACGACCCCGACCATGATCATCGCCTGGTGGGCGTTGCCAGGGATCAGGTCGTTGATCTCCGGGGCGAGGTAGATGCGCCAGTCGACGAGCCAGTCCAGGAACTTGTCGAGCCCGAACAGGATCGGCGCGACGGTGAACCCGGCGCGCAGCAGCACGAACGCCTGGTACGCCGGGTTCGAGAGTTGCGGGCTGGTGGTCCGCGGTGCGGCGGCGGCGTGCGGAACGTTGATCGAGGTCATCAGAGAACTCCCTTCTAAGTAATGACAATCTTGACGATAGAAGCCCACCCTTGTTTCGTCAAGCTCTTTCTGTCTTAGAATGGCTTCTCATGAGCGAGCCCTCGTTCGTCGATCGGGTCCACGGGGTCGCCGCGCTCGATCATCCGGTGACGCAGTCCGTGTACCGGCTGCTGGCGGAGCGCGATGAGCTGAGCCGGGACGGTGCCGCCGAGGCACTCGGCCTGGCCCGGTCGGTCGCCGCCTTCCACCTCGACAAGCTCGTCGACGCCGGGCTCGCCGACGTGCGCTTCGAGCGGCTCACCGGGCGGTCGGGACCGGGCGCCGGCCGGACGGCCAAGCTCTACCGCCGCTCCGCCAGCGAGATCGGGGTGTCACTTCCCGAGCGCCGCTACGACCTCGCGGGAGGGCTGCTCGCCGAGGCCGTCGAGCGATCGGCCCACGATGGGGTGCCGGTCACCCGAGCGCTGCGCCGGGCGGCCACCGAGGCGGGGCGGCGCATCGGGGAAGCTGCACGCGTCCCCGCGGGGCGGCGGTCCGGTCGTGCCAAGCGCCGCGATGCGGTCGTCGGCGCGCTCGAGCGCCACGGCTACGAACCTCACCTTCGGGGCGGTGAGGTCGTGCTCACCAACTGTCCGTTCCACGCGCTCGCCCAGCAGCACCGCGACCTGGTGTGCGGGATGAACCTCGAACTGCTCTCCGGGGTCATCGACGGCGCCGAGGGCGCCGATGTACTCGAGGCCCGTCTGGCTCCTCAACCGGGATACTGCTGCGTGCGCATGAAGGCGAGCTGATCCAGCCCTTCGCTGTCAGACCCGGTGGGCGCCGACAGGTCGCCGGCGAGCAGGACGTCGTCGCCGAGGACGTGCATCGACCGGTTGACGAGCCGAATGCCGTCCGCAACGGAGGTGACCCCGAGCGGGCCGACGGCCTCGGTGCCCTGGCCGATGATCGTCGGTGCCACCGCCACGATCAGGCGGTCGACGACGCCGGCCCGCAGCAGCGAGGTGATGACCCGCGCCCCACCTTCGACCAGCAGCGTCTCGACGCCGGACCTGCGCAACGCGCCGAGCGCGGGGCCGACGTCGACCCCGTAGGCGCCGGCCGGCAGCACCCTCACGCCGAGGCGCCGGGCTGCGAGCGTCCGTTGCCGGGCAGGGTCGGACCGATCAGTCGTGAGGATCGTCGTCGCGGCGTCGGTGCCGAGGATCTTGGCCCGGTCCGGGATGCGCAGCGTCGAATCGAGCACCACCCGCAACGGCGACGCACCAGGAACCATACGCACTGTGAGCTGGGGATCGTCCTGGAGCACGGTGCCCACGCCGACCAGCACGGCGTCGCACGCGGCGCGCAGCGCGTGCGACGCCCGGCGTTCCGGCTCGCCGCTGATCCACCGGGCGTCGCCGGTAGCGGTGGCGATTCGCCCGTCGAGCGTCTGGGCGAACTTGAGGATGACGAACGGCCTCTCCGGCGGCGCGGCGACAGGACCGATCAACTCGCTGATGTCGACGGCCGGCGCCACATCGAGGGGCTCCTCTCTCACGGCCTCGCCCGTGGGTTGCACGTGCCCGAGACGACGTTCCTTCGTCCGCAGGTAGCGAAGGTTCCGGCTGTGGGGAGCGGTGGCCAGCGGCTCGACGGCCACCACGTCGACGCCGGATCTCCGCAGGCCCTCGACCTTCTCCGGGTTGTTCGTGAGCAGGCGCACGGACCGCACGCCGAGGGCCTGCAGCACCGCCGCGGCATCGGTGTAGTCGCGGGCATCGACGGCCAGGCCGAGCGCCAGGTTGGCGTCGAGCGTGTCGGCGCCACGGTCCTGCTCGGCGTACGACCGCAGCTTGTTCACGAGTCCGATTCCCCGGCCCTCGTGGCCGGTGGCGTAGACGAGGACGCCACGCCCGGCGGCGCCGATGGCCCGCAGGCCGAGTTGCAGCTGGACACCGCAGTCGCAGCGGAGTGACCCCAGGGCGTCGCCGGTCAGGCACTCCGAATGCACCCTCGTCACGACGTCGTCCCCGCCGTCGAGGTCGCCCTTGACGAGTGCCAGGTACACCGATCCCGACGCGCACTCGAACGCGCACGCCTCGAAGACGCCGGCCGCGGTCGGAAGAGGCACGCTGACCAGCCTGCGCGGCGGGCCACCACCGACGTTTCCCCCGTCGCGCGACACCCGCAGCAGGATAGGGGGCGTGGCCACCAACGACGAGGGCGCTGCCCGTGCGGCTCGGGCCGTCGTGTTCGAGGCGCCGCGGCGGGTCGCGGTCGTACCCGTGGACCTCCGCTCGCCAGGCGACGGCGAGGTCCTGGTAGGCACGCTCTGGTCGGGCATCAGCGCGGGCACCGAGATGCTGGCCTACCGGGGCGAGATCGACCCCGGGTCGCCGCTCGACGACACGATCGGCGCCCTCGGCGGCTCGTTCGCCTTCCCCTTCCGCTACGGCTACAGCTGCGTAGGACGCGCCGAGGGCCCCCGCGGCGCCATCCACGACGGTCAGCTCGTGTTCGCGTTCCACCCCCACCAGGACACGTTCGTCGTCGCCATTGACGACGTGGTCGTCCTCGACGACGTCGATCCCCGGCTGGCCACCCTGTTCCCCCTCGTGGAGACGGCCCTGCAGGTCGCCCTCGACGCCGGCCCCGTGCTCGAGCAACCGGTCGCCGTCGCTGGGCTCGGCGTGGTCGGCATCCTCACCGGCCTCATGCTGCAGCGTGCCGGCGCCCGGGTCCTGGGCATCGAGCCACTCGGCGAGCGGCGTGCGATCGCGGCGGCCGTCGGCTTGGATTCCGCGGCGCCCGAGGAGGCGGCAGGGGTGATCTCCACCAACGCACCCGCGGGGCTCCCGCTGGTCGTCGAGGCGAGCGGGCGGCCCGAGGCCTTGCGCGACGCCCTCCCGCTCCTCGCCCACGAAGGCGAGGCGCTCGTGGTCTCGTGGTATGGCACGAAGGACGTCCGCCTCCCCCTGGGTGCCGAGTTCCACCGCCGTCGCCTGCGCATCCGCAGTACGCAGGTCTCGAGCATCCCGGCCGCCCTCGCCGGTAGCTGGACCCGCGACCGCCGCCGGGCCGTCGTGCGCGACCTCCTTCACGACCTCCCGCTCGCACCGCTCGCCACGCACTCCTACCCCTTCGAGCGCGCCGGCGAGGCCTTTGCGGCGGTCGACCGTGGTGACGCCGGCGTGCTGCACGCCACGCTGTGCTACACGTGATGCCGATGTACCAAGTGGGGACGGCGATCGAGGTGCGGGCGTTCCATGTCATGCCCGGGGTCGAGGGCCCCGAGGGGCAGCTTCACGCCCACGACTACAAGGTCGAGGTGCTCGTGGGGCGGGCCGACCTTGACGATCGGGGCATGGTGTGCGACCTCGACATCCTCGATGGCGCCCTCCGGCGGGTCGGCGACACCGTCCGCGACGCCAACCTGGACGTGATCCGACCGGCGGACGCCGAGGCGGTGACGGTCGAGGTCTTCGCGCGGTGGGCGCACGGCGTGCTGGCCGACGCCGTCCGTGCCGGTGGTGGCGAGGACCTGACGGTGCGGATATGGGAGTCGCCGGTCGCGTTCGGCGCCTACGGCGCGCCGGTCACGTGATCAGTTCGCGGTAGGCGGCGACACACCGGCGCGCGCAGGCTTGCCACGTGAACCGCGCGGTCACCGCGGCCCGGGCGTTGTCGCCGAGCCGCCGCGCCAGCCGGCTGTCGGACAGCAGGGAGGCGATCCGGTCGTGTAGCGCGTCGACGTCGCCGGGATCCACGAGGAACCCCGTCTCGCCGTCGACCACCACTTCGGGAACGCCGCCGATGCGGCTGGCGACGACGGGCGTGGCGCTCGCCATGGCCTCGAGAACGCTCAGCCCCAGGAGCTCCGAGATCGCCACGGGGCGGCCGTAGCACGTGCGATCGACCGACGGGAGGACGAAGACCGCCGCCCGGCGATGCAGGTCAGGCAGCGTGTCCTCGGCAACGGTCCTACGGAATCTGACGCGCCGGTCGGCGGCGAGCCGGCGGAGGAGGTCCGGGTAGTCGCGCTCGGGCGCCGTGCGATCGTGGCCGTCCGTGCCCACGATGCTCAGCTCGGCGTCGCGGGGAAGCGCACGCAGCAGGCGGTCGACGCCCTTGTGCGGCGTGAGACGGCCGACGAACAGCACGCCCGCGCGCGCCTCCGCGGGCTCGGGCCGGAATCGGGACGGGTCGGCGCCGCCATAGATGACCCGGGTCTTGGCGGGCGGGGCACGGAGGGTGGCGGCCGAGTATTGCGACACGGTGAGGAAGCGGTCGAACAGCCTGGAGAACGGGCTGCGCGCTCCGTCGCCCCCCAGTCCGTGGTCGGTGGTCACCAGGCCACCAGCACGGCGCCTCGACAGAGCCGCCAGTCGACTCGGCGTGCTACGGAAGTGGTGGGTGTGGACGACGTCCGCCGACCTGACCACTGCGACCAGGCCGAGGGACAGCGGGTGAGCGGGATGCCGGCGCCAATGTGCCAGCGGGCGCAGCACGCGGACGCACAGGCCCGATGCGTCTCGAGCGGTGCCCGGCGAGCGTTGGAACGTCACCAGTTCGCACTCGACTCCCGGTTCGCGGGCGAGCGCCCGTGCGAGCTCGAGCGGGTAACGTTCGCCGCCGCCGAACAGGCCCTCGATCCCGAAAGCCGTCGGGGCGACATGGACCACACGCATGCTCGTTGTCTCCCTCGTAACCCTCGGTTCGCCGGAGCAACTGACCGGCGGCTACTTGTACCACCGGCGCATGGCCGAACTGGCGCCGCAGCACGACGCTGACCTCGACCTCCTCGCGGTGCCGGCTCTGCCCTTCCCCCTACCCGCCGCCCCGGCGGGACGAGTCCTCCGGCGGGCTGCCCCGGCCGACGTTCTGGTCGTCGACAGCATCGCCGCCGCGTTCGTCGCCCCCTGGCGCGTGGTGCGGCGCCCGCCGACCGCGTCGCGGCCGCTGCCACCCCTGGTGGCCATGCTCCACCAGCCGCCCGGAGGCATCGATCACGGCTGGCCCCGGCAACCGGTCCAGGCCGCGCTCGACCGGATGCTGTACCGCCGCTGCGACCTCCTCATGCTCGCCAGCGAAACGCTCACTGGGGAACTGTCCGGGTTCCCGACCGTGGTCGTTGCGCCGGGCCGGGACGTGGCCGCCAGACCGAGCGGGCCGCCCGTCGACCTCCGGGAGGGTCGGCAGGCGGCCCTGTTGAGCGTCGGTAACTGGGTGGCGCGCAAGGGGACGCTCGATCTGCTCGACGCGTTCGGGCGCCTGCCGCCCGGCCTGGCGACGTTGCACCTCGTCGGGCGCACCGATGTCGACCACCGGTACGCAGCCCGCGTCCGCGCCCGCCTGGGGGGTGCGGACCTGGCCGGTCGGGTCGTCGTCCACGGGCCGGTCACCCGGGGCGAGGTGGCGCTGTTCTACGGGTCGGCCGACGTGTTCGTGCTCCCCAGCTACCGCGAGCCCTACGGCACGGTGTACGGCGAGGCGATGGCCGCCGGCCTGCCGGTCGTCGGGTGGCGTGCGGGCAACCTGGCGCACCTCGCGCAGGACGGCCGTGAGGGGCGAGTGCTCGAGCCCGGGGACATTGCCGGCCTGGCCACGGCACTCGAGCGGTTGGCCGGGGACGTCGGGTACCGGCAACGGCTGGCGGCGGCTGCGCTCGCGCGGGGTCAGCACCTGCCGACCTGGAACGACACGGCCCGACGCTTCTTCGGCGTGCTCCGCGAGCTGGCGGACAACGTCACCAGCTGAACGGCCTGGCCCGTCGCGTCATTCGTCGGCGAGCATGCCTGCGGGAGGCTGCTGGCGGGCCCGGTGGGCGCTGGGCGCGGCCACGACGTTGGCCAGCGCGATCAGCCCGACGAACGTCAGGGCGAAGAAGCCGAATGGCAGCGTGACGGTGTCGACTGCACCAATGCGATCCACGAACGTGCGGTAGACGACGCGCCCGGCAGCGATCCCGATCGGTACGCCGAGGGCGACGGCCACGATCGTGAACAACGACGCCTGCCAGTGCACAACACCCGTAACCCAAGCGCGGTCCGCGCCGAGCGCCCGCAAGACGGCGAGGTCGCGGCGCCGGCGCCGCGTCGAGAGGATCAGATGATGGGCCAGGTTCAAGAGCACGAGGACGCCGAGGACGGCCGCGACGAGGTAGGGGATCGAGCGGGCCCGGGCGACGTTGAGGATCACACCCGGCCGGTCGAACCGTGAAACGGCCATTCCGGTGTTCGTCGAGATCCGCTGTGCGGCGGCGTCGCGTGACACGCCCGGCCGCAGTCGGATCCCGGCTGCGGTCGGTGCGGCCGATGGATCGAGCCGGCGGAGGCCGTCAAGCGTGACAAGCCCCCCTTCGCCGACGCCATCGCCGCCCTCCACTCCCGGCAGAACCCCCAGCCCCGTGATCCGAAGCGTGCGGGCGCCCGCCGGCCCCACGACCGCGAGGTCGTCACCAACCTCGACACCCAAACGCCGGGCGACCACGCGACCCATGACGATCTCATCGGCACCTTCAGGGAGGCGACCCTCGAAGAGATGCGGCGCCGTCGACCCGAGCACGGGCAGCATGCCCGTCACGTCGAAGCCCTCCGTGCCCGCGGTCGTGAGAACCGTGCCGAACAGCGCCAGGGCGGCGACGTCGGGATCGCTCTCGAGTTGGGTGCGGATGTCGCTCGACAGCTCACCACCGCCCTGCCCGAGGGCAAGGTCGAAGTTGTCACCCCAACGGTCCGGCCGATCGACCATGTCACCGAGGCTGGCGCCAAAGGTCAAGGCGCCGACGAGGACGCCGACGACGACCGCCGTGCCCACGACCGCGGCCCTGGGTCTCGTGGGTTCGCGTGCCTGGCGGGTGAATGCGAAGCGCAGCGCGGTGGCCAGTCGCACCGGAACGTGCCGGGCCACGGTGTCCACGGCGGTCGCCCGGCCGACGCCCGACCGCTCCTTGTCCGACACGACGACAGCGACGAGTACCCATGCAAGGACGAGCAGAGCAATGGCGAGGGCGCCGGGAATCAGTGCCAGGGTTTCGAACCTCCGGCCGGGATCGGGCTCGACGTGGAGGACGAAGTCCCTCGGGAACAGGCCCGAGGCGACGTACGCGAGTGCGACGGCCGCCGAGACCCCGGCGAACGTCGGTACAGCCGCGTCCAGCAGCGGGTCGGCGACGACCTGGCTGCGGGTCATGCCCATCGAGCTCAGCACGAGGCGCTCGACTTCCACGCGGCGAACCTGGCGGCCGAGAAGCTGCCCCACCACGACGATCGTGGCGAGGCCCGTTATTGCGGCCAGGATCGCCAGGCCCTGACCCTCGGCGTTCACGGCGTCACGGACCTCGCTCGGCACCAAGTCGGCTCTGTCGATCCCGAACTGGTCCGCGTCCGGCAGCTCGTCTATCTGGGTGCGCAGTTCACGGATGGTCGATCCCGGCGTGAGAGACACGGCCATCTGCGTCCCCGCGACACCCACGTCGCCGGCATCGAGCAGAGACTCGGGGAAGACCGTCAACGGGGAACCGTCCTGAAGCTCGGATGGTCCGTCGATCACCCCGACGAGGGTCGCACCCGGCATCCGCACAGCCTGGTCCTCCGCGTCGAACCCGAGTGCGTCGGCTGGTCCCTGTGGGACGACCCAGAGGTCAAACCGGTCCCCGAGCGACGCCTGCGTCGCCTCGACGAACGATCGGGTTGCCGTGAACTCACCCGGCACCGTCCGATCCGGCTCGCGACCATCGACGAGGCGCATGCCGAACGCCACACGCGAACCAGCGAAGACCAGGGCGTCCACGCGCTCGTCAGACCCGCTCCCCCGCGGGACAACTGCACCGAAGACGAACGTCGCCGAGTGGGCCTCGGCGACCGCCGCCAATGTCGCCACCTCGGTCGTACGCGGCCTTCCGCCACTCTGCTCCACCGAAGCGTCGTACCGCCCGCCAACCGACGAGCTGTAACGATCCGGGGCGGTCAGCGTCCGAACGGCACCGGCGGCCAGGGTCAGCACCACCGCCACCATGACCGCGACGATCACTGCGAGGCCCGCAGAGGCCCTCCAGCGGGATCGAAGGCCGCACCGCAGCCGGTACAAGACGGCGACCACGCATGCATTGAAGCCCACACCCAGCGCCGCAGCGACCGTGCCAGCACCACCGGTCGGCGACAGGCCAACCCCCTGCCCCGCCTCACCCTCGCCGGCGAGCGCCGGGGACTGATCGCGCTGGGGAGATGCGCTCTGGCTCCCCGACCTGGCAATCGGGGGCATGGGCATCGTCCGCGGTCGTGCGCCCAGGCCGTGCCAACAGGCAGACGTCACGCAGCCGCAGAACGTCTGCCGCTGTCTCACGCGCTCCAACCACCGGCCCAGCGGCCGCGTGCAGCAGCGACCGCGTGCTCTCGGCGGACCTCCAGTTCGCCGAAGGCTCACGAGCGTGACATCGACACCGTTCATGCCGACCTCCCGACCCGAGCCGCGAGTGTGTTGCTGTCGTACGCGCACGATGCAAGGGCTTGGTCGCCGAGTCGCCCGAAGGCGACCTGGGCCCTGCGGGAGCCGTGCCAGTCATCCTGCTCGCCCACGATGGCCTTGTGGTGCGTGACCAGCTCGTCGACGGTGGTGTCGCCGGGGCTGACGGCGATCGGCGACAGGTCGACGTCGCACTCCAGCACCACGTCCCCTGCCCGCTCGGTGACCGGCGGCAGATGTGGACGTCCGATCATCGACATTTGTCATCCACAAGTGTCGACAACGACAGCTTCCGGCGGAGCGGCGACGGGCGGGACGGTGGCTTCACGCCTGTTCGATCTCGTTTCGCGCTCGACCGATGAGTTCCGGGCCTGTCTCTTATACACATCTGACGCTGCCGACGATTGACTAG
>JBKPHE010000168.1:0-38602 GCA_046744485.1 Actinomycetota bacterium | reverse complement strand
ACGTTCGCCCCCACCGCCGACCCGCTCGACGCGGCGAAGCAGAAGATGGACGCGGCCTTCGAGTTCTTCGCCAAGCTCGGCGTGCCCTTCTATTGCTTCCACGACCGGGACATCGCGCCTGAGGGCACCACGTTCAAGGAGTCGGCGGCGCTGCTCGACGAGATGGTGGACCTGGCCGGCGAGCACCAGGAACGCACGGGCATCACGCCCTTGTGGGGTACGGCCAACCTGTTCACGCACCCGCGCTACCAGGCGGGGGCGGCGACGAACCCCGACCCCGAGGTCTTCGCGTACGCCGCTGCCCAGGTGACCCACTGCCTCGAGGCGACCCATCGCCTCGGGGGCCACAACTACGTCCTGTGGGGTGGGCGCGAGGGCTACGACACGCTGCTGAACACCGATCTGCGTCGCGAGCTCGACCAGCTCGGCCGGTTCCTCACCATGGTCGTCGAGCACAAACACAGCATCGGGTTCACCGGCACGATCCTCATAGAGCCCAAGCCGTTCGAGCCCACCAAGCACCAGTACGACTACGACGTCGCCGCGGTCCACGCGTTCCTGCAGCGCTACGACCTCGATGCCGAGGTCAAGGTCAACATCGAGGTCAATCACGCCACGCTTGCGGGCCACGACTTCGCCCACGAGGTCGCCGTCGCTGCGGACGCCGGGATCTTCGGCTCGGTCGACGCCAATGCCGGCGACGACCGGCTCGGCTGGGACGTCGACCGGTTCCCGGTCTCGGTCGGGCAGATGACCCTCGGCATGCTGGAGATCCTCCGCGCCGGCGGGTTCACCACCGGCGGGTTCAACTTCGACGCCAAGCTCCGCCGCCAGTCGAGCGACCGCGCCGACCGCTTCCACGGCCACCGCGGCGGGATGGACACCCTGGCGCGGGCGCTGCTCGTCGCCGCGGCGATCCTCGAGGACGGCGGGCTGGACGCCAACCGAGCTGCCCGCTACGCCGACTGGGATGGCGAGCTCGGGCGGTCGATCCTCGGCGGCGACAGCAGCCTGGCGTCGCTCCACGAGCGTGCTCTCGACCACGGCGAGCCTACGCGGGTGTCGGGCGGCCAGGAGAGGTTGGAGAACCTCGTCGGCCGCTACGTCGCCCGAGTGCGCTGAGCCGGCGCCTGGCGCGGGCCCGCCGTGTCCCTGGTCGCCGGCATCGACTCGTCCACCACGGCCACCAAGGTCGAGGTGCGCGATCTGGACTCCGGGCAGGTCGTCGGGGGCGGCTCCTCGCCGCATCCAGCGACCCGGCCACCGCGGTCCGAGCAGCGGCCGGCGGCGTGGTGGGCGGCGTTCGAGGCTGCATGGCACCAGGCCGGCGATCCCGACGTGGCCGCCATCAGCGTCGCCGGCCAGCAGCACGGGATGGTGGCGCTCGACGACGACCGCCGCGTCATCCGCCCGGCCAAGCTCTGGAACGACACCGAGTCGGCACCGGAGGCGGCATGGCTGATCGGCCGGCTTCCCGGCGGGCGGCAGGCCTGGGCCGATGCGTGCGGGCTGGTCCCGGTGGCGAGCTTCACGATCACCAAGCTGGCGTGGCTGCACCGTCACGAGCCGGAGGCGTGGGAACGGCTGGCCCACGTGGTGCTCCCCCACGACTGGTTGACGCTCGAGCTGACCGGCAGGCTCGTCACCGATCGGGGCGACGCCTCGGGCACCGGTTACTGGTCGGCCGCGAGTGGCACGTACCGGCATGACCTGCTCGCTCTGGTCGACCCCGAGCGGGACTGGTCCTCGGTCGTTCCCTCGGTGCTCGGGCCGCTCGAGGCGGCCGGCGAGTGGCACGGCGCGCTGGTCGGCCCCGGAACGGGCGACAACATGGCGGGCGCGTTGGGCGTCGGGCTGCGGCCCGGCGACGTGGTGGTGTCGATCGGCACCTCGGGCACGGTCTACGGCGTCAGCGACGAGCCGATCGCGGACCCCTCGGGGATCGTCGCCGGGTTCGCGGACGCCACCGGGCGCCACCTCCCGCTGGTCTGCACGCTGAACGCCACGAAGGTGACGGAGGCGGTGCGCCGGCTCCTCGGCGTCGACCACGAGGAGCTCGATCGGCTCGCGCTCGCGGGCGCGCCCGGGGCCGGCGGGCTCACCCTGCTCCCCTACCTCGACGGTGAGCGGACCCCCGACCGGCCGAACGCGACCGGTGTCCTGTCCGGGCTGCGCAGCGACGTCGGGCGCGAGCAGCTCGCCCGCGCCGCGGTGGAGGGCGTCGTATGCGGGCTGCTCGACGGCCTCGATGCGCTGGCGGCGTTCGCCCCAACCGGTGGGCAGCTCATCCTCGTCGGTGGAGGTGCCCGCTCGCGTGCCTACCGCCAGGTGCTCGCCGACCTCAGCGGTCGAGACGTGCTGGTCCCCCACGTCCGCGAGCAGGTCGCGACCGGCGCCTGCGTGCAGGCCGCCGCAGCGGCGGCGAGCCGCGAGCCGGCCGACGTCGCGGACGCCTGGAAGCTCGGCGCAGGCGACGTCGTGGAGCCCGGCCTGGGTGTGACGGCGGCGGGCGACGTCCGCGCCGCCTACGCCGTCTTGCGTGACGCAACTGCGGGCCGGTAGTCCCGGGGCCGCCCGGCCACCAGGACTCAGCCGGGCCTCCGCGGGACGGTCGATCCCGCCCCCCTGATGTAGTCGGCGTCAGGGATCGAGCGGTGGGTCGGCGTTGGCCGCCAACTGCAGCGCCTGTTCGGGGAACCAGTCACCGGCACCGGGATCGATCATTCCCCACTCCGGGTCGACCGTCTCGCCTGCCGGTCCGAGACCGCGGGTGCACTCGCCGTCGGACTCGCCGGGGGTCTTCACCCACAGGTAGGCATCGAGCAGCGGCTGGCCGGTGTCGAGGGTGGGCGGCAGCCCCAGACCGCGATCGGGCGGGTTGCACCAGTCCTGCGGGTCGGGATAAGCGGGTGGTGCCCACGGGCCTTGCCCGTTGCGGCTGGTGTCGATCACGTAGCGGGCCGTGGGCTCGACGTCGCCCAGCATGTTGCTGTAGCGGAGGTTGATCCCCGACGTGTTGAGAGCGGGGTCGTCGGCGTCGTCGCTCCACACGCCGAATCGATCGAGCGCCACGCCGGTCCACTCGCCCAGCAGCTCGGCGATCTTGGCGGGGAACGGTCCTCCGTTCCAGTACTGGTTCGGGCAGTTGAAGAAGTCGCCGGCGACCACCTCGGTCGCGTACGCGATGCACTGAGAGATCCAGCGGCCGTATTGGCCGTTGTTGGCGGTGAGCTGGTAGTTGGAGACGTTGAGGAAGAACCCGTCGGCGTCCGCCACGCCCGCCCGGACCAGGCGATCGGCGATGTCGCCGGACCCCAGCCAGGCGCTGTGGGTGCCGTCGAGGTAGGTCGTCACGTTGGGCAGCTCGGCCAGGGCGTCGACGGCGTGGTTGAGCATGGCGAACCTCTCGGACGCCGCCGTGGCCGGGTTGGCCTCCGCGGGCTGGCACCACTCGAGCGTGTTGGATCCGTCGGCGCTGCCATAGGGGTCGTACCAGGGGATGATGCCCAGGCCATCCGGCTCGAGGATCACGATGGCCGGGTGGTCGCCGATGCCGGTCGCGAACCCGCCGATCCACGCCTCGTACTCGGCCTGCGTGGTGGCCCCACCGGCGGAGAACTGGGCGCAGTCGCGGAACGGGATGTTGTAGGTCACGAGCACGGGAACGGACCGCTTGGCCGCGGCCCGGGTAACGGTCGACCGCACGTCCCGCCGCACCGATGTGGGCGTCCCGCCCTCGAACCAGACTGCCTGGGGAGTGTCGGTGATCGCCCGGATCTGGGCGGCCGCCTCCTTGTCTCCCTGTGAGGTCAGCTCGGCGATCTGCTGCTTCGCCCCTTTCTGCGGTGGTGGAACGTACAGCTGATCACCCGAAGCCGGTGGTTCCGCCGATGCTGGCGCTGCCACGAACGCTCCGATCATCAGTCCTGCCACCAGGCCGGCGATCCGTCGCAACAAGACCGACGTGCTGCTCTGCATGGCCCCTCCCTCCATTTTCGAGCTCTGGGAGCGCTCCCACCCTACGCGATCACCGAGGGCTCGACCTCCAAGACGCGTGGGCATCTCCGAAGGCGAGAACCCGGGACGCGGCGCGGTCGACGGCGGCCTTCGCTGGCCGTCGCGCCAGCGGGCTGTCTTCGACCTCCTCCGTGAACCACGGGTCCAAGGCGATCCAGGTTGCCTATCGTGCGAGGGTGCTGGCCGTCGACCATGTGATCGTCGTCGTTTCGGACCTCGACGCCGCGGCCCGCCGGTACGACGAAGAGGTAGGCCTTGCGTCCATTGCCGGCGGGCGTCACGCAAGCCACGGCACCGGCAATCGCATCCTGCCGTTGGGCAGCAGCTACATCGAGCTCATGGCTGTCGTCGACCGAGACGAGGCCGCTTCCAGCCCGCTCGGGTCATGGGTGGAACGACGGCTCGTCGAGGTCGGCGAAACGCCGGTGGCGCTGTGCCTGCGCACCGACGACATCGAGGCCACGGCCAGACGGACCGGGCGACAGCCGGTCCGGATGACCCGCACGCGTCCCGACGGCGTCGAGCTCGAATGGCACCTTGTGGCCCTCGACGCCGCCTTGGCCGAGGGCCTCCCCTTCTTCATCCAGTGGAACGTCGACGAGGTGGACCACCCCGGCCGCCAACTCGCCGAGCACCGTTGTGGCGCGGTCGGTATCGACTGGGTCGACCTCGGCGGCGACGACGATCGACTCGCGTCATGGCTGGGACAGCACGAGCTCCCCCTTCGTCACGTCGACGGTGCACCCGGCCCGCACCGGGTGGCCGTCGCTACCTCGAAGGGAGAGCCGATCATCATTGGCTGACAAGCCTCGACCCAGGCCGGTGGTCATCGGCGTCTCGACCGGCGCGACGACAGATGAGTTCCGCGTCGCCTGAGCGTCTACGTCCTTGATGTTCCGGCAACGATGAGGTGACCGCGATGCGGAAGGTGATCGTGAACGAATGGATGACCCTTGACGGGGTGATCCAGGCGCCGGGCGCCGACGGTGAGGACACGGCTGGCGGTTTCGCCCACGGCGGATGGCACATGGCCTACCTGGACGACACGGCGCGCAAGTGGGTGCTCGACTACCTGACTGACGCCGGCGGCTTCCTGCTGGGCCGGCGCACCTACGAGATCTTCGCGGCGTACTGGCCGACCGCCTCCGAGGAGGAGCAGGTCGTGGCCCAGCCTCTGAACACGCTGCCCAAGTATGTGGCGACGACCACGCTCAGCGAACCGCTCGACTGGCAGAACTCGAAGGTGCTGCAAGGCGACCTCGCCGACGCCGTCGCTCGCCTCAAGCAGGAGGAGGGCGCCGACTTGCAGGTCATCGGCAGCAGCGAGTTGGTCCACGCCCTGACCGAAGACCGACTGGTGGACGAGTTCAGGCTCATGATCGACCCTGTCGTCGTCGGCGGCGGCAAGCGCCTCTTTCGCGATGACGGTGTCCTCCGCTCGCTGAGCCTCGTCGACAGCCAGCCGACGACGACCGGAGCGATCCTCGCGACGTACGTACCGACCGAGGGCTGATCCCCCGAGCGTGGTGTTGGTCGACAGCCGGTGTGCCGGCTTCGCCGGCCACGGCGTGTGAGCGAGGCGATCACGGCGGCGTCGAGGTCGGGGTGCGGCGCGAACGAAGCGATGTGCACACAGCTCCCACATGTTCGCAACCGCCGCCGGCCCGGGTCGACCGCAACCTGGCACGCAGCCCGGGCCGAAAGGCCGACCATTCGGTGAGGAGGATCGAAGACGATGACGGGTCGACATGGCGTTCGTGGAGCCACGAGGCGAGTGCTCGTTGCCATCGCATTGGTGGTGGCGCTCTACCTCGTCGTGCGGGGCATAGCCGAGCTGTTCGTCATCGACTTCAACGACCCGGACAGCTATCGGGCCGATTGGGGCGGACCGTCTCTGATCGGTGTGCTCGCCGTGCATTCCGGCCCCGGGCTCGTGATCGCCCTGGCTGGCCTGCTGTGGTTGGTTCGACACCGCCGCCAACGACCGAGCGCACCCAAGCGCGGCTGATGGGTCCGGGGCATGACACAGCGCGCCGGCAATCGCCGCCACAGAGTCGCCGTGAACGTCTCGCCGGGCCGATTGGAGCGCCGAGATTCGGGGTCGATCCATGAGTCCCAAGGTGCCCGACCGGATCGCCTGGGCCGTCGATCTGCTCGACGTCCAGCCCGACGATCTGATCCTCGAGTTCGGCTGCGGGCCCGGCGTTGCCGCCGACGTGGTTGCGGACCGGCTCGTCGGTGGGCGCGGGCAGCTGCTCGCCATCGACCGCTCCGCGACAGCGATCGAACGAGCGCGGGGCCGTAACGCCGAACACATCGAGGCCGGCCGCATGGTCGTGGCACAGCTCGCCTTGGCGGACCTGCGCGCCGAGCGGTACCAATTCGACAAGGCGTTCGGCATCAACGTCAACGTGTTCTGGACCTCGACGGCCGGTCCCGAGCTCGCCGCCCTGGCACGAGCGCTGCGGCCCGGCGGGATCCTCCACCTGGTGTACGAAGGAGCTCCGGGCGTCAAGGCCAGCGATGTCGCTCCGGGCATCGTCGCCAACCTCGAGCGTCACGGGTTTGCCACCGAGGTCCGCCCGAGCGAAGCACGGCGAATGTTCTGCGTCACCGGCCGGTCGGCGCCTTCGCCCCCGTCCGACTGAGTTGCCGTCGGCACCAGCCGTTGGCTGAGAGTCAGCACGCCTACCACCACCTCGAGGTCCCGTCAGGTGCCAGCCCGTCCGGCGATGCCCCAGTCGAGACCGAGCGGCACCTCGACCGCGCTATCAGGCCACGCCAGGGGATGCGACCCCGGTTTCGTAGGCGATCATCACCAACTGGGCGCGGTCGCGGGCGTCGAGCTTCATCAACAGCCGGCTGACGTGGGTCTTCACGGTGGCGTGGCTGACGTACAGGTTCGCTGCGATCTCCGCATTCGACTGGCCCTTGGCTACCAGCTCGAGCACCTCGCGCTCGCGCTCGGTGAGCTGCTCGAGGCCAGCGCTGGCGGCGGGCTCGGCGCCAGGGCCCGGCAGGCGGGCAAATTCCTCGATCAACCGCCGGGTGATGCGTGGGGAGATCAGCGCGTCGCCGGCGGCGACGACCCGCACTGCGTTCAACAGATCGACGGGCAGCGTGTCCTTCAGCAGGAACCCGCTGGCACCGGCGCGCAGCGCCTCGTGCACGTACTCGTCCAGGTCGAACGTCGTGAGGATCACGACCCGCGTGCCGGCCAGCGATTCGTCCCGACTGATGCGCCGGGTTGCCTCGAGGCCGTCCATCACCGGCATGCGGACATCCATCAGCATGACGTCGGGCCGCTCGCTGGCGGCGAGCGCCACGGCCTCGGCGCCGTTGCTTGCCTCACCGACGACGTCCACATCAGGCTCGCCGGCCAGCAGCACGCTGAACCCGCTCCGGACCAGCGCCTGGTCGTCGGCGACCACGACCCGGATCGTCACTCGGGCTCACCGTAGGGCAGCTGCGCCTTGACGCGGTAGCCGCCGCCGGAGACAGGGCCGACCGCCAGGTCGCCGCCCCACAGCTCGACCCGCTCGCGCATCCCGAGCAACCCGTGCCCCGCCACCCTCGCACCCGTGTCGGTGCGGGCTCCGTTGCTGGCCGCGACCCCGCCCGCACCCCGTCCGTCGTCGACGACCTCGACCTCGACGGAGCCCGGCAGGTATTGCACGTTGACGTCCACCCGCGTCGTGGCGCCTGCGTGCTTCATCACATTGGTGAGCGCCTCCTGCACGATCCGGTAGGCGGATAGCTCGATGCCGGCATGGACGACCTTGCTCGAGCCGCTCACGTTGAGCGTGACGGGCACCCCGGCGCCGCGCACGTCGTCGATCAGGCCCGGCAGGTCGGCGACGCCGGGCGTCGGAGTGTGGACGCGTTGGCCGTCGGTGTCGCGCAGGACCCCGAGCAGACGGCGCATCTCGGTGAGCGTGCCACGCGACGTCGCGGAGATGGCGTCCAGGGCGGCACGGGCCTGGTCGGGGCGACTCTCGAGCATGTGGGCGCCGACGCCCGCCTGTACGGCGATCACCGACATCGAGTGGGCGACGACGTCGTGCAGTTCCTGCGCGATCCGCAGCCGCTCCTCGGCGAGCACCCGGCCAGTGCGCTGACGCTCGACGTTGGCCCGTTCCTCTGCCTCGCGCACGCGCACCTCGGTCGTCTCGCGACGGGAGCGAACGGCGATGCCGATCGCCCACACCGCGCCGTAGGTGGCGAAGTTGCCCACCAAGTCGACCGTGCCGAGCCCTGGTGCGTCGCTGATCCCAACCACTATGAGCGTGGCGTAGACGGCACCGAGGCCGGCAATAGCCCGTCGCTGGGGACTCCACGCGGCCACCGTGTATGTGAGGAACAGGACCACGATCGGCAGCGAACCCTCGGGGAAGTCGGAAACGATGTGCACGAGGATCCCGGCGCTGGAGACGACCACCGCCAGCAGCGGTGCACGTCGCCGGATCGCCACCGGCGCGCACGTCACGCACACGGTGACGACCGCGAGCGCGGTGGGCTCGGTCATGCCCTCGCTGAGGTCCTGGGCGAACACCGTGGCTATGCCGATGATCGTGGCGAGCCCCGCGAGGAGGGCATCCACAACTCGCGGATCCAGCGAACGCAGCCGCTCGACTTGGCGCTCGAACCACTTCACCGCTCGAACGTAGCGAATCGGCCGTTCGAACACATCCGTCTGGCGACGGACGAGCGGGTCATCCGCCAGATGTACGCCGCGCGGCTACTCACGAATCACCTGCAAGCGGACGAAATCGGAGCTCGAAAATCGGATGGTGGCGCCATCGGTACAGACCAGTTCCAACAGGAGATCCAAAGCCATGACCGCCACCCTCACCCCCATCCACCGCAGCCAGACCTCGGGGCGGGCCGGGACCTTGATGCTGTTCGGCAACCCACCGGCCCCCACCCCGGTCCACCGCGGGCAGACCTCGGGGCGGTCCGGGATCTTGATGCTGTTCGGCAACCCACCTTCGGCGGATCGACAACAGCTCCGCACCGCCCTTCCGGGAGGTGCAGGGGCATGACCGCCGCACTCATTCCGACCCACCACCGGCCGACGCGAGCGCGTGGCTCTCTCGACTCGCCCGCGCCGGCCGCTCGCGTCTACGACGCCGTGAAGGTCTACGGCCGCGGCGAGAACGAAGTGCGCGCCCTCGATGGTGTGACCGTCGAGTTCGGCACCGGGCGCTTCACCGCCATCATGGGCCCGTCCGGCTCGGGCAAGTCGACGCTGCTGCACAGTGTCGCCGGGCTCGACACGCTGACGTCGGGCACGGTGCTGATCGGCGACACCGACATCTCGAAGCTCGACGATCGCCGGCTCACCCGGTTGCGCCGCGACCGCGTCGGGTTCATCTTCCAGGCTTTCAACCTGGTACCGACGCTGACCGCGGCGGAGAACATCGCGCTGCCCGCGCGCCTCGCCGGCCGCAACCCTGACGCCGCGTGGTTCGACCACGTCGTCGAGATCGTGGGTCTGACGAACCGTCTGAAACACCGACCGTCCGAGCTCTCGGGTGGACAGCAACAGCGTGTCGCCGTCGCCCGGGCCCTCGTCTCGCGGCCGGAGATCATCTTTGCCGACGAGCCGACCGGAAACCTCGACTCGCGCAGCGGTGGGGAGATCCTGTCGTTCATGCGCACCGCGGTGCGGGAGCTCGGCCAGACCGTCGTGATGGTCACGCACGATCCCATCGCCGCCTCGTACGCCGACAGGGCGCTGTTCCTCGCCGATGGGCGGATCGTCGATGACCTCGAGGGCCCGACGGCCGACTCCGTCATCGACCGCATCCGGAACCTTGGGGGCTGATCCCGATGCTCACGCTCACCATCAAGGAGCTCGCGGCCCGCAAGCTGCGATTGCTCACCACCGCACTTGCGGTGCTCCTCGGTGTGGCCTTCATGGCCGGCACCCTCATCTTCACCGATACGGTCGGTGCCACATTCGATTCCGCCTTGTCCGAGGCCAACGAAGGGATCGATGCCTACGTCCGCACGCCGTCCGAGATCGACCTCGGCTACGGGGAGTCGGGCCCTCGCCTCGATGCCTCGCTCGCCCGAACGGTGGCAGCCGTCGATGGCGTCGACGACGTGGCACTGCGCGTCAACGGCTACGCCCAGCTGGTCGGCCCCGACGATCAACCCGTGGGTGACGTGTCGAAGATGCCGGCGTTCGGCTCGAACTGGGTGACCGTCGATGACCTCAACCCGTACGAGTTGTGGAGCGGCAACGCCCCTGCCGGCGACGACGAGATCGTCATCGACAAGGCGAGCGCCGAGAAAGCCGGCTATGCGCCGGGAGACGTGGCGACCGTGCTCACCAAGGGCGAACCGCAGCGGTTCACGATCGCCGGCGTCGCCACCTTCGGCACCGCCGATTCCCCGGCCGGGGCGACAGCGGTGTTGTTCACCGATACCGCCGCCCAGGAGCTGCTGGCGGCGCCCAACCGGGCCGACGCGATCGCGGTCACCGCTGACGACGGCGTGTCGCAGGGCGATGTCGCCGCTGCGGTCCAGGCCGCCACCGGCACCGACGTCGAGGTGATCACGGGAGCCGCGCTCGTGGCCGAGGACCAAGCCTCGCTCGCGGAGGACTTCGCGGCCTTCGACACCATGCTGCTGGTCTTTGCATTCGTCGCCGTGTTCGTCGGAGCGTTCATCATCTACAACACGTTCTCGATCACTGTCGCCCAGCGGACCCGAGAGATGGCGATGCTCCGTGCGATCGGCGCGTCGGGTCGTCAGGTGAAGCGATCGGTGCTCACCGAGGCCGTCGCCATCGGCACGTTGGCGTCGGCGGCCGGGCTCGTCGCCGGCATCGGGGTGGCCTCGGGGCTGAGGGCGATGCTGTCCCAGTTCGGCGTCGACCTGCCCAACGGCCCCATGGTGATCTCGCCCACGGCCATGCTCGCCTCGTTCAGCGTCGGTCTCACCGTGACCGTGATGTCGGCGTGGCTGCCTGCCCGCCGGGCCGCCAACATCGCCCCCATCGCCGCGCTGCGTGACGTCGCGGTCGACCGTTCGGCCTTCTCCGTGCGCCGCGCCGTCATCGGTTCGTTGATCACGGTCGCCGGTGTCGGCTCGGTGCTCAACGGCCTCGCCAATGAGGCGCTCGCGTTGGTCGGTCTGGGTGCGCTGACGACGTTCGTCGGCGTATCCGTGCTCGGACCGGTGCTCGCCCGACCCGTCGCCCGGCTGCTGGGTGCACCACTGCGGGTTCGTGGACTCGGTGGTGAGCTCGCCACCCGCAACGCGATGCGCAACCCGAAGCGGACCGCGCGAACGGCGGCGTCGCTGATGATCGGCGTCGGGTTGGTCGCGTTCATCACCGTCTTCGCGGCCTCGGTGAAGACATCTATGGCCGGTTCGCTCGACGAGGAGTTCAGGGGCACCCACATCGTCCAGACGGGAGGCTTCGACAACACTTCCGGGCTGAGCCCCGAGCTGGCCGACGAGCTGCGCGCCACGCCAGGCGTCGACGTCGTAACGCAAGCCCGGACGAGCCCCGCGGTGGTCGACGGTTCCGCGACCGACGGGTTCAACGCCTTCGACGCCACGACCGTCGACGAGCTGTTCGCGCTCGGTTCGGTCCAAGGTGACCTGGATGCGCTGGGCCCGGACGGCATCGCCGTGTCGGCCGACCGGGCTCGCGATGAGGGCTGGACGATCGGTTCCACCATTCCGGTGACGTTGCCGACTGGCGATGCCACGTTCGTCGTAGAGGCCATCTACTCGGGCGCCACCGAATGGGTCGGCTCGCAATTCGTCGACATCGAGGCGTTGCGGGCAAACGGCGCTGACGAGCTCGACTTCCGGGTCTATGTGTCTGGTGACGAGAACGCGATCGCGGGCGCAGCCGCCGACTATGCGTCGGCCGAGGTGCTCGACCGGGACGCCTTCCTCGGCGACCTCAACCGCGAGATCGACACCATCATCGCCATGTTCTACGCACTGCTGGCGCTGGCCGTGGTGATCGCACTGCTCGGCATCGCCAACACCCTGGCGCTGTCGATCCTCGAGCGGACTCGCGAGCTGGGCCTGCTCCGTGCGGTCGGCATGGACAGGTCACAGGTCCGCTCGTCCGTTCGCTGGGAGTCGGTCATCATCGCCGTGTTCGGCACGACCCTCGGGTTGGCCGTCGGCACGTTCTTCGGTTGGGCGATCGTCCGGTCTCTGGCAGACCAGGGCATCGACACCCTGACCGTGCCGGTGGGCACCCTGACGGTAGTGACGGTCATCGCCGCCATCGCCGGTGCGATGGCCGCGGTGATGCCGGCACACCGAGCCGCAAAGCTCGACGTCCTGGAGGCACTCGTGACCGACTGACCAGCCAGCAATGCACCCGGCCCGTGTGTCCCCCTCGGCGGCGTTGTGTTCTCGCACTCGAGACGCAACGCCGCTGAGGCACGTCCGCATCGTCGAGTCACCGCGCCTCGGCGCACCACGCCACCGAGATCCAGCGCATGGCCGGCGCAACGCCGGGCTCGCCGATGTCCGTCAGCTCGTCTGCAGCGACTCGTAGATGGCGATGTGCTGCAGCGCCGTGGTGTCCCAGCTGAACCTCGCCGCCACGTCACGCCCGCTTCGACGCAGCATCGCCCGCACACCCCCGTCGTGCGCCACGGCGTCCAGTGCGTCGGCGAGCCCCTCGTCGTCGCCCGGGGCCACGGCGAGGGCATCCTCCCCGAAACGCACGTACTCGGCGAACACCGGCAAGCGGGTGAGCACGACCGGGAGACCGGCGGCCATGGCCTCGAGCACGGCGAGACCGAAGCCTTCGTTGACGGAGGGGAACGCCAAGGCGTCGGCCGCCCGGTACCACGCCACCAGCTCCTCGTCGGGCACCGTGCCCAGGAGCACCACGTCACGGCCGAACTCGAGGTCGAGATCGGCCATCGAGGCGATGACGCGGTCACGGTAGGGCGTGTGGTCCTGAAAAGAATGGCCGCCGATGATGGCCAGCACCGGTGGGTGAGCCCAGCGTTGGCGCAGGAGCGACAGAGCGCGGAACAAGTGATCGGTGCCCTTGCGAGGCTCGATGCCGCCGACCACCAGGATGAGAAATCGATCCGCTGCCCCAACGCGAGCGCGTAGAGCGGCGGTCAACCCCGGGCGCGGGCCCGCCGTGAACCGGTCGATGTCGACGCCATTCGTCACCACGTCAGCCTTGACTCCGTACTCGTCGGCGAGGCGCTGCTGCCAGATCGGGCTCACCACCAGGACGCGGTCGGGATCAACGATCGAACGGCGTTGGCATTCGACCAGTGCAGGCGTTGTGAAGTCGTCGACGTGGTGCACCGTCCGCACGACGCGGACGGGCGCACCCGCATCCCGGACGCGGACGGCGGCGCGGGCGGCGATGCAATCCTGCACGTGCACCACCGGGGGCAACGCCCCCGCCGGCTCCAACAGCCCGGCCTCGAGGGCGTCGATGGCGTCGTACACGCGCGCCTCGAGCTCCGGAGCCGGCTCGGGGGCCGCCACGAACGAGCACGGCACATCGACCGGGCGGTGGAACCCGACGCTCTCGTCGCCGAGTGCGATTATCTCGGTCGGAAACGAGCGCTTCGCCAGGGCTTCGGCCAGCGCCAGCAGGTGCACCACCCCGCCGCGTGGCTTGGTGGAGTACGTGACCATCGCGACCTGCCTCACCACAGGTCGGCCCCGACGATCTCCGGCTGACGGCGTGCGATCGCGGCCGCGGCGAGTGCGGCCCGTGCGGCCGTGGGCGCAACGAGGGCGCCGGCCTCCTCGAAGCCCCGCTGCTGATGCGCCAGGCCCTGTGGATCCTTGTCGGTGCCGAGGACGTACACGACAACTCGTGGTCCCTCTGGCCTCGCCACCGCCGCGCACGCCGGCGCCAGGACCGACGCGGGATCTTCGTGCCCGCCGTAGCCCAACACCACGTCGAGCAGCACCACGGCCACGTCGTCGTCCCTGCCGGCCTCGGCCAGCAGACCGAGCCGAGCCTCGGCGTCGATCATCGGATGAGGCCGGCCCTTCGTGTACTCCTCCTCACCGAGGTCGAGGCAGACGTGGGCGCCAGCGGGGGCAGGCAGTCGGAGTCGGCCGTCCAACGGCGTGTTCGACCACACGTCGCCGAGCCAGGCGCCCAGAAGCGTCTGCGCCTCATAGCACAGTGTCCCGCCGGAGAAGAGCCCTCGCACGGCGCGTCGGGCGGGACCGAGGTCGACGAGGCTGCGGGCCACGTGCGACCGCCATTCCGACCAGTCGGAGGGCGGGGATCCCCCGCGCTGGCTCACCGCGTGCGCCACCGCCGCCTCGAGGGTGGCCGCCACCGCCGCGGCTCCCGGCACGGAGGTGCCGGGGGCGAGGCCGATCAGGGCGGCGATGACTGGCGTCGCACCACCGGCCGCCACGACCTCGCGTGCGACGTCGGGTGACGGCGGCTTCGACACCAGCGCGATCACGTCCGTTCCCGGGTCACGGGCGAGGGCCTGCATCGCCAGCCGCGCGCTGCGGCCGGCCACCTGCCGAGACAGGTCACGGCCGCCCACGCCGATCACGTGCGACACCCCCTCACCCCAACGGTCGAGCAGCGCCATGACCTCCTGCGCTCCCGTACCGGCCGCGGCGACCACGCCGACGCGCCCAGGGGCGACGGCGTTGGCGAAGCCGAGACCGCAACCTCCGATGCTGGCGGTACCTGCGCCGGGCCCCATCGCCAGCCGACCGACGCTGGCGGCGTGCTCCTTCAGCGCGATCTCCTCCTCGAGGCTCACGTTGTCGCTGAACAGCAGGACGTGCAGTCCGGCGGTCAGGGCCTTGTGCGCTTCGAGCGCGGCGTACTCGCCGGCGACCGACACGATGGCGACGTTCGGGTCGCCGAGCCCATCGAGGACGGCCTGGAGGGACCGGGGCTCGCGCTCGGCGGGCGCGGCGGCGGACGACAGGGAGGGAGACAGCGCCTGCTCGGCTTGTCCGAGCGCATGCTCCGCGTGCGCCGCATCGGTTGCTCGCGCCGCGAGCACGAGATCGTTGGGGCTCGCGGTCAACGCCTCGGCCGTGACCCCTGCCTCCTGCAGCGCTTCCAGGTTGGCCGGCGTCCCCATCACTGCGGTGGCGAAGTCGACGCCCTCCGTCTGGCGCATCCTGCGTGTGATCGCCAGGAGCTCGACCGAGTCGACATAGCGGTCACGGAGGACGCGCACGCCGAAGAACACGGCACCCAACTCAGGGGCTGACCCGACGGCCCGACGCGGCAGTGACCAGGGTTCCCGCTGGTCGCCCGTTCGATGACGCCATGGTGGAGGCCAGCAGTGCCGGGGTGGTGATGGCCACCGCCTCGCCCCCCTCACGGATGAAGCGAACGGCGGCTGCGATCTTCGGGCCCATGCTTCCCGCCGCGAACTGGCCCTCGGCGAGGTAGCGCTCGGCGTCGTCGACGCCCAGCTCGTGAAGGTCATGCTGCCGAGGCGTGCCGTATCCGAGCTGGACCGCCGGCACGCTGGTCACCAGCGCGAGGGCGTCGACGCCCAGTGCCGAGGCCAGGCGCTGGGCGGCGAGGTCCTTGTCGATCACCGCGTCGACGCCCACGTACCCATCGGCGGTCATCGTCACCGGCACCCCGCCGCCGCCGCAGGCGTTGACGACCATGCCGGCATCGAAGAGCCGGCGGATGGTGTCGGCCTCGTGGATGCCGAGAGGCTCCGGCGATGGCACCACGCGCCGGAACCCCCGCCCCGCGTCCTCGGCCATCGACCAGCCCCGCTCCGCGGCCAACCGGCGGGCTTCGGTCGCCGAGTAGAACGGCCCGATCGGCTTCGAGGGCTCGGCGAACGCCGGGTCGTCGCCGTGGACGACCACGTGGGTCACCACGCTCACCACTTGGTGGTCCCGGCCCAGGCGCTCGTGGAGGGCGAGCGCGATGACGCTGCCGAGGTAGCCCTGCGTCATGGCGGAGAGCGAGAACAGAGGCTGCGGGGGCACGAGGGTCGTCGCGGCCTCCTGCTGCACCCCCAGCGCTCCCACCTGGGGACCGTTGCCGTGCACCACCACGACCCGCCAACCGGTATCGATAAGCTCGCCGATCGAAGCGGCCATGGCGCGCGCGTTCTCGCGCTGCTCCGTGTAGGTGCCCGTCTGGTCGGCGCCGCACAACGCGTTGCCTCCCAGGGCGATGAGGGCACGACCACCCACGCCGTCACCTCGCTGGCTGGCTTGGCGGAACGTTGAGGATAGTAGACATGACCTCCAGCATGGTCAATCGATGGCGTCGATGAGCGATGAGGCCCTCTGGCGCGCCCGCCAATCGTGGCGGGCCGCCGAGGCCCGTCTGTACCCACTGGCGATGACCAACGTCGACGGCTATCAGCGGGCCTTGGTGCTGGTTGCCGCCACATGTGAGCAACTCCGGGCCGTGACCACCACGGCGGCCGACCTCGTGGCGTGCCAACCACGGGCGGTCGAGTACGTGGCGGCCGCGTGCGACGCGACGGGAACGAGTGCGCAGGGCCTCGAACCCGACGACATCTTCGGATCCGCGGCGGCCGCACGCGATCGCGAACTGGCAGGAGAGGAGCGGCGGTTGGCGAGGCTGGCCGCGATCGAGCGCGCCCGAGCGGCCGGTGCGGATTGGACCGATCTCCACGCCGACCCGCTCGGTCCCCGCGTGCCGGAGCTGCGGATGCACGTCGCGACGGGCCGGGCGATCCTCACCGAGGTCGGCGCCGATCAGGCCACGGGAGCGCCCGTACTCATCGTCACCACGACGCGGGTCGATCTCACGACCGGCGAGCTCCGCGCCGACACGGAAGCCGTGGTCCACACGGCCAGCACGGCCGAGGAATGGGAACGGGTCGCGATGGAGCTCCAGGCGGAAGTGTCCTGACCCGTCTTCTATGGTGGGCGTGGTCGTCGTAGTATCCGACACGTCCCGACGGGAGCGGAGGCAACGTTGGAGCGAGACACCGCCGAACTCGTCCTCCGGTTGCAGGCCCAGGGGTTGCGGACCGAGGTGCGGACCGAGGGCCGGGCGGGGGGTGCCGGCCCGTCCGATGTCGGCATGGTCTGGGTCGACGACTACGCGGTCACGCTCGACACCAATCCGGGTCGGACCGCCTCATCGCCTTTCGAGCTGCGAGCCGACGGCAGCGCCCTCGCCATCTACGAGGCGGGACGGCGGGTCACGACCGCGCGCTCCCAACCCCGGCCGCGCTACTACGACCTCACCACTGCGGACGGCACTCCTTACTGGAAGATCGCCCTGCTCCATCTCGACTCGCTGGCGAGCACTGTGCTCCAGACCTGCGCCTACTGGGGCAACGACGACCAGTGCGCGTTCTGTGGCATCGGCGTGTCCCTCGATGCCGGTCGCACCACGGCGAAGAAGACCCCGGCGCAGCTCGCCGAGGTGGCCGTGGCCGCTCGCGACCTCGACGGCGCCGTCGACGTGACCCTCACGACCGGCAGCACCCGGGCCCCTGACCGTGGCGCGCTGTACGTGGCCCAGTGCGCGGCGGCGGTGAAGGACGCGACTGGCCTGCCCGTCGAGACCCAGTTCGAACCGCCCGAGGACCTCGACGTGATCGACCGCGTGGCCGACCTCGGCGTCGACACCGTGGGCATCCACGTCGAATCGTTCGATCCCGCCGTGCTCGCCCGCGTGGCACCCGCCAAAGCCCGAACGGGCATCGAGGGGTACTTCCGTGCCTGGGAGCGCGCCGTGCCGCGCTTCGGCGCGGGGCAGGTCACCACCTACGTGATCCTCGGCATGGGCGAGGATCCGGAGCTGACGGTCGAAGGATGCAGACGTGCCGTCGACATCGGCGTCTACCCCTTCGTGGTGCCGCTGCGGCCGGTGGCGGGCAGCCTCATGGCCGATTGGTCGCCGCCATCGCACGACTACGTCGAGCGCATCGTCCGCCGGGTCACGCCCTACCTCACCGAGCGCGGTCTCGGCGCGGAGACCGCCAAGGCGGGCTGCTCGCGGTGCCAGGCCTGCTCGCCCATGGCCGCGGTCCAGGACCGCCTCCAGATCGGGCCCAAGCCCGTGGCGACGCATGGTTGACGTCCTGCACCGCACGTTGGTCGCCTGCCGCGTGGCCGACGAGCCCTGGATGCTGGCCGAGCACCACCGCATCCGCGTCGAGGTGTTCGTCCGCGAGCAAGGCCTGTTCCAGGGCTCGGATCGTGATGGTCGCGACGACGAGGCCACCACGCTCAAGGTGCTCGCGTTCCGCGACGCGGTCGCGGGGGGTGCGGTCCGTCTGTATCCCCTCGACGACGCAGGCCACTGGCAGGGTGATCGGCTGGCCGTGTTGCCCGGCTCTCGGGGTCACGGCCTCGGCGCCCCGTTGGTGTCGTTCGCGGTCGCAACCGCGGCGAGGGGTGGCGGCCGCCTGATGACCGCGCACATCCAGCCGCGCAACATCGCCTTCTTCGAGCGGCTCGGCTGGGCGATATCCGGGGAGCCGGAGATCTACGTCGGCGTGCCCCACGTCCCGATGGCGATCGACCTGACGACTTACAGGTTGCGCGGCTAGGTAGCGTCTGCTTTGCCTCGGCGGCTGCGCCGCCGAGAGACAAAGGAGGTTGTTCTCCGCTCTCGGCGACTTCGGCACCGGGCCGCTCGGGCTTCGGCGCACGTCCTCCGCTCCACGGCCGCTCGGGCTTCGGCGCACGTCCTCCGCTCCACGGCCGCTCGGGCCGCGGCCACGCCTGTCGGCGTGGCCTCTACAGCCCGGTAACGGGGTCGGCGTTCAGGTCGACGATCACGGCTGCGTCCCCTTCGTCCACCAGCGCGAGCACGCCCGACGCGTCCACCGAGGCCAGCGGAGCGAAGGTGAGCCCGCGCCGTTCGACCGCGTGGCGGCAGCGGTCCTCGTGTTCGGCAGCCACCGTCACCAGGAAGGCGAAGCACGGAAAGCACAACGACCACGCGTCGAAGTCGAGCCCGGGGGGTACTGGGACGGCCTCGACGGGGATCGATGCGCCACAGCGGGTCGGTTCCAGCAGCATCGCGAGCGAGCCGAAGAGCCCGGCCATGCTGACGTCCTTCGCCGCCTCGACGACCCCGTCGGCCGCGAGCTCGGCGAGCAGGCGCACATCGCCGGCGAGCCTGCGCCCACGCTCGTCGAACGACGGGAAGAACGGGAAGTCGGGCCGCATCTTCCCGTCGAGACACACGATGAGCGCCAGCGCTTGCCCCGGCGCCACGCGTGTCGCCGCCAGCGGGCGGCCCGGGCAGCGGCCGAGGGCAAACGCCGACAGTGCGACGCGATCGGCGCTTCTCGTCAGATGGCCGCCCACGACGGGCACGTCGTAGAGCGCGGAGGCGAAGCGCATCCCGTCGAGGACGGCGCGGCAGGTTTCGGGCGGGCCCACGACCGTGTCGAGGATGGCCAGAGGGACGGCGCCCATGGCGGCCACGTCGTTGACGTTGGTCAGCACCGCTGCCATGCCTGCGCCGTAGGGATCGTGCTCGACGAACGGCGGCAGTATCGCCTCGCCACATGCGATCACCTCTTCGCTCCCAACCAGCACGGCCGCCCCGTCGTCACCGGGGCCCCGCAGCCAGTCGCTGCCACCGAACACCTCACGCACGACGGCGATGTCCGCCTTCGCCCGCCAGCCTGGCGACGAGCGGAGCACCTCGGCCAGTTCGGCAAGGACCTGCACCATAGTGAACAATCCTCTAGTATCGGAACGGTGCCTGCGGCGGCATTCCTACGCCTGCCCGACCGGTCACGCAAGCCTCGCCGGCACGGCTTGTCCTGTGTGATCGACGCCGGCCTGCCCCTGCCGGATGTGCGCGCCATCCTCGACGCGGCCGCGCCCTGCATCGATGTCTGGAAGTTCGGCTGGGGCAGCGCCTATCTCGACGCCGAGCTCGACGCCAAGCTCCGGCTCCTGCGCCGACATGACGTGGTCGCTTGCCCGGGAGGGACCCTGCTCGAGCTCGCCGCGCTCCAGGGGTCCGCCCAGGAGTGCCTCGAGTGGGCTGGCGCCTGCGGGTTCGGGCAGATCGAGGTGAGCGACGGCCTCGGCCTCCTCGGCCAAGATGCCAAGGCTGCCCTGATCCGTCGGGCCGCGGCGTCGTTCACCGTCGTCTCCGAAGTGGGGATGAAGGACCCGACGTCCGTGTTAACGCCGGCGACGTGGGTCGAGCTCGCTTGCGCCGATCTCGACGCCGGGGCCACCGCCGTCCTCACGGAAGGGCGGGAGAGCGGCATGGTCGGGCTCTACGCCGCCGACGGCTCGGTCCGCGGCGCCGTCGTCGATGCCCTGCTGGACCGGGTCGGCCCCCACCGGCTCATCTTCGAGGCGCCTCACCGGCACCAGCAGGCATGGCTCATCCGCCGCATAGGCCCCGACGTCAACCTCGCGAACGTGGCGCCACGCGACGCGGCGGCGCTCGAAGCGCTCAGGCTCGGGCTCCGGGCCGACACGACGATCGCGCTCCACGCCCTCGCGGCCGGCACGCCGGCGGGCGGAGCCCCGAGGCCGTGACAGCCAACCGGCGGCCAGCCGCATACCGGGCCGTCTCCGTGGCGCGGGTCGACATCCCGCTGACCGCCGAGGGCCTGACCAGGCACTTCCTGGGCCGGGAGTGCTACCGGCGCACCCGCTACGTCGTCGTGCGAAACGGGGACGCCACGGCCCTGGTCGGAGTCGAGCCGACCGACCCGGAACCGCTGTTCTCGCCGGCCGCCTCGGTGGAGGTGCTGGCTCTTCCGTCCGAGACCACGTACGTGCGCCGTCCCGACATCGATACCGGCGTGCCCTCGCAACTGGCGAAGGTCGCCGCCGGCCAGCACGGGGCGCGGGCAGTTGTCGTCGAGGGTCGCTACTCGCACGTCAGCTTCCTCGTCGACCCCGATCCGGTACGCGTGCGGGTGTGTGAGGTCGTTCCGCCCCATCCCCCCAAACTGCTGGACCAGGCGCAGCGTGTGCTCGACCTCGCCGAGGACTTGCCCCCCATGCTGCTCGAACCCGCGCTGGTGGAGCTCGAATCGCTGGCCGACGACGCCCCGGCGGTGCTGTTGCCCTGCCGCGGGGCAGGCGTCCGGCTCGAGGACCGGGAGGTCCACTACCTCGACGAGCGTCCCGCGGAGCGCGACTGGATGCTGCTGGGCTGCGCGCGGTCACGCCAGCTCCACCACTGGTTCTACGGACGCGGAGCCCCCGGCCTCGAAACCTGTCCGAGAACCCTGGCCTCGCCCCCTGGACCGCTGCTCACCAAGTGCTGCCTGCTAGAAGACGACATCGAGATCGACGGGGACGTTGCCGTGGTTCCGTGGGGTGCGAGCCTCGAGCAGGTCAGGCACGCCCTCGTCGTGCTGGCCCGTCGATGCGACCCGGCATGGGCGCCCGCCTGACCGACAGCGTCGCCTTTGCGCACCTGTGGGCCACCGACGAGACGCGCGCCCTGCTCGACGAGCGGGCGCGCTGGCAGCGGTGGCTCGACATCCTCGTCGCGCTGGCAGCTGCGCAGGCCGACCTCGCCGTGGTCCCGACATCCTCGGCCGAGCAGATCGCCGAGCTGGCGCGGGTCGACAACCTCGACCTCGACTTCGTGGCCGAGGAGACGCGGCGCACGGCGCACTCCACGCTGGGCTTGATCCGGGCTCTGCAGAGGGTCCTGCCGGCTGACGTCGCCGAGCACGTGTACTACGGCGCCACGGTGCAGGATCTCACCGACACATGGTTCGCACTGACGATGCGTGACGTCGGAGACCTCGTCGACCGTGACGTCCGTCGGCTCGTCGGTGGGATCACCGGCCTGGCCGCCCGGCACGAGCACACGGTGATGCCCGGTCGCACCCACGCCCAGCCCGGCGCACCGATCTCCTTCGCGTTCAAGCTCGCCACGTGGGCCGACGAGCTGGGACGCCACCTGGAACGCCTGCACGAGGGCCGGCGCCGCTGGTCGACGGTGCAGCTCGGCGGGGCGGTCGGCACGCTCGGCTTCTACGACGAGGTCGGGCCTGCGCTCCGGGCCCGGTTCGCCGAGCGGCTCGGCCTGGTGGACCCCGGCATCGCGTGGTTCACCAGCCGCGACCGCATCGCCGAGTTCGCCACGGTCACCACGGGCATCACCGGCACGCTCGCGCGCATCGGCAACGAGGTGATGGAGCTGCAGCGGCCCGAGATCGGTGAGCTGCGCGAGGCAGTGGCCGTCGACGTCGTGGGCAGCATCATGATGCCGCACAAGCGGAACCCGGAGTCGAGCGAGCACCTCGACACGTTGGCCCGCCTCACCCGTGCCAACGCCCTCGTGTTGATGGAGGGCCAGGTACAGCTCCACGAGCGCGACGGCCGGCCGTGGAAGGCGGAGTGGGTGGCCCTGCCCGAGGTGTGCCTCCTGACTGCGGCCGCGCTGCGCCTGGCCATCACCTGCGTCGATGGGCTCGAGGTGGATGTCGACCGGATGAGGGCCAACGTCGCCGCCGGCAGCGGGCTGCTGGCGTCCGAGCGGATCCTCGGCACGCTCGCCCCCCGCCTCGGCAAACACCGGGCCCAGGCGGCGCTCCAGGACCTGCTCGGCAGCGCCCGGCGCGACCGTCGGTCGGCGGCCGACGCGCTCGAGGAAGCCGGGCTGATGACGCGGGCCGAGGCCGAATCGGTGATCGCCGACCCGGTCGCCCCCGGCGACACCGCCGCGGTGCGGTCGGTTCTCGGCCGCCTCGGGGAGCATCGGTGCTGACGCCACCGGCCCGCTTCCCGCTGGCGGTGCTCCCCACGCCGCTGGTGCACGCCCCGCGGCTCAGCGCGGCGCTCGAGCGTGACGTGTGGATCAAACGCGACGACCTGACCGGCTTTGCGCTCGGTGGCAGCAAGGTGCGGGCGCTGGAAGTGCTGATGGCGGACGCGCTCGACCGGCGGTGCGACCATGTGGTGGGCTGCGGCGGGCCGGGCTCCAACCTCTGTTCGGTGCTGGCAGCGGCGGCGGCGACGGCCGGGCTCGCGTGCACGCTCGTCCTCCATGGCAGCGAGCCTCCGCTCGCGCACCCCAACCTCGCGATGATGCGGGCCTTCGGGGCCCGGATCAGGTTCACCGGCGATCCCGATCGCAGCTCTACGCCCGAACAGGCGGCTCGAGCCGCCGACCGGCTCCGCTCCTGCGGTCGCCATCCCTACATCGTTCCCCGTGGTGCCGCCTCCGGCCTGGGTGCGGCCGCCTACGCGCTCGCGGGCCAAGAGCTCGCCCGCCAGCTCACGTTCCGACCGGCTCACGTGGTCGCGGCGGTCGGCTCCGGTGCGACGCTGGCTGGGCTGCTCGCCGGTTGGGGGACCTTCGGCATCCCCGGCACGCTCGTCGGCGTCGCTGTGAGCCGGCCGCTCGCCGAGACACGACGGGAGATCATCCGCCTGTCCCGCGAGGCGGCCAGCGCCGTCGGCGCCGGTGGACCCGACGTCGATCGGCTGCGTCTGCTCGATGGGCTGGGCGTCGGCTTCGGTCGAGCCGACCCGACGACGTGTGCGGCGGCCCACCTCGCGCTCCGCACCGAGGGCATCATGGCGGACACGACGTACGTCGCCCGCGCCGTCGCCGCCCTCGGGTCCCTCGACGGCCCGGTCGTGCTCTGGCACACCGGCGGTTGGCTGGGGTGCGTCGGCGACGCGATGAGGGCCCGCCACTCATGACCGGCACCGGCGGCTTGCCTACCCCAATGCCGGCTCCCGAGCTCATCGGCGCCGGGTTCGACTACGAGTCCCGGGGCGCCGCCGCGCTGCACGACGGGCTCAACCAGGCTGACCTTGCCCATGTGCTCGACCTCCTCGACCGGAGGATCATCCCCCGCCCAGCGGCGATGGCTCTGCTCCGAGTGGTGCTCGACGCGTCGATGGACGCCATCGGCTACGACCCCGTTGACGGCGAGCCCTACAACTCCCGTGAGCGCGCCTTCGCAGCACAGATCGGCTCGGCAGCCGGCTGGCTCCATGCCGGTCGCCCGCGGCGCGAGGCCACGCGCCTCGCCTTCCGCCTCCATCTCCGACGCCGCACCGCGCAGGTGGCGGCCGCGGCCGCGGCGTTGGCGGGGGCGCTGACGGAGCGTGCGGGCGATTACCGCGACACGCTGTTTCCCGACCAGACCTACCTCCAGCACGCCCAACCCTCGACGGTCGGGCACTACCTGCTGTCGTTCGCCTACCCCGTGATCCGCGACGGGCGCCGCCTCCTCGACGCCTTCGACTGGCTCAACGCAAGCCCCGCCGGGGCCGGCTGCGTCAACGGCACAAGGCTCCAGCGCGACCGCACCGCGGTCGCGACGCGGCTCGGCTTCACCTCGGTGATCGCCCACACCCGGGACGCGATGTGGCAGGTCGACGGCCTGATCCAGCTGATGTCCGCGCTCGCCAGCCTGGCCGTCACGCAGAGCTCGCTCGCAGAGGACCTCGAGATCTGGGCCAGTTCGGAGTTCGACTACGCCGAGCTCGCCGAGGAGTACACACGCGCCAGCGTGCTCATGCCCCAGAAGCGCAACCCCTACTCGCTCTCGATCATCCGGGGCACCACGGGCGTGCTCATCGGGCACGTCGCCGGGATGCTGGCGGTACAGAAGAGCCCGTCGGCCCGGAGCGACAACCTCATCTTCGCCTACGGCGAGATCCCCAAGGCGCTCGAGCACGCCTGGCGCATGACCGAGTTGACGACCGGCGTCGTCGCCACCCTGACCATGAACGAGGCCCGGCTGCGAGAGGCACTCGCGAGCGGCTTCAGCCAGTCGACCGACGTCGCCGAGCAGCTGATGGTGAGCTGCGGGATCGACTTCCGGACCGCGTATCAGATCGTCGGCAGCGCGGTGCGGCGTCTCGCCGCGGAAGGCGGCACCGCCAGTGATCTCAGCCCGTGGTTGCTCGACCAGATCGCAGTCGAGCAGCTCGGCCGGCCCCTCGACATCGACGCCGCGACGCTGTCGGACGCCGTCGACCCGTCGGCGATCGTCGCCACGCGCGTTGCGCTCGGCGGCGCCGCGCCCGGACCGATGGGCGCGATGCTCGCCGAGGTCGCCGCCGACGCCGATGAGCTGGCGGACGCCACTCGTGAACGCCTCGACGCAGTGGATCGCGCCGAGCACACCCTGGTGGCCGACGCCCGGCGCGTGGTCGAGGGAGCATCGGAGTGACCGCCGCCGACGACGGCGTCCCGTCGCTACCGGACACCCCGCGGGTGGTGAACATCGGGCTGTCGTTGTTCGCCGACGCCGTCGCCCGGCAGGGCTTCGAGGTCGTCAACGTCGATTGGCGGATCCCCGCCGGGGGCGATCCCGATGTCGTTGCCGCCCTGGCTCGGCTCTATGGACCAAAGGCTGCCGTGGTCGACGCGGCCAACACCGAGGTCCTGCGGCGCCTCGACGCCGGCGCCCCCAAGGCAACCGGCGTCCGCCCCGCCGCAGACGCCGTGCCGGGCGTCGAGGGCAGGATGCTTCTCCACTGCGGACCGCCCATCGACTATGCCGACGCCATCGATCCCCTGCGACGCTCTATGCGAGCCGCAGTCGTCGCCGAGGGGTGGGCCGACGACATCGCGGGCGCCGACCGGTTGCTGGCCGCCGGTCGGGTCGCCCTCGAGCCTGCGAACCGCCACGACGCGTGCGTTCCCATGGTCACGGCCATCGGGCCGTCGCAGCCCGTGTGGATCGTCGAGAACGCGGCGGGGGGGAACAGTGCCTTCGCACCGATGAACCAGGGACCGGGCGATACCGCGTGGTTCGGCTGCGACACACCGGCCGCGATCGACCGACTGCGATTCCTGGCCGCGGTCGTCGCACCGCTGCTCGACGAAGCCGTGCGATCGCGGGGACCGATCGACGTCATGAGCATTGCCGCGCAGGGCCTGACCATGGGGGACGACGTGCACATCCGTCTCCAGGGGAGCACCAACCTGATGCTGCGTGACCTGCTCCCACATCTGGCTGCGCTGGAGGACCCCCGTCGGATCGACCTCGCTCACTTCCTGGCGGGCAACCACCTCTTCTTCCTGAACGTTGCCATGGCGGCGGGCCGGGCGTTGACCGGATGGGCGATGGAGGTCGCGCACTCGTCGATCGTCACCACCATGGCGCGCAACGGCACCGAGTTCGGCGTGGCCCTCGCCGGGTCTCACGTCTGGCACCTTGCGCCTGCGCCCGCCGTGGGCCAGGCGCTGTACTACGCGGACCACGGCCCCGAGTCGGCGGCGCCCGATGTCGGCGACAGTGCGGTGCTCGAGCTGGTCGGGCTCGGCGCTGCGGCCGCCGCGGGCTCGCCGGCTGTGGCCGCCTTCGTCGGCGGAACGATGGCGGACGCGCGGTCCACCACCGAGGAGCTCGACCTCGTCTGCGCCGGGCGGAGCAGCCGTTTCCGTATGCCCACGCTCGATCTCCGGGGCACGCCGCTCGGCGTCGACGCACGACGGGTCGCCGAGCTGGGCATCACGCCCAAGATCACGACCGGCGTCCTCCACGCGTCGGCGGGCATCGGCCAAGTGGGCGCGGGCGTTGCCGAGGCACCGCTCGCCTGCTTCGTCGACGCAGTGATGGCGCTCGACCGCGCCCTGGCCTGAACGGCCCCGAGGCCGGCGCGCACGGGCGTCGCCGTCCCCGGGCAATGGAGCGCGTCCAGACCTTCGCCGGGCTCAGAACGGGCGTAACGCCAGCCACACCGCCTTGATCGGGGACGTGCCGGCGTTGTGCCACCGGTGGGGCCGATCCGTGCGGAAGTGAAGAGAATCCCCTTCCGCCAAGGCGAAATGTTGGCCGTCGACGTCGACCTCGAACGTGCCGTCGAGCACCAGGATCAGCTCCTCTCCGGGGTGCTCCATCGGCTTGTCGCCGCTGCTGGCTCCCGGCTGCACGGTGGCGATCGCTCCGGCGAGGAAGAAGCGGCCGTAGGGACCGGAGATGCCCGCCAGCTCGATGCCGCTGTGGGCGGTGAAGATGGGGCCGCGGTCGTCGCTCCGTATGTGGGCGACGGGCCGGTTCTCGCCGAGCTGCTCCTCGACGAAGTACGACACGGGCCGGTTGAACGCGACGGCGATCTTCAGGAGCGTGGTGATGGTCGGCACCATGCCCCCGCGCTCGATCTTGTGAATGGCGGCGGCCGACACGTCCGACTGAGCGGCGAGCTGCTGCAGCGACATCCCCCGCTGAAGCCTCAGCTCTCGCAGCTTCGGCCCGATCGAGCTCACGATCTCGTGGAGGCCGCTCGCCGCGGGACCGCTCTCGTCGGCATCCAGCGCGGTCGTCTCACTCGGAGAAGGCTTCGGTGCGGTCATCAGAACACTTCGTAGCAAAGTACGAAGGGCGTGTTCTATGGTAGACGCCTCAGCCGGGATGGAGCGGACGCTTCGCTCGTCGGATCTCGAGGGGGTGTCGATGGCACCGAGGCTCGTCGTGGTCGGCGGCGGCGCAGGAGGGATCGGTGCCGCTGGTGCGTTCAAGGGCGCCCAGCCCGACGGTGAGGTGATCGTCTTCACCGAGTACGAGGACGCGGCTTACAGCCCCTGCGGCATCCCCTACGTCCACGGCAAGGAGATCGCGAGCTTCGAGGCGCTGTTCCTCGCCACGAAGGAGACCTATGTCGAGCAGGGCATCGACATCCGCTACGAGACGCGCGTCGCAGCCCTCGACCTGGGGGCCGGCACGGTTGGAATCGACGGGCAGGGAGACCTCGGCTACGACCGGCTGATCGTTGCCACGGGGTTCGACTACGCCGATCCCGGGGTGCCCGGCAGCGACCTCGAAGGCCTCTACTACGTCAAGAACATCCGCCGGGCGATGGAGTGGGACAAGGTCCTCGACGACGTGAAGGTGGCCGTCGTGGTCGAGGCCACTCCGCTGGGGCTGGAAATGGTCACCGCGCTCGCCCATCGGGGCATCGAGACCCACGTCATCGATCACCGGCCGTGGGCGCTCAGCGATCTGGCCGACCCCGACATCGCCCAACCCGTGGAGGACTCCTGGACCGAGCTGGGCGTCAAGATGCACTACGGCGTGACGCTGGAGGCGTTCCTCGGCGGGCCCCGGATCCGCGCGGTCCAGACGTCGGCGGGCGAACTGCCGGCTGACCTCGCCGTCATCTGCACGAAGAAGGTGCCGAACACCTCATTGGGAACCACCGCCGGACTGGAAACCGGACCGACGGGCGGGTTCATCGTCGACAACCGGATGCGCACCAACGCTGACACAGTGTTTGCGTGCGGCGACTGTGTCGAGGTGCCGCTGGGCGTCGGCAACCTACCGGTACAGGGCCTCTCGGGCTCGCACGCCTACGCCCAGGGCAAGGTGGCCGGGATCAACGCCGGCGGGGGCACACGCGAGTACCAGCCCGTGTACGTGCCGTGGGGGATGGTGGCGGGGCTCTGGATGATCGGCGGCGTCGCCTACGGCGAGACGGTCGCCAAGGCACTCGGGATCCCCCACGTGATGGGCACCGCCCAGGGCATCTCTCGCGCCCGGTACTACCCGGGCGTCAAGACCCTCAAGGTGAAGCTGCTGGCCGAGCCGGAGACGCTGCGGCTCATAGGCGCCCAGATGGTCGGCCAGGAAGGCATCAAGGAGCGCGCCGACTTCCTGGCCATGGCGGTCAAGACCGGCATCACGCTCGAGGACCTGGCCTACATGGAGAACGTGTACTCGCCCCCGATCGGCGCGCTCAACGAACCGATCGCGCTCGCCGCCCAGAACGCCCTGGCCAATCTCTGACGACGATGAGGTTCGCCCGTTGGCTCCGCACGAACTCCGAGCACTATCTGTTGATGGCCGCGCAGCGAGAGGTCGCGGCGCGCTACGGCCGCGCCTGCCCTCGATCCAGGGAAGGCATCAAGGGTCGGCTCTTCCTCTCGGTGTTCGCGCCCGTCTACCGGCGGCTGCCGTGGAGCTTCCGATCGTTCGTCCTCCAATCGATGCCGGGCAGCCATCGCAAGGCATGGACGCCGCGTGCGCGCCGCCCCCTTGGCCCAGCCGTGTAGCCGCCACCCAACCCGTAGTCACCTCGACCAGAAGGAGAACCAGGTGCCAAAGACGGTGCAAGTACCGCTTCCCGAGGAAGGGGAGACCCTTTTCGACACCGAGGAGAAGGTGTTCGAGGACATCCAAGCCGAGCCGGGCGAGAAGGCGTTCGTCTTCATCCACACCGTGCCCTACGAGGGCTCGGTCGCGCTCGTCAACCTGCTGACCGCGACCCGCCTCGTTCGCAAGGGCTTCGACGTCACGATCGTGCTGTATGGACCGGGGGTCCTGCTGGCCTCGGGTACCCGCGGCTATCCGTCGGTCGGCCAGGAGGCATTCCCGGGCCACTTGGCCATCAACAATCAGATCAAGACCCTGCTCAAGGAAGGCGCCACCGTTCATGCGTGTCGGTTTGCCATGGGCGCCCTGTACGGCTTCCGCGAGGACGACCTGATCCCCGGCGTCAAGCCGTTCCACCCTCTCGACGTGCTCGACTCGGCCCTCACGGCGTGGCGCGCCGGCGCGTTCCAGCTCAACACCTGGACGGTGTGACGCCGGTGGCCCGGCGGGGGCCGCTGCACCTCCCGGCAACGCTGACCACTGCGAGCCGAGAGAACGTGCCTTCCGGCGCACGCTCTACGCGTGCGCCACGGTCACGGTCAGCTCGGGCGCCCGGCGCAACGTGTTCGAGACGTAGCACACCCGTGACGCTCGCTCGACGAGGGCTTCGACCCCTTCGGGCGGACCTTGGTCGAACACCACCTCGAGGTCGATGGCGCTGAACGACGGTCCGTCGTACGTGGCGACCGCCTTCACCGTCAGCGGGCCGAGTGCCAGGTCCCGCTTGCTCGCGACGTGGGCGAGCGCCATGGCATAGCACGACGACAGCGCCACCAGCAGGTACTCGGTGGGCATCGCTCCGGCGTCCTCCCCGCCGGACTGTGGCGGCTCGTCGGCCACGAACCGGAACTCGCGCACCGCGATGTCGGCGCGGTAGCCCGCCTCCCATCGCGCCTCGGCCACGGCCGAGAGCCTGCGTTCACGGGACATCGTGAACGGTGGGGCCCAGCCCGTGGCCGTGGTGGTCGTGCCCGGCCGGCCGGGCGGCAAGGGCAAGCACCCGCGCATTGGTCGTCTCGACGGTGACGATGCCGAGATCGTCCAACAACGATTCGAGCGCCTCCGCCCACCGTTCGTAATAGCGGTATCCCTCACCGTCGGGGTGCTCCGCCTCCCAATGCCGGACCGCGGCGATCAGCCGTTGCTGGAACTCGCTCCACGTGAAGCGATCGGCCTCCACGAGGGCCATCGCGACGCCGAACAGGCGGCTCTCCCAGGGGGCGTCGAACACCATCTCGCCGTTCGAACGCGGCGGTGCCGTGGGCCCAGTGCTCGGCAGGTCGACCGGCAGCTCGCTCAAGGCGATGTCACCCGGGCCACGCCGACCATGGCGTCGCGGGTCACGAGGGCAGCCAGTGCCTCCTCGGACAAGTCCGACGTGCCGTCGGGCCGCTCGGGCAGCACGAGGTATCGGACCTCGGAGCTGCTGTCCCACACCCGGATCTCGACATCGTCGTCGAGCGCCAAACCCATCTCCGCCAGCACGCGGCGGGGTTCACGCACGATGCGCGCCCGGTAGGCGGGATCCTTGTACCACGACGGTGGCAGGCCGAGCACCGGCCACGGGTAGCAGGAACACAGCGTGCACACCACGACGTTGTGCACCTTGTCCGTGTTCTCCAGCACCTCGATGTGCTCCCCTTGGGGGCCCGAGTAGCCGAGCTCGCCGATGGCAGCGGTGCCGTCCTCGAGGAGCCTCCGCCGGTAGTCGGCATCGGTCCAAGCCTTGGCGATGACCCGGGCGCCGTTCATCGGACCGACGTCGTTCTCGTAGCGACTGATCAGCCCGTCAACCACCTTCGGGTCGATGAGCCCGCGCTCGAGCAGGAGCGACTCCAGTGCCTCGGCCCGTAGCGCGACATCGGGATGGTCGTGGGTGCGCGGCACCGCCGTCATCAGGCCGGCTCCAGGTAGTCGTCGTAGAGATCGAGCGTGAGCGTGAACGCTCCGGCATCCTCACCCCACAGCTCGGTCGAGTCGAACGCCACGGCGTAGACATGCTGGGCGTTCTCGGCGATGAAGTGGGCGTGGGTGTCGGGGAGTACCTGCGCCGGATGGATCGCCGCCACCGTGCCGACATGACCCCGCGTGTACCGGGGGAGCCGCGTGTGCCCGCCAGGACCATGTGCTCTGGTTCGCACGCGGTCGCCGACGGCGAAGCGAGGCGGCGAGTCGATCTGGCGGAGCGATCCGCCGGCGGTCGGCTGGTAGTCGGGCTTGTTCGGCGTTGGGTCGGCAGGCTCGCTCACATCCTCGCCGCGCAGCTTGCGCGCCCTTGCCACGACCGCGCCGGGAGCGAGCACGCCACTGTCCACCAACATCGTCTCGACACACGCGAGCCACCTGCCGTAATACCCGTCGACCAGGTAGTCGTAGGGATGCTGGCGATCGATCGCATGGCGCATGGCGTTGAGGTTCTGGCCCGAGAGCCGTGCCGACAGGGCGCCGAACGCGAACGCCTTGGCTTCCCATGGCTCGGCGAAGACCGGCTCATCGGACGGGATCTTCACTGCGCCCCAACCCTGGGTCCCACCCATGTCGTGTATCCCGTCCACGCGTACCTCCCCACGGGCGTGGTTCGTCGCTGCCCATCTTCGCGCGCTGACCCGCGAGCGTCCCGAGGTGCGTCCACACCGATCCGGATGCGCACCTACGTTGGTCACACGACCGAAACAGCGACCTCGATGTTGCCGCGCGTGGCGTTCGAGTAGGGACACACCTCGTGTGCCCTCGCTACAAGCGCCTCGGCAGTGGCCCGATCGGCGGCGGGCACGCTCACGTCGAGTTCGACTGCGAGGCCGAAGCCGCCACTTTCGAGCAAGCCGATCGACACGCTGGCCGACACCTCCGTGCCGGTGGCGTCCACCGCCTCCTGAGCCGCAACGAACTTGAGGGCGGAGTGGAAGCAGGCCGCATAGCCGGCCGCGAACAGCTGCTCGGGGTTGGTGGCGCCTCCGGCCCCACCCATTTCCTTCGGGATCCGAACATCGGTGTCGACGATGCCGTCGTCGGATTGGACGTGACCGTTGCGGCCGTCGCCGGTGGCGTGGGCGGTGGTGGTGTAGAGAACCTGCATGACCCGTTTATATCGTAGACAATTGAATTGTGCAAGGGCTAAGCTTGGTTGGGTGAGCTTGCCTTACCCGCAACTGGACCTGGACCGACAGGTCTGCTTCCCGCTCTACGCCGCTGCCCGCGCGGTCGTACGCGCCTACGGGCCGTTGCTCGATGCCGTCGGGCTGACCTACCCGCAGTATCTGACGATGCTCGCCCTGTGGGGGTCGCCCACGGAGCCGATGACCGTCGGCGAGCTCGGCGAACGGCTGCGGCTCGACACCGGCACGCTCACGCCGCTGCTCAAACGCCTCGAGCACGCCGGGCACCTGAGCCGGCGGCGCGACCCCGACGACGAACGTCGAGTCCTGCTCGAGGTCACCGACCAGGGCTGGGCCCTGCGCAACCAGGTCGCCCACGTGCCGGGCGAGCTGTTGCGCTCGATGCATCTCAGCTCCGACGACATCGCGGAGCTGCGACGCCTGCTCGACCAACTACTCGACGCTCCCGAGCCGCGGGAGTGGTCCTCCAGCGCCCGCGCGTGAGTGGGCAGCACCAGCGGAGCCCTCCCCCTCGCCCCGGTACGTGACTGCCGGGTTGGCTCGCTCGGCCACGCCTAGTGTCCTGGAAGGTGGACGCCGCGCGCGGCGTTCAGACCCGTCGTAATACCGACATGATCTGCCTTCCGGGCCACTAGCTGTCTTCGTACTTGAAGGACACCGACAGCTTCGTCCGGTATGTGAGGGACCCCTCCTCACCAACGTCGAGGTCCTGCCGGACGACCTCGGCCACGCGAAGATCGCGCAGGGTTTCGCGGGCCTTGGCCACCGCCGAAGACGCTGCATCCTCCCAGGACGTGGCGCTCGTGCCGATGATCTCGATCACCTTGTAGACGCTCATCGCTACAACCCTCCCAGGGCCGTTACTGTGCGGCACGACCCTACGCCGGGCATTGGTCAGCGCAAGGCCCTGAAATCCTCGCACTGCACCCGCGGTTGCAACGCCGATTGCTTGGTCGATCGCGTGCGCGGTCGGACCCGAACCAATTCCAATAGGGTGCGGCGTACCCGAAGCGAGCGGAAGGAAGCAGCAATGCCCGACCGAAACGGTTACATCCCCGGGGTCCCCTGCTGGGTTGACACGAGCCAGCCCGACCCGGAGTCCGCGGTCGACTTCTACACCGGCCTCTTCGGCTGGAAGTTCGAGGACGTCATGCCGCCGGGGTCGGAGGGCAAGTACTTCGCCGCGCGGCTGCGTGGCCGCGACGTGGCCGCGGTGGGGTCGATCCCCGCGGCCGCCCCGCCGACGGCGATGTGGAATACCTACGTCTGCGTCGATAGCGCAGACGACACGGCATCGAAGGTCCGCGATGCCGGCGGGAGCGTCATGATGGAGCCGTTCGACGTGATGGACGCCGGGCGCATGGCGGCCTTCACCGATCCCGAGGGAGCCGCATTCTGCGTCTGGCGAGCGAAGGAGCAGATGGGTGCCGGAGTCGTCAACGAGCCGGGCTCGTTGGCCTTCAACGGCTTGGCCACCCGCGACGTCGAGAGCGCACAGTCCTTCTACGGCTCTGTCTTCGGCTGGACCGTGCTGGCCCTGGAGGGTGGTGCCGAGATGTGGGCCCTGCCGGGCTACGGCGACTACCTCGAGCGCGACAACCCCGACCTCCGCAAGCAGCTCGCGGAGGCCGGCGGCCCCAAGGGTTTCGAGGACGTCGTCGCCAGCATCAATCCGATCCAGGACGACCAGCCCGACACGCCGGCGCACTGGAGCGTCACCTTCGCAGTCGACGACACCGACGCCACGGCCACGAAGGCAACCGAGCTCGGCGGGAACGTGATCGTCCCGCCCTTCGACGCTCCGTGGTCCCGGTTGACGATCATCAACGACCCGCAGGGTGCGACGTTCATCGCCAGCAAGTTCGTGCCCGAGAACAAGGACCTCGGCCGCCAGTAGCGCTCGGCTCCGCCTGGCCCGACCCGCGGCGCTGTGGCGTAGCTTCGCGTGTCGTTGCCGTCAGTGGCGAGGACCAGGTCGTCGCGCCCTCGGTAGGTTGGGAGTGTGGTCGTGGCCCGGTCGTCTCGCTCGGCGTGGTCCGTGCTCTCGTGGCGTTCCCTCGGTTCGGCGCTCTCCGCTGCGTCCGTCGGGTCGGCGCTGTCGTTCGGCTCCGCCCTGTCGGTCGGCTCGCTCGCCTCGATCGGGTCTGCGGGGTCCATCTTGTCGATCGGCTCGAGCGGCTCGATCCTGTCGATCGGTTCGAGCGGCTCGATCCTGTCGATGGGCGCGGCTGGAGCGGCCCGCAGCCCTGCGGCTACCGGTGGCTCGCTGCCGGCGCCGCGAGCCATTGGTGCCTGCCTCGCGGTCGCCGGACTGGTTGCGGCTGCGGACGCCCTGCGACGTCGTCAGTAGTGACGGCCCCAGACGGAGCGGTCGCTGTCGGCCCGTAGAGGCCCGCGGTCGACTCGCTCGCCCGACCGGGGTTGTGCTCATGGCGCCGGAGCCGTTCAGATGACCGATTCCGGCGCGGTGTCCGGTCGCCGCGGCTCGATGCAGATCGGGGGTTCCGCGTGCGTCCAGCGGCCTCCGTGCGACTTCTGTCCGCTGCTACCCCCACGATCCAACAGGCGTGAGCACGACCGCGGGCGTCGCCGCGATCCACCCGGTCCGCCGCGGATGCGAGATCTCGGGCGTCACCTCTCCAGATGATCTCCAGGCTCCCTCCAAGCACCGGGAGGTGGGCCGGCGCAGTGTTGCGTTCATGGCCCTCACGACAACGGTGGAGCGAACCGGTACCCGCCGCGATGATGGCGCGGCCGGAGCGCGAGCGATGGTCCCCTGGCTGCTCGGCGTTGCTCCGTACGGTTTGGTGATAGGCGTCAGCGCCACCCAGGCCCACATCCCCACCGCGGCAGGGTGGCTGACCGGCCCGTTCATCTTCTCCGGCAGCGCTCAGGTGGCGACCATCCAGCTCCTCGATGCCGGTGCCGCCTCCCTGGTCGTAGTCGCCACCGCCCTGGCCATCAACGCGCGCTTGGTCTTCTACTCGGGGGCGATTGCCGGGTACTGGCGCGGCACGCCCCGCTGGTGGCGCGCACTGGCCGCCTACCTGCTGGTGGACCCGTCGTTCGCCGTGGGAGTCGACCGCTACCAGCGCTCCGGCGATCGCGCGGGAGGGCACGCTTACTATCTCGGCGGCGCTGTCGCTCTCTGGGTCACGTGGTTGGCGGCCATCACGGTCGGTGCCACCGTTGGGGCTCGGCTACCGGCCGGTCTGCACCTCGAGTTCATGATCCCCCTGTACCTGGTGGGTGAGGTCGTCGTGCGGCTCAACACCCCGGCAATGTGGCGCACCGCCCTCACGGCGGTGGCCGTGGCGCTCGTCGCCTACTCGGCCCCGCTCCAGCTCGGACTGATGGGCGCCATCGTGGCCGGCATCGCGGTCGGCGTCACCACACCGCGGGGTCGGCGATGAACGCCTGGCTGGTGGTCGTGACGGTAGGCATCGGCAGCTACCTGTTCCGCCTGAGCATGGTGGCGTTGGCCGGCCGGGCCGGATCGTCGGGTCGCTTCGAGCGGATCTCGGCCTTCGTCGTGCCGAGTGCGTTCGCCGCGCTCGCGACCAGCGGCATCGTCGCCGGGCTCGGCGGCTACGGCGCCGGGTCGATCGCGTCGCTCGTAGCCGTCGCCGTCGCGGTCGTGGCCGTGCGTCGCACCGGCACGCCGCACGCCGCCATGATCGCCGGCATGGCGACGCTTTGGGTCCTCCACGCCCTGCTCCCGGGTTGACGCCGGGTCCACGTCGAGAAGCGGAGCACGATGGCCCTCTCATCACGACACCTGATCAGGGAACCAGCGCGTGCGATCCTGACGCCCCATGACGCCGCGTCGCTCGGCACGATCCTGGGCGTCTGGGCGCACCCCGACGACGAGACCTACCTGTCCTCGGGCCTCATGGCGCTCGCCCGGCGGGCGGGCAGCCGGGTCGTCTGCGTCACGGCGACGCGCGGTGAGCATGGCACCGACGACCCCGACCGCTGGCCCCCCGGCCGCCTCGCCCGGACTCGCGACCTGGAGGTCGCCGCGGCCATGGCCGTCCTCGGGGTCGACGAGCACCACTGGCTCGGGTTGGAGGACGGCACCCTGGCCGACCAGCCCCACGCTGTGGGCGCCGAGCGAGTCGCCGCGCTCGTCGACGAAGTCGGTCCGCACACGATCGTGACATTCGGGCCCGAGGGAATGACCGGCCACCCCGACCACCGGGCCGTGGCGGGTTGGGTCGCCGACGCCTGGCGGCACTCGGGCCGCCGCGCTCAGCTGCTCCAGGCCACGACCACCGCCCGCTTCGCCAGCGAGTTCGCCGACCTGCACGCCTCTTTGCCGGTGTTCGGGCCGGGGCTGCCGCGGCGCACACCGGATGCCGACGTGGCCCTGGCCGTGAGCCTCGACGACGAGCTGCAGGACCTCAAGCTGGCTGCGCTGCGCGCCCAGGCCACCCAGACTCACGGGCTGATTGCTGCGGTGGGCGAGGACCGGTACCGCGCCTGGTGGCGCGAGGAGACGTTCGTGGCCGCCGACGATCGCTCGTTCCGACGGACGGCTGTCCACAACGTCTCCACATCGTCTCCAAGGTTGCCGCGTCGGGGTCCCGCAGAGTCGACGACCAGGGACCTGAGCGGATAGGCACGTCCTGTGGACTTGCGGTGATCAGTGCTTCCGGGAGGCACAGCTGTTGAGCTGCGACCCAGCAGCAAATCCCCACGCGGGGGTGCGCTCCGGAGCGCCCTATCCGCTGGGCCTCCAAGCCGCAATCCCTGCTGACGCACCCCATGGGCCGGAGCCGATCTCGATGAGCACCCGCCCCCGCAGCCGCCACGATGTCATTGTCGTGGGCGGCCGAGCCGCTGGCGGCGCCAGCGCCTGCTGCTGGCACGCATGGGTCACGACCTGGGCAGCGGGGTGCACTCGCGAGGCCGGCGACGCTTCGAGATCGCGTCGATCCATACCGATGCGGGCTTGCCACGAAGGTACGCAGGGCGACCGAACGGTCGATGCCGGATGTTTGTGTCCATGAGATCATTCCTCGTCGGATCGTTGGTTGAGGGACTGACCAGAGTGTGCGGGATCGCCCCCCGGCTGGCGTGAGTATCCGCTGCTCAATCTCGCCATCGGCCCGGAACTTGTGTGTCTCCTGAGCGATCGTCGGCCGCGCGACGAGAGCGAGGCCGCATGCCGCCAGATTGAGTAGCCGCTACTCGTGTCGGCATCCCGGCGTGCGATCAATGTGGCCACCATGGACCAGACCACCATCAGCCACACCAACGCCACGGAGCGCTCGCTGCCGCTGCGCCGGGTTGACGGCATTGAACTTCCGGCCGCCGGCACGTGGACCGTCCCTGGCAATCACGCCACCCTCGCGTTCTGGACGCCACGGCGTCTACGGCAACACGACAGCAGCTCGGGACGGGCCAGCGAAGCGACGCTGATCATCTCCGAGGATCCCGGTGATGTCGTCGTCGCCGTGCTGTTCGAGGCCTCGGACCTCGAGATCGGCCGATCGCCTGCGGGGACGAGCGGTTCGCCGATCCAACTCTTGGCGCGGTCCGTCCCGGGCCCTCATCGGTGGGCGCTGGCGGGCAAGGTGTCCTCCGAGCGGGGTGTCCTGCCCTTGCGGGGGAACCTCGGCTACCACGGGGTCTGGCGCCGTGGCGACCTCACCTACGGCTGGTTCGTGCTCACGGGCGCGATGGGCGCTCCGCATCGCAGGACGCGGCCATTGCTGTTCCGCTTCGAACTCCTGGCAGCCGCTCCCGAAGCAGGTTCGAGACGGCCGCCGGCTCGATCGCATGCTGGTTCCGTCGGCGCCACTTGGCAGAGGGCTGGCGCGGCATGAAGCAAGCGACCGAACCCACGCTCTTCGCACGGCTCGGGGGCCTCGTGAGCATCGATGTCGCCGTTGACCGGCTCTACGACCGGATCCAGGGTGACCCGGAGCTGGCACCCTTCTTCGATCAGGTGGATCTACGCCGGCAGCGCGCCCACCAGAAGGCCTTCCTCGCCATGGCCCTCGGCGGGCCCCCGTCATACGGGGGTCGCGGCATGGCCGATGCCCACCGGCATCTGGGGATCGGCGATCACCATGTGGGTCTCGTGGCGGGTCACTTGGCGGCCGTGCTTGCGGGGCTCGGTGTGTCCCCGGCGCTCGTCGATGAGGTGGTCGCGGCCGTCGATGGCGTGCGCGACGCCGTGCTCGGGTCGCGGCTGAACCGAACGCCTGCCATGCTTGTCGGTGGTGCCGACGACCTGGCCACTGTGCGGGCGGGACGACGAGATCACCTACCTCGGCGAGTTGCTGCGTCGCCACCGAGGAGCTCTCCTAGCGGGACCCTCGGGTGTCGGCAAGACCAGCCTCGCCTCGGCGGTCGCCGCTGAGCTCGAAGCCGAGGGCTGGGCCCTCGTGCGCCTGGTCGCCAGCCGGCCGGCCGCCGGCATCCCGC
>JBKPHE010000244.1:0-6900 GCA_046744485.1 Actinomycetota bacterium | reverse complement strand
CCAGCGCCGCCAGGCTGGCGGGTTGGGGCGCCAGATCGGCGCCATGGCGGCGCGCCGCCAGGCCCACGCGGCGCACGTACACGGCGGCGCCGCCGACCTGCGCCAGCACGGTCGCCAGTGCCGACGCGCCGATGCCCTGGTCCAGGCCGTAGATGAGCACGACCTCGATCACCAGGTTCGCTGCCGCCGTGCCGATGGCCACGAGCAACGGGGTACGCGTGTCTTGCAGGCCGCGCAGGTAGCCGGCGCCCGCCAGTACCAGCAACATTGCCGGCACGCCTGCGAGGCTGATCCTCAGGTAGACGAGGGCATTGCTGCGGACGGCACCCTCGGCACCTATCCAGCCGACCAGCGGACCGCTGAGGGCCAGGCCGATCACGATCACGCCCAGCCCGATGAACAGTGCCAGCCACATCGACTGGACCGCCTGGTGTGCCGCCTCCCGCTCGTCGCCCGCCCCCAGGAGCCTGCTCACGGCCGCGGTGGTCCCGTAAGCCAGGAAGATGAAGACGGCATACAGCGTCAGCAGCACGCTTGACGCGACCGCCAGCCCGGCCAGCTGAGGGGTGCCCAGGTGGCCGACGACGGCGGTGTCGGTGAGGACGTAGAGGGGCTCGGCGATGAGCGCGCCGAACGCCGGAACGGCCAACCGGGCGATCTCGCGGTCGAGCGGGCTTCGAGCCGGCGGCAGACGCCAAGGGGTCCGGGGCGAGGACATCCAGCCGGCTAGTGTGCCGACGCCAATGCGACGGATGGCCACGAATTGGACGCGCCGCACGTTCCTGATCCACTCGGGCGCGACGGCCGGGGCAGTGGTCCTCGGGGGCGCCGCCTGCTCGTCGTCCGACGACGCAAGGGACGACGATGCCCGCGACGGCGACGCGTCCGACGACGTACGAGGGGACGAGATGTCAGCGGACGGCGTGGTGAGCCTGAGCGACGTGCCGACCGAGGAGACGATCTTCGGCTGGATCAGCAAGGTCTTCGACCAGGGGATCCGCCGGCCCGGCTATCCGGCCGACGAGTGGGCCGAGGGATGGATCGCCGACCAGTTCCGCAGCATCGGGCTCGACAACGTCCGCCTGGAGCCCATCACCGTCACCCGCTGGGAGCCCACGGACTGGTCGCTCGAGGTCATCGGCCCCGATGGGGACACGACCAACCTCGACTGCTTCCCGGTCCCGTTCTCGGCTCCCGTCGAAGGCCTCGAGGTCGAGGTGGCCGCGTACGACCAGGCGAGTCCTGCGCGCGTGCGGGACAAGGCGGCGCTGTTCGACGTGCCACTGATCCGCATCCCCGCGGACCTGCTGGCCACGGCCGGCAGCGCACCGGACGACCCCGCGGGTCGCATCGTCGATCCCGACGGCAGCCTCGCCGGCGCACAGCACATCGTGCCGTTCGGCGCCCAGTTCCAGGAGGTGATGGAACCGTCGATCGACGCCGGCGCCGCGGCGTTCATCGGAACCCTCACCGACTACCCGGGCGACTCCTTCAACTACTTCGTGCCGTACGACGCCATCGCCCGGCCGATTCCCGGCGTGTGGGTGAACGGCACTGACGGGGCAACGCTGCGTGATCAGCTGGCTCGCGGCCCTGTGCGGATGCGGCTCACCGTCGCCTCAACGCGCGAGGACGTCGAGTCGCACAACGTGGTGGGCGAACTGGACGGTGCCGACGACGAGACGGTCATGATCGGGTCCCATCACGACGGTCCCGGGCCTCGGCGGTCGAGGACGGCAGCGGCATCTCGCTCGTGCTGGCGCAGGCGACGTACTGGGCCGCCCAGCCGGTCGAGCGCCGGCCGCACCGACTCGTGTTCCTGCTGCAGGGCGGCCACATGTCGGGCGGCGCCGGCCTCCGGGGGTACATCGAGGCGCACCGCGCCGAGCTGGCGCAGGTGGTGCTGGAGGTCCACCTCGAGCACGCCGCCTTGGAGTTCGGTGGCCAGGGCGGCGACGTCGTGCCGACCGGGCAGCCGGTGCCGCGATGGTTCTTCACGACCCGCATCCCGTCGCTGGAGGCGGCCGTCGCCGAGGCCCTCGAGACCGAGCACCTGGGCCGGTCGATGATCCTCGCCCCCGATGCGTTCGGCGAGCAGCCGCCGACCGACGGTGCCTTCTACCACCGCGAGGGTGTGCCGGTGATGAACTTCCTGACCGCGCCTTTCTACCTGTTCGACGCCATGGACACCCTCGACAAGATCGATCGCGACCACCTGGTCCCACTGACGCGGGCGACGATCCGCATCGTCGAGTCCACCCGGGGGGTGAGCGCGGCCGAGATGCGCGCCGGCGTGGTCACCGCGGGCTGAACCTGCGGCGGTATGCGGGGTCGTCACCACCGTATTCATCGCAAGTTCCAGGGGCGGCCTACTCTGCGCCCATGAGCGAGCGTCCAGTGGTGCGAGAGAGCGAGCGTCCGGGCACCGGCGAGTCCCGCGTCGACGTCAAGCACCGCAGCCGGGAGGTCACCGACGGGTTCGAGCGGGCACCGGCCCGGGCCATGCTGCGGGCCATCGGCATGACCGACGACGACTGGGACAAGCCGCAGGTGGGCGTCTGCTCCTCGTGGAACGAGGTCACACCGTGCAACATGCCGCTCGACCGGCTGGCCAAGCGGTCCAAGGAGGGGGTGCGGGCGGCCGGCGGGTTCCCGATCGAGTTCACGACCATCGCCGTGTCCGACGGCATCTCGATGGGCCACGAGGGGATGCGGGCGTCGCTGGTGTCGCGGGAGGTCATCGCGGACTCCGTGGAGACCGTGATGCACGCCGAGCGGATGGACGCGCTCGTCACCTTCGCCGGCTGCGACAAGTCGCTGCCCGGCATGCTCATGGCGGCGGCGCGGCTCAACGTGCCGTCGGTGTTCGTGTACGGCGGGTCGATCCTGCCGGGACACCACAACGGCCAGGCGCTCGACATCGTGAGCGTGTTCGAGGCCGTGGGGGCGCACGCCGCCGGCAGCCTCGACGATGCGGGGCTCGAGGCCATCGAGCGCAACGCCTGCCCCACCGAGGGGTCGTGCGCCGGCATGTTCACCGCCAACACCATGGCCTCGGTGGCCGAGGCCCTGGGGATGGCGCTACCGGGTTCGGCGTCGGCCCCGGCCGTCGACCGGCGCCGCGACGACCTGGCCTACGCGTCGGGCCAGGCCGTGGTGCGGCTGCTCCAGGCCGGCATCCGTCCCCGCCAGATCCTGACCAAACCGGCGCTCGAGAACGCCATCGCCGTGGTGATGGCCTTGGGCGGATCCACCAACGCCGTGCTCCACCTGCTCGCCATCGCCGCAGAGGCGCGGGTGGAGCTGGCGCTTGACGACTTCAATCGGGTGGCGGCCCGGGTGCCACACATCGCCGATACCAAGCCTGCGGGTCGCTACCACATGAGCGACGTCGATCGGATCGGGGGCGTGCCGGTGGTGATGCGTCACCTGCTGGAGGCCGGGCTGCTGGACGGTGACTGCCTCACGGTCACCGGGCGCACGGTGGCCGAGAACCTGGCGGAGATCGATCCGCCCGGGCCCGACGGCGACGTGATCCACCCCCTCGGCGACCCCATCCACGCCATCGGCGGCATCGCCGTGCTCACGGGCTCGTTGGCCCCCAAGGGGGCCGTGGTCAAGGTCGCCGGCATCAGCGCCGACCGGTTCGAGGGCACCGCCCGCGTCTTCGAGGGCGAGGACGGGGCTATGGACGCCATCCTGGCGGGTTCGATCGAGCCGGGCACGGTGGTGGTCATCCGTTACGAGGGGCCCAAGGGCGGTCCGGGGATGCGCGAGATGCTGGCGGTCACGGGTGCCATGAAGGGTGCGGGGCGCGGGAGTGACTGCGCCCTCGTGACCGACGGCCGCTTCTCCGGCGGCACCCACGGGTTCTGCGTCGGCCACGTGGCGCCCGAGGCCGCCGACGGCGGTCCAATCGCGCTGGTCGCCGACGGCGACCGCATCGTGATCGACGTCCCGTCCAAGACCATCGACCTGGCCGTGGATCAGGCCGAGCTGGCGCGGCGCCGCGCCGAATGGAAGCTCCCCGAGCCCCGCTACACGTCCGGCGTCCTGGCCAAGTTCGCGCGGCTGGCCTCGGGGGCGGAGCGCGGCGCCATCACCGAGGCCTGACGCCGGCCCTACCCTGGGGCCCTGAGCGAGCGTCCGTCGAGGGTGACGGGAAACCAAGGTGAGAGCGAGCGTGGCCCGAGCGGCCCGGCCGCAGGCCAAGAGCGGAGAGCAAATGGCGTCGACCGAACAGCCCCAGTGGCGGGGGATCAACCACCTCGCCCTCATCACCACCGACATGGACCGGACGGTTCGCTTCTACCAGGGCGTCCTCGGCGCCAGGCTCGTCGCCACCATCGGGACTCCCGCGTTCAGGCACTACTTCTTCGAGTTCGGGCCGGAGCTGACCGTCGCCTTCTTCGAGTACCGGGACGCCGAGATCGAGCCGTTTGCCAAGCCGGCGGGCGTGCCGGACCGGCGTGCCGTCCAGTTCGACCACCTGTCCTTCAACGTGCCCGACGAGCACGCCCTCGAGGCACTGCAGCGCCGGCTGAAGGACCACGGGTGCGAGGTCACCGAGGTGATCGATCATCAGATCATGCGCTCGATCTACTTCACCGACCCCGACGGGATCGCGCTCGAGGCGTCCTGGTGGGTGGTCGATGCCACCGGGCGAGAACCCGACTACGCCGACCAACAGCTCTTCGGTGACCCCGATCCCGTGCTGGCCGTCCGCGAGCTCGCCGCGCACGGAGAGGTCTCCGCGACGCCAACGACGCACCTGGTGGACGCCGACGAGGAGGTCCGCGACCCGGCCTAGCGCCGAGACGCCGGCGAGCATCGCCTATCCGCCTTGCCCTGGATCTGCGCCCCGTGCGAAGCTGGCTCGCTGATGCACGCGTACCGCCTCCTCGTAATCCTCACGTAGCGCACGCCGGCCCAACCCGCGTGCGCTCTCACGACCTCCCACCGGGAGGTCGTTTCCGTTTTCGTCGACTTCCGCCAACCACCCGCCACATCCGGACAGGAGCACACCGCCATGCAGCTCAACGGCGGACAAGCGTTGATCAAGGCCCTCGAGATGGAGGGCGTCGAGGTCATGTTCGGCCTCCCGGGCGGCGCCATCCTCCCGGTCTACGACCCGATCATCGACAGCCCGATCCGCCACATCCTCGTGCGCCACGAGCAGGGCGCCGGCCACATGGCCGAGGGCTTTGCCCACGCCACGGGGCGGCCGGGCGTGTGCATGGTGACCTCGGGGCCGGCGGCCACCAACGTCGTCACCCCGCTGTGCGACGCCTACATGGACTCGGTCCCCATGGTGTGCATCACCGGCCAGGTGCCGTTCGCCGCCATCGGCACCGACGCCTTCCAGGAGTGCGACACGGTCGGCATCACCCGCTCGGTGACCAAGCACAACGAGCTGATCACGCAGGCGCAGGACATCCCACTCATGGTCCGGCAGGCCTTCCACCTCGCAACCACCGGACGGCCCGGGCCCGTGCTGATCGACGTCCCCAAGGACATCGTCGACCCGCGGAACCCCCGCTCGGCCATGGAGTGGTACTGGCCGAGCGACGACGACGTGGCCGCGAGCCTGCCCGGCTACCGGCCCACCACCAAGGGCCATCCGAGGATGATCCGCCAGGCGGCCGAGCTGATCCTCCAGGCCCGCCGACCGGTCATCTACGCGGGTGGCGGCATCCTCAAGGCGCGGGCCGCCGAGGCGCTCCGGGAGCTCGCCGAGCTGTGCGACATCCACGTGGTGACCACCCTCATGGCCAGGGGCGCGTTCCCCGACGACCACCCGCTGTGCCTCGGCATGCCGGGCATGCACGGCAACTACACGGCGGTCACGTCGATGCAGCAGAGCGACTTGCTCATCGCCCTTGGCAGCCGCTTCGACGACCGAGTGACCGGCAAGGTCGACGGGTTCGCCCCCGACGCGAAGGTGATCCATGTCGACGTCGACCCCGCCGAGCTGGGCAAGGTCCGCCGGCCAGACGTCCCCATCGTGGGGGACTGCCGGCTGGTCATCGAGGAGCTGGTGGCAGCGGTGCGGAGCCTGCTCGACGGCGGGGTGGCGTTCCCCGACCGCTCCGCCTGGAAGCAGACCATCTCCGGCTGGCAGGAGAACTACCCGCTCACCTACCAGCAGTCGGAGCCGGGCGACGCCCTCAAGCCCCAGTTCGTGCTCGAGCGGCTGCGCGACAACACGCCCGACGACACGATCGTCGCCGCCGGCGTGGGCCAGCACCAGATGTGGACGAGCCAGTACTGGCGCTTCAACCACCCCTACACCTGGGTCAACTCCGGCGGGCTCGGCACCATGGGCTTCTCGGTGCCGGCGGCCATCGGGGCCAAGGTGGGGCGGCCCGACCGCACGGTGTGGGCGGTGGACGGCGACGGCTGCTTCCAGATGACGGCCCAGGAGCTGGTGACGGCGACCGCCGAGCGCATCCCCATCAAGGTCGCGATCCTCAACAACGCCTACCTGGGCATGGTCCGCCAATGGCAGGAGATGTTCTACGACGAGCGCTACAGCGAGGTGTACCTGTCGCCCGACCTGCCCGACTACAGGCTGTGGGCCGAGGCCATGGGATGCGTGGGGATGCGGGTCGAGTCGCCCGAGGAGGTCGACGCCGCCATCCAGAAGGGCAACGAGATCGACGACCGGCCGGTCGTGATCGACTTCCGCACCGACAGCCGGGAGAAGGTGTACCCGATGGTGCCGGCCGGCAAGTCCAACGACGACATCATCGTCGACCCGTCCCAGGGCGAAGGGGGGCGATAATGGCATCGCCGCAGCTACCCGGCGCCGATTTCCGCCACCACACGCTGGTCGTGCTGGTGGAGAACAAGGCGGGCGTGCTGGCCCGGGTCTCGGGCCTGTTCGCCCGCCGCGGCTAC
>JBKPHE010000046.1:0-6232 GCA_046744485.1 Actinomycetota bacterium | reverse complement strand
TCGTCACCCTCGATCTCCTGGAGCTGCGCGCCCGGCATGCACGGCGCGATGCGTTCGACGTCGGTGAGCACCTCCCACGCGTGCTCCACCGGGACGCCCACCCGGAACTCGTTGGTCAGCTCCACGGCATCAGCTCCATTCCCTCAGATCGTCGACCGTATCGATGTCTGCGGCACCTCCCGGACACGGTACTTCCATCACCAGGTCCGGCCGGCGGCGCATCACGACCTTGGCGCCCTGGTCCCCCGTCACCGGCAACAGTGGCCAGACCAGCGACGACAAGCGCACGGGGTTTCCCCGCGTGCCGTTGTAGGTCGCCACACCGATGGGCTTCGCCTTCGCCCGGGCCACGCGTTGCCACGACTCCGCCAGCACCAACGGCTGGTCCCCCAGGCCGACCACCACGGCGTGGTGGCCGTCTCGGCGAGCCCGGGTGAGGCCGGCCCGCAGCGACGTCGCCATGCCCTCCTGCCACCGGTGGTTGGCCACGAACTGCACGGCGTCGGCCGCCAACGGCGGGACCGGTAGGTCGATGGCGCCGCGGACCACGTAGACGGCGTCCAGTTCGGCAGCGGCCGCATGGTCGATCGCCCACTCCACCACCGTGCGCCCCTGGAAGGGGGCCAGCAGCTTGTGGCGGTCGCCGCCCGATGCCGTGAACCGAGATCCCCCGCCCGCCGCCAGCACGATCGCTGCGACGGTCACGGCGTCAGCGGCCGACGAGCGGCTCGGTGTCACCGCCGTGGATCGGGCCCTCGGTGTCGCGCAGAGGGCGGGCGTCGTGGCGACCGGTGCGCTGGGCGATGATCTCGGAACAGATCGACACCGCCGTCTCCTCCGGGGTGCGGGCACCGATGTCGAGGCCGATCGGGGCCCGGATCCTCATGAGGGATGCGGCGTCGACGCCCGCCTCCTCGAGGCGAGCGATCCGCTCGGCGTGGGTCCGCCGGCTGCCCATCGCACCGATGTAGCCCACGTCGGTGGCCAGCACCGCCACGAGGGCGGGAACATCGAACTTCGCGTCGTGGGTGAGCACGCAGACAGCGTCGCGCGCCGTCAGCCCGCCACCGACGCGGCGCAGCAACCGGTCGGGCCAGTCGACCACGACCTCGTCGGCCTGCGGGAACCGGGCCCGCGTGGCGAACACCTCCCGGGCGTCACACACCGTGACCCGGTAGCCGAGCACCTTGGCCACCCGCACCAGTGCCGCCGTGAAGTCCACGGCCCCGAACACCAGCATCTGCGGCGGAGGGGCGAAGCTCTCCACGAACACGGCCACCACCGTCTCCCGGGCCTCGCCGTGCTCGCCGTAGTGGCGGACGACCGTCGTGCCGGCGGCCAGCTCGCCGAGGGCGTCGCGGATGACGACCCGATCGAGGTCGGCGTTGCCCAGCGAGCCGATGGGGCTGCGCCCGGGACCGACCAGCAGCTTGCCGCCCTGCCCCGGGCCGGCAATCACCGTGGCCAGCGCCACGGCCTCCTCGGCCCGGATGGCCGCCGCCAACTCCTCGTACAGACGCCCCGAGCCGTTCGACGCCACGCCCGTCACCAGTCCAACGGCTCCAGGAACAGGTGGATGGTGCCGCCGCAGGTCAGGCCAACCGCGAACGCCTCGTCGTCGCTGTAGCCGAACGTCACCACCTTGCGCTCGCCGGTGCGGAGCACGTCCAGCGCCTCGGTCACGACGGCGCCCTCGACGCAGCCGCCCGACACCGAGCCGATCACCTCGCCCCGCTGGTTGACGGCCATGGCGGCACCTGGCGCCCGCGGGCCCGAACCGTCGAGGTCCACCACCCGGGCGATGGCGACCGGCACGCCCTCGGCGCGCCAGCGGTCGAGCTCGTCGAGCAGGTCTCTCATGGAACCATCCTTTCGGCTTCTGCGTCCGCTGTCATCGCGCCACCAGCTCCGCGAGCGCCTCCAACGAGGCGACCGAGTGGCCCTCCACGAACTCGTCCACGTGCGGCAGGGCCGCCGCCATGCCCTGTGCCAGGGGTGCGAACCCGGGCGACGCCTTCAGTGGGTTCACCCACACCAGGCGGTAGGCGACACGCCGCAGCCGCGCCAGCTCGGATCCGAGCAGGGTGGGATCGCCCCGGTCCCAGCCGTCGGACAGGACCACCACCACCGCTCCCCGCGCCAGCCCCCGCACGCCCCAGCGGTCGTTGAACGTACGCAACCCCTCGCCCAAGCGGGTGCCGCCCGCCCAGTCGGCGACCGCATCGGCGGCCCGCCGCAGCGCGGCGTCGGGATCGTGCGTGGCCAGCTCGTGGGAGATGCGCGTGACGCGGGTCCCCAGGGCGAACACCTCGACCTGGCCGCGCTTGCGCGCCGCCACGGCCGCGTGCGCGAAGCGGGCCAGCGCCCGGGCGTACGGTTCCATCGAGCCGCTGACGTCGAGCAACAGGACCAGCCGACGCGGCCGCTCGCCGCGCTCGCTGGCCGCCGGGCGCACCACCTCGCCACCGGTCCGCAGCGATCCCGCGACCGTACGTCGCAGGTCGGGGCGGCCACGATGCCGCGACGACGACTTCCTCCAACGGCGGCTGCGCCGCAGCGCGGCGTGCACGCGCAGGTCGGCCATCAGCCGGTGGGCCTCGGCGAGCTCGTCCACCGTGCACTGTGACAGGTCCTTGTGCCGGAGCAGTTCGGTGGCGCTCCAGCGCAACGCCCGCACTTCGCCCGCGGGCGACTCGTCCTCGTCGCCGTCGCGCTGCGGGTCATCGGCCCCCGGGTCGTCCGGGGCGTCGACATGGAGTCGGACCGAGACCGAGATCCGCCTCACCGGCGCGTCGTCGGCGCCGGCGAAGAACGCCGCGAACGCCCGGTCGTAGGGGGCGATGTCCTCCGGACGCCGTACGAGGGTGGCGCGACCCGCCCAGTAGAGAGCCGGGAGCTGCGTCGACTGCAGCGCCCCCAGCGCTCGCCCGTACTCGACCGCCGATCCCGGGGGCACCGCCAGGCCCTCGCCGCGCACCCGATCCACGAAGTCGACCACCATGCGCTCGGGTCGCGTGGCGCCCGAGCCCCGGTCGTCAGGCGCCATCGCGCACCGCATGCCGCACGAGCTCGTCGATCCCGTGGTCGCGCACCCGCTGCTCGTCCTCGCGGTACTTGACCACCGACCCCAGGGTGGCCGACGCCGTCTCGGGGTCGAGGGACGTCCGGCCCAGGGTCGACAGGGCGCGGGCCCAGTCGATGGTCTCGGCGATGCCGGGCGGCTTGTAGAGGCCGAAGGTGCGCACGTCCGCGACGGCCATCGCAACGTCACGTGCCAGCGTCGCCGGTACCTCCGGCGCCCGGAGCCGCACGATCGCGACCTCGCGCTCGACGTCGGGCTGGTTGACCCAGTGATAGAGGCAACGGCGCTTCAGGGCGTCGTGGACGTCGCGGGTGCGGTTGGATGTGAGCACCGTGACCGGCGGGACGGTCGCGCACACCGTGCCCAGCTCGGGGATGGTCACGGCCCAGTCGGACAGCAGCTCAAGCAGGAACGCCTCGAACTCATCGTCCGCCCGATCGATCTCGTCGATGAGCAGCACCGGGGGCGCGCTGCCGTCGCCGGCCCCGTCGAGCGCCTGCAGCAACGGTCGGCGGACCAGGAAGCGCTGGTCGTAGAGCTCGTCCTCGAGTGCCTCCACGCCCGCAGCGCTGGCCCGCCCCGCGGCCTCGGCCGCCCGCAGGTGGAGCAGCTGGCGGGCGTGGTCCCACTCGTACAGGGCCTGGGAGGCGTCGATGCCCTCGTAGCACTGGAGGCGCACCAGCCGGCCGCCGGTCCAGGCGCTCAGGGCCTTGGCGACCTCGGTCTTGCCCACGCCCGCGTCGCCCTCGAGGAACAGCGGCCGCTGCAGGCGCAGCGCCAGCAGCACGGCGGTGGCCAGCCCCTCGTCGGCGAGGTAGTCGTGCGCGGCCAGGCCCACGACCACGTCGTCAACGGTCTCGGCGACGACGCCTCCGATGGCGCGAGCGTCGCCAGCGACGGGGCCGGCAGGGCCGGCGGATGCGGCGGGCATGCCCACCAGCCTACGGCCGGGAACCGCGGAGTTTTCCCCGCGGGATCGGCCGCTGTGACGACCATTCCCGCGGGGAAACGAGTGGGGGGTCAGGCCTGGGCGGACTCCAGGGCCCGGCGGACCAGCACCTGGGCGAGGTGCCGCCGGTACTCGGCGGACGCGTTGAGGTCGTCGGGGGGATCGGTGCCCTCGTCGGCCCTGGCGGCCGCCTCGCCCGGCGACGCGCCGCTCCGTAGCGCCTCCTCCACGCCGGGTGCCCGCAGGGGCGTCGCACCCATGTGGACGAGGCCGACGCCCGGGCCGCCCGACGTGCTGTCGCCGAGCACCGCCGCGCACCCCACGATCGCCCAGTCCTGCGCCCGCCGCACGAACTTCTGGAACCCCCACGGGGCGTCACCCACCGCCGGGACCCGGATCTCCGTGAGGACCTCGTCCGGCGCCAGCGCCGTCTCCAGGAAGCCCGTGAACATCTCGTCGGCGGGAATCTCCCGTTCGCCACCGGGTCCGCGGGCCACCAGGGTCCCCCGCAACGCCAGCAACGCCGCCGGCAGGTCGGACGCCGGGTCGCCGTGGGCGATCGAGCCGCCGATCGTGCCCCGGTGGCGCACCTGCGGGTCGCCGATCTGGCCCGCGATGTGAGCCAGCAGCGGCACCTGCTGACGCAGTTCGTCGGCCGTGGCCAGGTCGTGGTGGCGCGTCAGGGCGCCGATCCGCACCTGGCCGTTGTCGCTGCGGACGTACGACAGGTCGTCGAGCCGGCCGATGTCGATGAGCACCGCCGGGGCGGCCAGCCGCAGCTTCATGAGCGGTAACAGCGAGTGGCCGCCTGCCAGCAGCTTGGCGTCGTCCCCGTGCTCGCCCAGGAGCCCGACGGCTTCGTCGACGCTGGACGCGCGCTGGTAGTCGAATGCTGCGGGGATCATGCCTGTCCCTCCCGAGCCTCCCGGATGGCCGCCCAGACCCGTTCGGGGGTGGCCGGCATGGCGATGTCGGTGATCCCCAGCGGCGCCAGGGCGTCGACGACGGCGTTGATGACGGTCGGTGTCGACACGATGGTGCCGGCCTCCCCGATGCCCTTCACACCCAGCGGGTTCGTCGGGCTGGGGGTGACCGTGTGAGCGAGCCTGATGCTCGGCACCTCGGCGGCCGAGGGCACGCAGTAATCGGTCAGCGTGGGATTCCGGAGCAGTCCGTCGTCGTCGTACATCGCCTCCTCCCACAGCGCCTGGGCAGCGCCCTGCACGATGCCGCCATGGAGTTGGCCCTCGACGATCATGGGGTTGACCTGGACCCCGCAGTCGTCGACGGCGGCGTAGTCGAGCAGCTCGACGCCTCCCGTCTCCTCGTCGATCTCGACCACCGCCACGTGGGTCCCGAACGGGAACACGAAGTTGGGTGGGTCGTAGGTGACCTGGCCCACGAGGTTGGGCTCCATGCCGTCGGGCAGGTCATGGGCGCTGAAGGCCTCGAAGGCGACCGCCTGGAGCGTCATCGCCTTGGTGGGCGTGCCCTTGACCCGCAGCTCGCCGTCGACCAGCTCCAGGTCGTCCTCCGCACACTCGAGCTGGTGGGCGGCGATCGTGCGGGCCTTGTCGAGCACCTGGTCCGCGGCCATGCCGACCGCCACGCCGCCGACGGGCAGCGAGCGGCTGCCGTAGGTGTCCATGCCGATCGGGCTGATGGCGGTGTCGGAGTGCAGCACCTCCACGCTGTCGGGGTCGACCCCCAGCTTGTCGGCGACGATCTGCGACCAGCTGGTCTCGTGGCCCTGCCCGTGGGGCGTGGTACCGCTCACCACCTGGACCGTGCCGGTCGGCAGCACCCGCACCGTCGCGGCCTCCCAGCCGCCGGCGGCGTAGTTCAGCGACGCCAGCACCCGGCTCGGGGCGAGCCCGCACATCTCCACGTAGGTGGCGATCCCGATGCCCAGGTGCTTGGTGTCGCCGGCCTCGCGCCGCCGTCGCTGCTCCGCCCGGCGCCCGTCGTGGTCCACGAGCTCGAGCGCCCGATCGAGCGTCGGCTCGTAGTTCCCGGAGTCGAAGGTCAAGCCCGACGACGCGTCGTACGGGAACCGGTCGGACGGGATGTAGTTGCGCCGGCGGATCTCGGCGGAATCGACGCCGACTTCCCGGGCCAGGGACTCCATCGCGCGCTCGATGGCGTAGGTCGCCTCGGGCCGCCCCGCACCACGGTACGCATCGGTCGGGGTCTTGGTCGTG